>NZ_JANYGL010000022.1 GCF_025362435.1 Polymorphobacter sp.
ATCACCGATCCGCCGACCGCGAGCGCGGCGATGAACGACTGCTGCGTCGCAGGGGTCCAGCCATCGCGGCGGGGCCGTGGGGCAGCGGGGGCGAAGGGCGCGAAGTCGGCGATATGGACCATACGCGTACTTAACGCATTCGGGTCATTTTGTCAATAAAATGTGCCAAATCCTACAAAAATCCTACACGGGACTTGAGTCCGGCGCCGGATCTCACCTTGGCCGACGGCAAAGACACCGACGATCTGCACCCTGCGGCGAAAATGCCGCGCGTGGCATCGCTACGCAGGACATTTTGCGCATCGACAATGATCGCAACTCACGCGAAATCGGCGCATCAACAGAGGAGTAGATCATGATCCCCTTGTCGGTGGGACAATATACGCTAGTATACAATGCCTTCTCATTCACGCTTGCAACGATGGCGGCTGCCTCAATTTTCTTGTGGATGGGGCGCACGCAGGTATCGGCATCTTACAAGACCGCACTGACGATATCCGGGCTTGTGACGGCGATTGCCGCTTATCACTACTTCCGCATCTTCAATAGTTGGGAGGATGCTTATACGCTGCGCAACGACACGCTTACCGCGACGGGTTTTGCGTTCAACGATGCCTATCGCTACGTCGACTGGCTGCTGACGGTGCCGTTGCTGCTAATCGAGCTGATTCTCGTGATGAAGCTGCCGCAGTCCGAAACCGTATCGCGCTCGTTTCGCCTCGGGCTCGCCGCGGCGCTGATGATCGGCCTCGGCTACCCGGGCGAGATCGCCGCCGACAATGCCACCCGCGCGCTGTGGGGCACGCTGTCGACGATCCCGTTCATCTACATCGTGTGGGCGCTGTTCAAGGGCCTCGGCGAATCGATCAACCGCCAGCCCGAGAATGTCCGTGGGCTGATCAAGAGCGCGCGGCTGCTGACCTTCGCTTCGTGGGGCTTCTACCCGCTGGTCTATATGCTGCCGTTCACCGGCCTCAGCGGCGGCGCGGTGACGACCGGCGTCCAGATCGGCTACACTTTCGCCGATATCATCTCGAAGGTCGGTCTCGGCATCCTCGTCTATAATATCGCGGTGCGGAAGTCGGCGGCCGAGCGCGACGAGCCGTTCGCCGGGACGCGGCCGGTCGCGGTCTAAGCGGCCGCGCGGTGTCGATCGACCGCCGCGCGACGGCGACTCCATCGCCCATCGGGACCACGGTTGCGCTCAGCGCGACCGTGGTCCTGTTCGTCGCCGCGGCGGCGGAATTGCCGCTGTCGGGGTCGACCGCGCTCGTCGCGGCGTGCGGGGCGATCCTCGTCTTCGGCCTGCCCCACGGCGCGCTCGACATCGAGCTGATCCGCGGCTGGGGGACGCAGCGCCGGAGCTTCGTGCCCGTCCTCGCGGTGTATCTGGGCATCGCCGCCGCCACCGCGACCGCGTGGCTGGTCGCGCCCGTCGCGGCGCTGGCCGGCTTCATAGTCATCGCCGTGATGCATTTTGCCGAGGATTGGGCGGCGGCCGGCTCGCGTTTTCTCGCTACCGGGCTTGGCGTCGCGCTGATCGCCGCGCCGGCGCTCCGCCACCGCGACTCGGTCGCCGGCATCTTCGTTGCCCTGGCGGGGGCACCGGCCGCGGGCGTCGCCGACGCTCTCCTGCTCGTCGCGCCGGTCGCGCTGGCGATCGCAGCCGCCGGGATCGTCGCGATGACTGTCGCGCGTCGCTCTGCCGATGCCGCCGCAGCGACCGCCAGCCTGCTCATGCTGCTCATCCTGCCGCCGGTGGCGGGGTTCGCCGCCTTCTTCTGCCTGTTCCATTCGCCGCGCCATTTCGTCGGGGCGCTCGCCGAGGCGCGGCGCTGGCGGGTGGGCCGCTGGGCACCGGTCGTCGTCCCCGTGACAGGGGCCGCGCTGGCTATCGTCACGGCGATCTACGCCGTGCATGACCGGCTTGCGCTGCCGGAGCGGCTTACGGCGGCGACCTTCATGGCGCTTGCGATCCTGACCGTCCCGCACATGCTCGCGCCCGCGGCGGTCCGGCGGCTGAGCCGGCCGCCGCGCGAGACCCCCAAGAAATCCTTCGTCGTGGCCCACTTGCCGCGTGCGTCAACTAGCCCGTAATACGGCCGCGAAACCAACCCGAGGCCGCCCGATGACCAACCCGCTCTTCCGCCCGTTCGACATGGCCGGGCTGCACCTGCCCAACCGGATCGTCATGGCGCCGATGACGCGGTCGTTCTCGCCCGGCGGCGTGCCCGGCGCCAACGTCGCGGAATACTACCAGCGGCGTGCCGAGGGGCAGGTCGGGCTGATCGTCACCGAGGGCACCGGGGTCAACCGCGCCGGGTCGCTCAACGACCCCAACGTCCCGGTCTTCCACGGCGAAGCGGCGCTCGGCGGCTGGGGCAAGGTCGTCGACGCGGTCCATGGGGCGAACGGCAAGATCGCACCGCAGTTGTGGCATGTCGGCGCGATGAAGAATGTCCAGCTGCCCGATTACAAACATGAGGCCGAGGGCCCGTCGGGGCTCCTCCGCCCGGGCAAGGAATACGGCAAGGCGATGTCCGACGCCGATATCGCCGACACGATCGCCGCCTTCGCGCAGGCCGCCGCCGACGCGAAGCGGCTCGGCTTCGACGCGGTCGAGCTTCACGGCGCGCACGGCTATCTGATCGACCAGTTCTTCTGGGACGGCACCAACGTCCGCGACGACGGCTGGAATGGCGCGCTGCCCGAACGCGCGCGCTTCGCCGGCGAAGTCGTCAAGGCCGTCAAGGCGGCGATCGGCGACCTGCCGCTGATCATCCGCCTGTCGCAGTGGAAGCAGCAGGACTTCTCGGTCAAGCTCGCCACGACGCCCGACGCGCTGGCGGCATGGCTCAACCCGCTCGCCGAGGCCGGGGCAGACGTGTTCCATTGCTCGCAGCGCCGCTTCTGGGAGCCCGAGTTCGCCGAGATCGACGGCGACGAAGGGCTTAACTTTGCGGGCTGGGCGAAGAAGCTGACCGGCAAGGCGACGATCACCGTCGGCTCGGTCGGCCTGTCGGGCGAGTTCATCGCCGGATTCGGTGGCGAGGGCTCGCAGCCGGCGTCGCTCGACGGGCTGCTGGCGCGGCTCGACAGGGACGAGTTCGACCTCGTCGCGGTCGGCCGCGCGCTGATCGTCGACCCCGACTGGGCGGAGAAGGTCCGCGACGGCCGGATGGGCGAGCTCAAGGACTTCGACCGCGGCGCGCTGGCGACCTTGGTCTGATCTAGATCCTCCCCCGCCTTCGGGGGAGGGGGACCATGCCCTTGCATGGTGGAGGGGCGGTCGAGCGGGCTCATAATGTGAGTTCGCTGCGCCGCCCCTCCACCACACCCCAAGAGGGGTGCGGTCCCCCTCCCCGAAGACGGGGAGGATTTTAAGGGCGGTCGGTGCGTCCCGCCTCACGTGAGCGTTTGCCTCACGAGCGCTCGCGGGTCATGATCCCCCCGCCATGCTGGGACTACTCCTCATCGCGCAGGCGAGCCTCACGACGATCGGGCCTGCGGCTCCGGTCGACCTGCACAAGGCGATCGTCCAGCCGTGCCCAGTGACCAGCGACGAGGTTACCGTTTGCGGGCATCGCGACGACGACGGGCTGCGGCTCGACCTGCGCCCGATCGACAAGTTCGAGCCCCAGCCGCTGCGCGCGACGACCAAATTTCTCGGCGGCACCGCCGGGATCGAGGGTGATCAGGAATCGTTCGGCAACGGCAGCGTCAGCAAGCGCGCGATGGTCAAGCTCAAGTTCAAGTTTTAGCGGGCAGCTCGCCGGTCAGCCCGCCGCGGCTCTGCTTGCCCCACGTCTGCTTGCCGCCCAGAAAATAGACCCAGCCCCATGCCGCGCCGGCGTGGCGGAGCAACTGGAAGCTGAACGGCTCGACCAGCGACGCCAGCACCGCCGCGCCGGCGCCCATCGGCGGACCGCCCGCCCAGTGGCGGTAGAGCCGGATCGACCACAGGTGAAAGGCGAGGTCGATCGCGATCTTGGCGCCGATGACGATCGCGACGGGCGCGAGGACATGGACCCGGCCGAGCGCGAGATACGTCACCAGCAGCGCGAACGCGGTCAGCCCGAACACCGGCTGGAAGGTGTCGAACGCCTTGACCGGGAGCATCCACACTCCAAGGTGACCGTAGCGGCTGTCGCCGACCATGTCGCGGTACCAGTATTGCGTCTGGAGGAAGCCACCGAACCAGCGCCGCCGCTGGCGCAGGAAGGCGGGCAGGTCGGCGGGTGCGGTCGTCCGCGCCCGCGCACCGCCGACCACCGCCGTCGTCCAGTGCCGCCCGTTGAGCACCGCAAAGCGCCGCAGCCGGTGGATCAGCTCGTAATCCTCGACGAGGCAATCGGCATCGAAGCCGCCGACGTCGAGCACCGCCTGCCGCCGGAACCCGGCGAACGCCCCCGAGATCAGCAGCAGCCCGCCGACGCGCTCCCACGCGAAGCGCGACAGGAAGTTGCGGATATATTCGTATTTCTGGAACCACTCGAACAGGCGCCCCCCGGCGGAGGCGTCGCATACCGGGGTCAGGACGCCGGTCGCGGCGACGAGCGCGGGATCGGCGACGAACGCCGCGCGGATCGCCGCGATCGCGACGGGCTCGAGCAAGGTATCGGCGTCGACGGTCATGACGATGTCGCTGTCGATCGCACCAAGCGCGATGTTGAGCGCCGCCGCCTTGCCGCCGTGGGGCAGGCGCAGCCAGAGCAGCCCGGGATGGGTCGTGCTCTCGGCGCTCAGGCTGCCTATCGCGGGGGCGATCAGGCCGAAGTCGCGCGCCAGCAGCGCCGCGGTGCCGTCGGTCGAGCCGTCATCGGCGATGACGATGCGGTCGGGGCGGTCGGACTGGCCGAACAGCGCGGCGAGCGTCACCGGCAGCACCTCAGCCTCGTCGTGCGCGGCGACGATCACCGCGACCCCGGCGGGAAGCCCAGGTCCGGGGGCGGGAAGGGCGCGGCGGAGCATCCATGTCTGGAGGAAGGTGAAGACCAGCAGGACGGTGTCGTAGGCGACGTAGACCAGTCCGACGCTCCACGCGAAGACGCCGGAAAAGACGAACGCGCCGGCGAACAGCACGACCCACAAGACCGCGACGCCACCGTGGATCAGCGTGCTCGCGAGCGGAGTCGGGACCGGGGTCCAGCGCGGCGAATTGGCACGGAGGACGGCTTGAAGCTCGACGGGCAAGGGCAGACCTTCATGCGGGTGGGAAGATGCCTATAGCGGCAAGCCGCGCCCGCGTGCCACAAGCCGTTTGTCTAGGCGTAACGAAACGGAAGCCGCATGCCCCTCGCCGAAAAGTACACCAGGCCCGCAATTATTTTCCACTGGGTGATCGCTGCGCTGATCATCGCCAACGTCGTGATGATCTGGCTGATCGACACTTTCCCGAAAGACTGGGAGCGGCCGACGATCGACCTGCACAAGTCGATCGGGCTGACCGTCCTCGGCCTCGGGCTGATGCGCATCCTGTGGCGGGTGACGCACGCGCCGCCGCCGCCGCCGGGGCAGCAGTGGTGGGAGACGACGTTGTCGCACCTGACGCACTTCGCGCTGTACGTCATCATCATCGGCCTGCCGCTGACCGGCTACATGCACGATTCGGCGTTCAGCGGAGCGGCCGAGCATCCGCTGAGGCTGTTCGGGCTGTTCGAGGTGCCGCGGATCGGGTGGATCCAGGCCATCGCCCAGCCCGACAAGAAGGGGCTGCACAAGCTGTTCTTCAGCTGGCACGCGACCTTCGCGCTGGCACTGTACGGCCTGTTCGCCCTCCACGTCCTCGGTGCACTCAAGCATCAGTGGCTCGACAAGCAGCGCGAATTGCAGCGGATGACGCTTTGACGGCAGCCGCGTCGAAGGGTCCCGCGCCCGTCCTGACCTCGGGGCGGCCGAAGGATGCGGCGACGCTGCTGATCGTCCGCCGTGACGGAGCCGGAGCCGAGCCCCGCGTGCTGATGGGGCGGCGGCACGGCGGCCACGCCTTCATGCCGGGCAAGTGGGTCTTCCCCGGCGGGGGCATCGACCGCGGCGACTTCGCCGTTCCCGCCGCGACCGAGCTCGTCGGCGACGTCGCCGCCGCTCTCGCCCGGACGACGACCCAGGCGCGCGGGCGGGCGCTGGCGATGACCGCGATCCGCGAGACCTTCGAGGAGACGGGGCTGCTGCTGGCGCGTCCGGCGACGCCGGTGAAGCGCGCCGGGGCGTGGCGCGACTTCTTCGCCGCCGGGGCAGCGCCCGACCTCGCCGCGCTCGATTTCGTCGCCCGCGCGATCACCCCCCCGGCCCGCCCGCGCCGGTTCGACGCGCGCTTTTTCATGGCCGACGCCGGGGCGCTGCTGTCGCTCGATCCCGGCGCTGGATCGGGCGAGCTCGACGAACTTGCGTGGTTCGACTGGGAGGCGGCGGCGGCGCTCGACCTGCCGCAGATTACCCGGGCGATCCTTGGTGAGGTCAGGCTGCGGCTGGGCGACCCGACGCGAGCGATCCCGTGCCATCGCTTCGTGCGTGGGGGACATCGACTGGAGGAGGTCTAAATTCTGAGTTGTCATCCCGGCGAAGGCCGGGACCCATTTTCCAGAGGCCGTCGCCGTGAACACGGCAGCACCAAGGGCCTCGCCTCACGACCAAAGTCTGTGGAAAATGGGTCCCGGCTTTCGCCGGGATGACACTATTTACTGCAGTGCCGGCTCCACATCTAATGCAGCGCTGGCTCCACCCTTTAGCGCCTTCAACGCGGCTCGGGCGGATCCGGTGGTTCGGGCGGATCCGGCAAGTCCGGCCGATCATCGCGGCGGCGCCCGGCGAATGCGTCGCGGATCGCGTCCGCCGCCTCCCCGGTCGCATCGCCGACGACATTCCCCACAAGGTCGCCGATCGCGTCGACCGGGCTCCGTTGCACCGGCGCCGGGCGGAGCAATCCTTCGCGGGTCAGCGCGGCGGTCATGAACTTCTTCCACAGCTTGGCGGGCACCGTGCCGCCGACGACTCCGGTCATCGGCGAGTTGTCGTCGTTGCCGACCCAGACCCCGACGACGAGATCGCCCGCGAAGCCGACGAACAGCGCGTCGCGGTGGTTCTGCGTCGTCCCCGTCTTGCCGTAGGTCGGAATGGGCAGCAGCGCCGATTGCCCGGTGCCGTGGCGCACCGCCGACTGGAGCAACTCGAGCATCGGGCCGCGCTCGGGCCAGCCGCGCGTCGCCGCGACCGCGCCGCGCACCGTATCGATCAACCCCGGCGGGCGCGGCGAGGCGAGCCCGACCGGCTTGACCGGATAGGCACCGTTGGCGACCGCGGCATAAGCGCTGGTCAGCTCGATCAGCGGCACCCCCGACGTGCCGAGCGCGAGCCCTTCGTAGTTCGACAGCGGCACCGTTACCCCGAGCAGCCGCGCCTGCTTGCGCACCGCCTCGACTCCGACCTGCTGCGTCAGCTTGGCGGCGGCGATATTCGACGACGCGGCGAAAGCGGTGGCGAGGCTGATCCGCCCGCGATACTTGCCCTCGTCGTTCTTCGGCGACCAGTCGCCGATCGTCGTCGGCGAATCGTCGATGATCGTCCCCGTTGTCGCCCCGGCGTGAAGTGCGGCGAGATAGACGAACAGCTTGAACGACGACCCCGGCTGGCGCAGCGCCTGCGTCGCCCGATTGAACGGCGTCGCGGTGTAGTTCGCACCGCCGACCATCGCCACGACCCGCCCGTCGGGGCGCATCGCAACGAGCGCCGCCTGATGAATATTGAGCCCGCCCGCGCCCGCGAGCATGTCCGACACCGCGCGCTCGGCATCGTGCTGGAGCGCCGGGTCGAGCGTCGTCCGCACCGCGACATCGCCGTATTGTCCCGGATCGACGACCCCACGCGCCTGCGGCAGAACCCAGTCGGCGAAGTACGACCCCGTCGGGATCGCCTTGCGCCCGGGGGTGAAGCGCGCCGGGGCGACACGCTGCGCCTGCGCCGCGGTCAGCGCGCCGGTCTCGACCATCGCCTGCAGCACGACACGCTCGCGGTCCTGCGCGCGGGCGAGGTGGCGTGATGGCGCGAGGCTCGACGGCGCCTTGACCAGCCCGGCGAGCATCGCTGCCTGGCCGACGCTGAGGTCTTCGGGTTCGCGGTCGAAATAGGTTCGCGCCGCGGCGCGCAGCCCGTACGCGCCCTCGCCGAAATAGACGCTCGAAAGATAGCGCGACAGGATCTGGTCCTTGGTCAGGCGGCTTTCGAGGTAGAAGGCAATGATGATTTCCTGCAGCTTGCGCTTGATCGTGCGGTCGCTGCTGAGGAAGCTCGTCTTGGCGAGCTGCTGGGTCAGGGTCGACCCGCCCTGCGACACGCCGCCCGCCTCGGCGTTGCGGAACATCGCCCGGGCGATGCCCTGCGGATCGATTCCCCAGTGCGAGTAAAAACGCCGGTCCTCGATCGAAATGATCGCCTGCGGGACGTACTTCGGCAGCTCGGCGATCGTGACCGGCAGCTCCTTATAGTCGCCGCGACGCGCGATCGGGTGGCCGGCGTCGTCGAGCAGGACGAGGCTCGGGTTCTTCAGCGGCTCGAGCGCGCGCCCGAGCGGCGCGGTGACGACAAGCCAGACCCCGGTGACGATGACCGCGACGACGACGGCGGCGAGGATAAGTTTCCAGAAGCGGCGGAAGAATCCGCGCTTAGGCGGCGGCGGGGAGTCGAGTTCGGCGAGCAGCGCGTCGATGCGTGCGCGGCGGGCGTCGTCATCGGCGTAAAGCGAGGTCATATCTTCCCTCTCCCCTCGAGGGAGAGGAACGGTCGCGCCTTCGCGACCAGGGTGAGGGTGAGGACATCGAGGGAGGGGTTGTCATGGCCACCCGCACCCTCCCCCTGGTCGCGCGAAGGGCGCGACCGTCCCTCTCCCTCAGGGGGAGAGGGAATGTTCACGCCCGCTCCCGCGTCGCGGTAAACCGCACCGCCTTCTCGCGCTGCTCGGTGTAGTTCAGTTCCCACTGGTCGCGCGCCATGAATACGGGCGCGCCGTCGCGGTCCTCGGCCATCGCGCCGCGGTGGGCGTCGATGAAGGTCTTGAGGTCGGCGGGGGCCTCGGCGGTGATCCAGCGCGCAGTGTCGAACGGCGACGCTTCGAAGCCGGCGGCGACGTTGTATTCGGCCGACAGGCGCGAGATCAGCACTTCGAGCTGCAACTGGCCGACGACGCCGACGATCCATTGCGCACCGATCAGCGGGCGGAACAGCTGGGTCACCCCCTCTTCGGCCATGTCGTTAAGCGCCGAGCGCAGCTGCTTCGACTTGGTCGGGTCGCCCAAGCGGACGCGCTTGAGGATTTCGGGGGCGAAGTTCGGGATGCCGGTGAAGGTCAGCGCCTCGCCCTCGGTCAGTGAATCGCCGACGCGCAAGACGCCGTGGTTGGGGATGCCGATGATGTCGCCGGGGAACGCCTCGTCGGCGATCTCGCGGTCGGCGGCGAAGAAGAAGATCGGCGAATTGACCGCGATGACCTTGCCGGTCGCGACCTGCTTGAGCTTCATGCCGCGGCGGAAGCGCCCCGAACAGACGCGCATGAAGGCGATGCGGTCGCGGTGCTGCGGGTTCATGTTCGCCTGCACCTTGAAGACGAAGCCGGTGACGGCGGGCTCGTCGGGGCGGACGTCGCGCGGGATCGCGTGCTGGATGCGCGGTGCTGGGGCGTAGGCAGCGAGGCCGTCGATCAGGTCCTCGACGCCGAAGTCCTTCAGCGCCGAGCCGAAGAACACCGGGGTCAACGCGCCCTTGCGGTAGAGGTCGGGGTCGAGCGTGGCATAGCCGCCGAGCGCGAGTTCGGCCTCGGCGCGGAACTTCACCAGCTCGTCGGCGGGGACATGGTCGGCGAGGCGCGGGTCGTCCAAGCCGGTCATCTCGATCGTCCGGCCGCTCGTCTTGCTGTCGCCTTCGGGGATCGTCAGGCGGTTGCGCCGCAGGTCCCACAGCCCACGAAACTGGCCGCCCATGCCGACCGGCCAGTTCATCGGCACGACGTCGAGCGCGAGCTTGTCGGCGACCTCGTCGAGCAGTTCGAACGGGTCGCGCCCCTCACGATCGACCTTGTTGACGAAGGTGACGATCGGCACGTCCCTGAGACGACACACCTCGAACAGCTTGCGCGTCTGTGCCTCGATCCCGCGCGCGGCGTCGATCACCATCACCGCTGAGTCGACCGCGGTCAGCGTGCGGTAGGTGTCCTCGCTGAAATCCTCGTGCCCCGGGGTGTCGAGCAGATTGTAGGTGACCCTGGCACGCTCGAAGGTCATCACCGAACTGGTCACGCTGATCCCGCGCTGCTGCTCGATCTTCATCCAGTCCGACCGGGCGCGGCGGTTGTTGCCGCGGGCGCGGACCTCACCCGCAAGGTGGATCGCGCCGCCGAACAGCAGCAGCTTTTCGGTCAAGGTCGTCTTGCCGGCGTCGGGATGCGAGATGATCGCGAAGGTACGGCGCTGGTTCTGCACGGAGCCGTTTTGCGGGGGGGCGGACATCCGGCGCTATGTGGCGATAATCGCCGGGCGCGGCAAGCTGCCCGAAGATCGCGCCACATCCCGCTTGCGCTGGTGACTCGACATTTGTTACAATGCACCAACGGCGTGCGGGAGGAGTTTCCTTTGCGGACTCAACGGCTTCTTATCGGTTTCTTAAGTTCGTTGGCAGTTGCCGTGCCGGCTGCGGCGTCGAGTCTCTACACCGTTCCGAAATACGCTGCGATCCTGCTCAACGCCTCGACCGGCGAGGTGATGTATGCCCGCCAGGCCGATGCGCCGCGCTATCCGGCGTCGATCACCAAGGTGCTGACGCTCTACATCGCCTTCGATCAGTTGGCGCACGGCGCCGCCCATCTGACCGACGCGGTCGTCATATCGAAGCACGCCGCGCACCAGGCGCCGTCGAAGCTCGGCCTGCGGGTCGGCTCGACGATCAGCCTCAAGGACGCGATCGACATCATCGCGACCAAGTCGGCGAACGACATCGCGGTCGCCGTCGCAGAGCATATCAGCGGCAGCGAGCAAGCCTTTGCGGCTCGGATGACCGCGACCGCGAAGAAACTCGGCATGACCTCGTCGCAGTTCGTCAACGCCACCGGCCTGCCCGACAGCCGCCAGCTCACCACCGCGCGCGACATCGGCACGCTGAGCCGCGCCGTCGTCCGCGACTTCCCGCAATTCTACCGCGTCTTCAGCCAGGTCGCGGTCGATTACGAGGGCAAGAGCATCGCCAACCACAACCATTTGCTGACGACGCTGCCCGGCGTCGACGGAATCAAGACCGGCTACACCCAGGCGGCGGGGTTCACCCTCGCGGCGTCGGCGGCGCACGACGGCACGCGGCTGATCGCGGTGGTGCTCGGCGGGCCGACGCGGCTGGCGCGCGACGGCAACGTCACCAACCTGCTCAACACCGGCTTCGAAGTCGTCAAGCGCCGCGCGCACGGCGAATGGACCACCGTTGCCGAGAACCTCGCCGAGCCCGAGGACCTGTCCGACGGCACGCTGCAGGGGCTCGCCGAGACGAGCGTCGGCGACAACCCGACGCTGGCGATGCTGGCCAACCGTACGCCGATCAAGCAGGGCCGCAGCTGGTAGCCGGGCGCCGCCGCATCGCCAGCGGCTCGGCGTACGAGGACCTGATCGGCTATTCGCGCGCAGTTGCTGATGCAGACGGCTGGGTGTTCGTCTCAGGCTGCACCGGGGTCGACCCGGCGACGATGACGGTCGCCGACGGGATCGAGGCGCAATGCGCGGCGGCGCTGGCGACGATCGCGGCGGCGCTGGCGGAGGCCGGGGCGGGTTTCGACGACGTCGTCCGGGTCCGCTATATCCTTACTGACGCTGCCGATTTCGAGGCGTGCTGGCCGCAGCTTCGTGCCGCGTTCGGGGTATCGAGGCCGGCGGCGACGATGATCGTCGCCGGGCTGATCGATCCGAAGATGCTGATCGAGATCGAGGTCACTGCGCGGATAGACCCCGGTTCGAAATGACAATCACGTGTGGAGGGGAGCAATGACCCGCCACGCCAGCTTCGCCCCCGTCGTCGCCGTACGAACCCGGGTCCTCATCCTCGGCAGCCTCCCCGGGGTTAAGTCGCTCGCGGCGGGCCGTTACTACGCACACCCGCAGAATGCCTTCTGGCGCCTGACCGGCAGCGTCATCGGCGTCGACCTCGCCGCGCTCGACTACCCCGACCGCCTCGCCGCATTGCTCGAAGCAGGGATCGGCCTATGGGACGTGATCGCGACCGCGCGGCGCGACGGCAGCCTCGACGGTGCGATCCGCGACGTCGAGAGCAACGATCTCGCGCCGCTGGTCGCATCGCTCCCCGACCTGCGCCTCGTCGCTTTCAACGGGCAGAAAGCCGCGGCGATCGGGGCCCGGCTACTCGAGCCTGGAACCCCGCACCTGACCCTGCCGTCGAGCAGCCCGGCGCATACGATGGCGCTCGCATCGAAGGCGGCGGCGTGGGCGGAGCTGCGTGCCGCCTTCGGCCTGCCCGTCAGTGCTTCCGGGTCGACTTCTTAGGCGCAGGCGCGCTGGCTGCCTGCTAAGTATCGGCAGCGGGCGCACTGGCTGAAACCGGCGCGATTTTGGCGAGCGACTCGCGGTTCAACGCGGCGATATCGGCCGACTGCGGCACCGGCGGCAGCGCGTGGTGGCGCGCCTCGCGCGCGTTGCCGGGCGCCGCCGAAACAAGGGCAAGCGTGCCCAGAACGAATAATGCGCGCGACATTGATAGTCTCCCAGATTTGCCCCGCGAAGGATTAACAAACCAACATTAGTGCAGCCCGTTCCATTGCGACCGCGGCGTTCCTATCTCCGTGTCAGACCGGAGTATTCGCCATGCGTCTGAGTATCCTCGACCAGTCCCCTATCGCCGAAGGCACGACCGCCGCAGCGGCACTGTCCAACTCGATCGACCTCGCCCGCGCCGGCGAGCGGCTCGGCTACCATCGCTACTGGGCGGCCGAGCATCACGCTTCGCCCGCACTCGCCGGGGCCGCGCCCGAGGTTCTGCTCGCCGCGGTCGGGGCGGCAACGCGCTCGATCCGCCTCGGCAGCGGCGGGATCATGCTGCCGCACTACAGCCCGTTCAAGGTCGCCGAGACCTTCTCGATGCTCAGCGGACTATACCCGGGGCGGATCGACCTCGGCCTCGGGCGTGCGCCGGGGAGCGACCAGCGGACCGCGTTTGCGCTCCAGCGCGACCGGCGGACCCAGTCGCCGAACGACTTCCCCAACCAGCTCGCCGAGCTCCTCGGCTATCTCGAGGACGACCTGCCGCCGGGTCACGCCTTCGCCGGTCTCGCCAGGACGCTGCCCGGCCTGCCCGAGACCCCCGACGTCTGGCTGCTCGGCTCGTCGCCCGACAGCGCGGCATGGGCGGCAGAAACCGGCCTGCCGTATTGCTTCGCCGACTTCATCAACAGCGACGGGGCGGAGATCGCGGCGCAGTACCGGCGCGCATTCCGCCCAGGCGTGCGCGCGGCGAAGCCGTACACGATGGCGGCGGTCTGGACCGTCTGCGCCGAGACCGACGCCGAGGCCGAGCGGCTGGCGCTGTCGTCGCGGATGATGCTCGCGCACCTGCTGACGGGCGTGCTGATCCCGGTGCCCAGCCCCGAGAAGGCCGCGGCATGGCTCGCCGCCAACCCGAACGCAGCGCAGCGCCGGGGCCGCCGGATGATCATCGGCTCGCCCGCGACGGTCCGCGCCGGGATCGAGGCGGCGGTCGCGGAATATGGTGCCGACGAGGCGATGCTGGTCAATATCGTCCACGATCACGCGGCGCGGGTGCGGAGTTACGAGCTGGTGGCGGAGGCGTTCGCGGACCAGCGATTGGCTGCGTGAGCTAATCCTCCCCGTCTTCGGGGAGGGGGACCGCGTCTTCGCGGTGGAGGGGCGGTTGAACGAACCCGATATCGAGCTCGCTCCGCTGCCCCTCCACCATGCAAGGGCATGGTCCCCCTCCCCAAAGACGGGGAGGATCAAGAACTAAGCGGCGATCGCCCTGCGCGCGTCCGCCGCCTTCACCAGTTCCACCGTGTTGCGGATATTCCCCCGGCTCGAAGCCCCAAACACCATCGATTCGATCTGCGGCTGCTCGGCGACCCACGCGATCGCCTCGGCGGGGGGAATCGCGCCGCTGGCGTAGATCGACATCGCGATGACGCGGCACGGATAAGCGTCGATCGCCGCGACATAGGCGTCCCAGCCGCCCGACATGCGGAAGCCGATCTTGTTCATGTTGGCACAGACGATCGGGTTTTCGACGCCCTGTGCCTCGAGCGCGCGGAGCAGCAGCGGCAGGTTCATAGTGATGAAGCCCGGCTCGGCGTTGTAGCGCTTGCGGACATGGTCGGCGAAGATGCGGAAGGCGTCCTTGAACTTGAGCCCGAGGAGCAGGTCGACGACGACGTTCTGGAGGAAGACCACCGGGGCGTTGACCCCCTCGAACATCTTCATCTCGGCGTCGACGAGCAGGGTAATCAGCCCCTCGACGTCCTTGTTGGCGATCGACATGCCGCCGCGAACCGCCGCATCGAACAACCCCTCCTGCGGCAGGAAGCGCTTGAGCGTGCCGAGATAGCCGTCCTCGGTCACCGCATTCGCGTATTTATGCGCGTACGGCATGCCGGGATAGAAGATGAAGTCGGCGTATTTCGCCGGGTTTGCCTTCATGATCTCGACGATCTCAAGGATGCGGTCGTGGGTCGTGCACATGAAGGTGCGGACCCCCTCGGCGAGCGCGACGTCGAGGACGTCTACGATCGCCTGCGTCTTCTGGAAGCGCATCGCCCCGGCGCGCGCCTTCTCCTCCGACATGTGGTTGATGCCGAAGAACTGGTTATCGCCGAACAGCAGGCGATCCATCTTATGGGCCATCTTATGAGCCATCTCAGCGGCGTCCCATCAACTTGCCGATCATCCCGGTCTTCGCCGCGGCCGGTGCGGGCGCACGGAAGTTCGCCTCGACCGCGCCGTCGTTGTCGATGAACATCGCCAGTGTCCGGTCGGTCTCGACCGCGCTGGCGAAGTCGTTTTCGAGTGCGCCGCCGCCGATCGCCGCGATCCAGCCGTCGATCTGCGCCGAATATTCCTCGCCGCGAAGGTAGAAGTCGACCGGATCGCTGAGCTCGGTGGTGTAGCGCGTGTTCCATCCGGCGGTGTAGCCGTCGGGCAGCGCTCCGACGTCGTCGCGGAGGAACAGCTGGATCTCCTGCCGGTCGGCATACAGGCGCCCGGCGGTGCCCCACAACGTCAGCCGCGTCGTCATCTTGCGCACCGAGGTGTCGGTCCAGTCGACCGAGACCTGCGCGGTCAGCCCGCCGTCGTAGCGCAGCGTGCCATAGACCTGGTCGTCGGTTTCGGCCGAGAACACCGGCACCAGCGCCGCCCCGGCGACCGTCGCGGGGGCACCGAACAGCCACGTCACGAGGTTGATCGGGTGCGCGGCGTAATCGTAAAGGCAGCCGCCGCCCTGCGCGCGCTGGGTCCGCCACGACGAGCCCTTGGGCTTGGTCACGACCGCGCCGTACGCCTCGGCGAGGACGTGCGTGACGCGCCCGATCGCGCCGGTGTCGACGAGTCGCTTGACCTCGCGGAACGCGCCGATGAAGCGGTTGTGGTAGCCGACCTGGCAGATCAGCCCCTTCGATTTGGCGAGATCGGCCAAGGCCGCGCCCTCGTCGGGGTCGAGGCAGAACGGCTTTTCGCAAAATACGTGGAGGCCGCGGTCGAGCGCCGCGCGGACCATCGGGCCGTGCATCGCCGACGGCGTCGCGATCAGCACCGCGTCGAGCTCGACCGACTTCAACATCACCTCGTAATCGGTAAAGGTCGCCAGCCCGGTGTACTTGCCGAGAACGTCGAGGACGTATTTCGCGCTGTCGCAGATTCCCGCGACCTCAACGCCCGCGTGGGCGTTGATCACCGCGAGGTGCGACAGGCCCATCTTGCCCATTCCGACGACGCCGACCCGGACCAAAACCTGACTCCTCGAGCAATGCTGCAGCCTCGTAACCGCTGTTCGCACGTGCAACAAGCCGGTTGACAGCGCGGGGCCACCCGCCTTGATGCGACCGAATAGATCGGCGGGGTTTGAGGAACGACGAATGGCGACACGGCGAGTGCGCGTTCTCGCGGTCGCTTCGGGCGGCGGCCACTGGGTCCAGTTGCTCCGGCTGCGTCCGGCGTGGGACGGCTGCGACGTCGCTTATGCGACCGTCCACCCCGACGCCGCGGCGCAGGTTCCGGGTGCGCGCTTCTTCAGCTTCAAGGATGCGAGCCGCAAGAACAAGGCGAGCTTCGCCATTGTCGCGCTCCAGCTGTTCCGTGCGGTCGCGACCGTCCGCCCCGACGTCATCGTCACCACCGGCTCGGCCCCGGCGCTGCTCGCGATTCTGTTCGGACGGATGTTCGGCGCGCGGACGTTGTGGGTCGACAGCATCGCCAACAGCGAGGTGATGTCGTCGTCGGGGCTGCGCGCACGCAAGCTGGCGCATCAATGCCTGACGCAATGGCCCGAACTCGCCGCCGATCCGGTGCCGAAATACTGGGGAGCGGTGCTGTGAGCCCAACGTCGAGCGACACCCCCGAGGTCTTCGCCAGCGTCGGATCGATGTTCGCCTTCGACCGCTTCGCCCGCGCGCTCGACGACTGGGCGGCGGCGCATCCGGCGACGAAGGTCCTCGTCCAGATCGGCAGCGGCGCATACGAGCCGAAGCACGCTGCCTTCGTCCGGATGATGCCGCCGGGGCTCTACCAGCGCCGGATCGCCGAGGCGCGGCTGTTCGTCGCGCACGCCGGGATGGGGTCGATCATCGCCGCGATCCAGGCGGGCAAGCCGCTGCTGATGATGCCGCGCCGACTCGATCTCGGCGAGCACACCACCGATCACCAGTTCGCCACCCTCGCCAAGTTCGCCGGGCGCGACGGGCTCCACACCGCGATCACCGTCGACGACCTCCACGCCGGGATCGACGCGCTGCTCGCCGACGGGGGCACGCCGCCCGCGCCGATCGAGCCGTTCGCCGCCCCCGCCTTCACCGACCGCATTCGCGCGTTCATCCACGGTTCGGACGCCGGCTAAGTGGCGCTGATCGACCTCGGCACGACCGATAGCCCGGCGCGCTTCACCCTCGCGGTAACGCCGGCACTCAGCGTCGGGCCGCCCGACAACCAGTTCCTGTTCGGCGGCGCGGGGCTCGGCAGCGCGATCGCCGCGCTCGAGGCCGCGACCGGGCGGCCGACGGTGTGGGCGACCGCGCAATATCTGTCGTTCGCAAGGCCCCCGGCGGTCCTCGACCTCGACGTCGTCGTCCCCGTCAGCGGGCGCCATTCGAGCCAGGCGCGCGTGACGGGCCACGTCGGCGCGACCGAGATATTCACCGTCAACGCCGCGCTCGGCAGCCGCCCCGGCACGCTGGCGATGCAATGGGAGGCGATGCCCGCGGTGCCGCCGCCCGGCGACTGCCCGCCGATGGTCTATGACTGGGTGCGCCGCGACGACGACCTCAACGCCAATTTTGAACAGCGGATCGCGCGCGGGCGTTACGGGTCCGCGCGGCGCAGCGGCGGGCCGAGCGTCGACGGCGAATCGGCGATGTGGGTCCGTCCAACCGGCGGCGACCCGGTCGACCGCATCATGCTCGCGCTGATGGCCGACTTCGTGCCGTCGGGCATCGGCCATGCGACCGGCGCGGCGATGGGCGGCAACAGCCTCGACAACACGATCCGCTTCGTCGACCTCGCCCCGACCGAATGGGTACTGTGCGACACGGTGATCGAGGGGCTGGCGAACGGCTTCGCCCACGGCCGGATGCGGCTGTTCGCCAAAAGCGGCGCGCTGCTGGCGACCGCGAGCCAGTCGATGATCGTCCGGACGCACGTGCCACCGGTGTGATACGATAAGCGATCATTGGGAGAGTCGAGATGCGCTACCTGATTGCCGCCGCAGTATTCGCGACGTCGACACCGGCGTTTGCCGACATCGTGCCTGAATGGACATCACGGACCTGCGCCGTCGATAACCGAGTCCTGCCCGCCGCTACCTTGAAGCCAGACGGTTTCCACCGGCTCGACCAACTCCCGCCCGCCGCCGAATACCTCACCGTCTACCGTGCCGTCGGTCGTTGTCCCGCGCCGGTCGTGGTCCGCTACGGCATCGGCGCACCGCGACGCTGATGGCCGTTCAACTTCCGGGCGGAATGCACTAGATCAGGTGCCAAGCCTTGGGAGAGTTTCCGTGAATATCCAGACCCGGATCGCCGTCGATACCGCGCCGCGCTGGCCGCGCTTCGATTGGTCCGACCCGCTGCTGCTCGACGCGCAGCTGAGCGAGGACGAGCGGATGATCCGTGATTCGGCGCGCGCCTTCTGCGACGCCGAGCTCGTCCCCGTGGTCCGCGAGGCGAACCGCCACGAGACCTACGACCCCGATTTGATGAAGAAGTTCGGCCGCGCCGGGCTGCTCGGGGTGACGATCGACGGCTATGGTTGCGCCGGGGCGAGCTATGTCGCCTACGGCCTCGTCGCCCGCGAGGTCGAGCGCGTCGACTCGGCGTACCGCTCGGCGATGAGCGTCCAGTCGAGCCTCGTGATGTACCCGATCCACGCCTACGGCACCGAGGAGCAGCGCGAGAAATACCTCCCCGGGCTCGCGAGCGGCGACCTGATCGGCGCCTTCGGCCTGACCGAGCCCGACGCCGGCTCCGACCCCGGATCGATGAAGACCCGCGCCCGCGCCACCGCCGACGGCTATGTCCTCAACGGTGCCAAGATGTGGATCACCAGCGCGCCCGTAGCCGACGTCTTCGTCGTCTGGGCGAAGCTGGAGGAGGACGGCAAGGACGTCATCCGCGGCTTCGTCGTCGAGCGCGGCGACGCGGGCCTGTCGACCCCCAAGATTGAGGGCAAGTTCTCGCTCCGCGCGTGGGTTACCGGCGAGATCGTGCTGCAGGACGTCCACATTCCGGCCGACCGTATCCTGCCCGGGGTCAAGGGCCTCGCCGGGCCGTTCGGCTGCCTCAACAACGCGCGCTACGGCATCGCGTGGGGCGTCATGGGTGCGGCGGAGTTCTGCTGGCACGCCGGCCGGCAGTACACCCTCGACCGCAAGCAGTTCGGCCGCCCGCTGGCGCAGACCCAGCTGGTCCAGAAGAAGCTCGCCGACATGCAGACCGAGATCACGCTGGGCCTGACCGCCGCGCTCGCCGCCGGCCGCCTGCTCGACGCGCACAACCTGGCACCGGAGGCGATCAGCCTGATCAAGCGCAACAACTGCGGCAAGGCGCTCGATATCGCCCGCGTCGCCCGCGACATGCACGGCGGCAACGGCATCTCCGACGAATACGGCGTCATCCGCCACGTCATGAACCTCGAGGCGGTCAACACCTACGAGGGCACCCACGACGTCCACGCGCTCATCTTGGGGCGGGCG
>NZ_JANYGL010000028.1 GCF_025362435.1 Polymorphobacter sp.
CTGCGGATCGACGAGCTCCAGCAGCAGACCGGGCGGGGCAAGTAGCCTTACGACGCCGCCGCGACCGCCGCGCGAACCGCGGGCAGGTCGGCGGCGTGGAGGTCGCCACGAAAACGGGCGCGGATGATTCCGCGCCCGTCGACAACCCATGTCTCGGGGATGCCACTGCTATGGAGCGCGGCTTGGACGGTTTCATGCGGATCGAGCTCGACGTGATCGAACTCGCTGTCGGTCGACGCGATGAACCGGGCGGCATCGGCGGGCGTGTCGCGGACGGCGATCCCGACAATGACGATCCCGGCGTCGTGGAGCTCCGCCAGCTGCGGGGCTTCGGCGCGGCACGGGACGCACCACGACGCGAAAAGGTTGACCAGCGTGACGTGTCCGGCGCGAAGTCCGACGTCGGTCAACGGCGGCGTTCCCTCGAGCGAGGCGAGCGCAAGCGCCGGGAATGGTTCGCCGATCGAAAGCGGCTCGGCAGGACGCTGTGACCAGCGGTATCCGAGCAACACCAGCGCGAGGCCCAGCGCGACGGGAGCGACGATCCGTCTCGGCCGCCGCCACGGGCTCATCGGCTCAACCGACGCGCCCGACCTTGTGGAGCGACCCCGCGACCTCGGGGGGCATGTATTTCTCGTCGTGCTTGGCGAGGACGGTGTCGGCCATGAACACGCCGCCCGGGCCGAACCGCCCTTCGGTGATGACGCCCTGCCCCTCGCGGAACAGGTCGGGGACGATGCCGGTGTAGCGCACGGGGACTTCGCGGGCATTGTCGGTGACGCGGAAGGCGATCGTCAGGCCGTCGGGCTGCTTCGCCACCGAGCCGCGCTCGACCAGCCCGCCGAGGCGGATTGCGGTGCCGGGTTCGGGAGCGTGGGCGAAGACGTCGCTCGGGGCGTAGAAATACGTCGCCTTGTCACCCAGCGCGGTCAACGCCAGCGTGCTCGCCCCACCGAGCGCGACAAGCGCGGCGCACAGCAGGACGAGCCGCTGGTGCTTGGGCTTCAATCGGCTCATCGCCGCTTCGCCTTGGCTGCAGCCGCTTCGGCGCGGCGCATCGCCAGCCAGCTCCACGCCAGAACGCCGACCATCCCGGCAATCGTCAGCGCATAGCTCGGATAGATGAATTCAGCGTGGGTCATGCACCAGATCTTTCACGCATAAGCCTCCGCCAGTCGCCGCCCGCGCGCCTCGACCATCTGGCGGGCAAGCGCGGCGCGCATTCGCATCAGCACGATGCCGCCGAACAACAGGCTGAACCCGGCGAGCGAGGTCAGCAGCGGCAGCAGCATTGCCGGATCGATCGTCGACTTGGTCAGCGTTATCGACGGCCCCTGGTGGAGCGTGTTCCACCATTCGACCGAGAACTTGATGATCGGCAAATTGACGACGCCGACGATCGCGAGGATCGCCGCGCCACGCTCGAGAGTGACATCGCCGCCGTGACGCTCGTCTTCGGCCGAGGCGAGCGCGAGATAGCCGATGTAGAGGAACAACAGGACGAGCATCGACGTCAGCCGCGCGTCCCACACCCAGTACGTCCCCCACGTCGGCTTGCCCCATAGCGAGCCGGTGACGAGGCAGATCGCGGTGAACAATGCCCCGACCGGGGCGATTGCCCGCGCCGCGATCCCTGCGAGCGGGTGCCGCCAGACGAGCGCGACGCCGCTGGAGATGGCGAGCCCGAGGTATCCGCCCGACGCCAGCCACGCGGCGGGAACATGGACGTACATGATGCGGACGCTGTCGCCCTGCTGATAGTCGGGCGGCGAGGCGAACAGCCCGATCCACAGCCCGACCGCGGCGAGGACGAGCCCGCTCAGCGTCAGCAGCGGCGTGCAGACGCGCGCGATGCGGAGGAAGCGAGCGGGGTTGGCGAACCGGTGCATGCTTTACCCATCTAGCAGCGCGGCCGGGGATTGGCACCCCGGCCGCGACGCCGTGACGTCAGTCGAGGCTTACGCCGACTTGCACGCCGTCTTGTCCTTGTTGCCCGCCTTCGAGCAATCGTAATGGACGACCTTGCCGTTCTTCTGTGTCGCCGCGACGAGGTTCGGGTTGGCTGGCTTGGCAGCGGCGGCGGTCCGCGGCGCAGCGGCCTTCGGCGCGGGCGCAGCGGCGGCGGGCTTGGCGGCGACCGGCGTCGCGGCGAGCGGCGCTGCGGGCTTGGCGGCGACGACCGGCGGTACGACGACGTTCTTGCAGTCGGCCTTGGTCTTGTTGCCCGCCTTGGTGCAGTCGTAATTCATCGGCGCCTTGGCGGCCGCCGGGGTCGTGGCGGCGGGAACCGCGGGCCGGGCGGTCGCGGCGGTGCCCGACGGGGTGACGTTCTTGCACGCTGCCTTGGTCTTGTTACCGGCCTTGGTGCAGTCGTAATTCATGCCCTTGACCGGCGTCACCGCCTGCGGCGCGGGCGGCGCGGCATGCGCGGTGGCGGCGGCGAGGCCGAAGGCGGCGGCGAACGCGAAAATCCTGAGCGTCATCGATGATCCCCTCGGTGCGACGCCGGCTGATCCGACCGCACGTGTGCATTAATGCCCCTAGAAAGCTGCACCTGCAATGTACCGATTTACCTTATTCAAGCGCCGATTTGAGCCCGGCTGCCGCCGCGAACGGAGTCAGCGCGACGAGGACGAGGCTGCTCGCCGCCAGCAGCTTGAGCGCGCCGTCACCGCCGATGCCGACGCCGAAGATCAGCACCGGCAGCGCCAGTGGCAGCGCGATCAGCCCGGCAAGCGCGCCGCCGCCGCGCAACCCCGTCGTCAGGCTCGCGGCGAGCAGCGCTAGCGCGGCGAGCGCCGGTGTGCCGAG
>NZ_JANYGL010000031.1 GCF_025362435.1 Polymorphobacter sp.
CGCGCAACCGCGTCGCGCTGCTCGTGCCGATGACCGGCGCGAATGCCGCCGTCGGCCAGTCGATCGCCAATGCCGCGACGATGGCGCTGCTCGACCTCGGCGATACCCATATCAACCTCCAGGTCTACGACACCGCGGCGAGCGGTGCGGGGGCGGCGGCGGCGAAGGCGGTTGCCGACGGGGCGAAGCTGTTCCTCGGGCCGTTGCTCGCGGGCGATGTCCGCGCGGTGCAGGGCGTCGCGAGCGCCAACGGCGTGCCGGTGCTGACCTTCTCGAACGACGCCGCGCTCGCTGGCGGCGGCACCTTCGTCATGGGCTTCCAGCCCGGCCAGTCGATCGCGCGCGTCGTCGCTTATGCCCGATCGCGGGGGGTCGAACGTTTCGCCGCGCTGGTCCCGTCGGGCGTCTACGGCCAGCGCGCGGGCACCGCGTTCCTCCGCGCCGTCGAGGCGTCTGGCGGCAAGGCGGTCGCGGTGACGAGTTATGCGCGGACCTCGGCGGGGTTGCTCCAGGCCGCGCGCAAGCTGACCGACTATGATGCACGCCATGCCGCCGCCGCCAAAACCGCCGCGCTGCGCCCCGACGGAACGATCGCCTCGGTCAGCCACAACCTCGCGCCGGTCGGCTTTCAGGCGTTGCTGATCGCCGATTCAGGGTCGATCGCCGCCGCGGTCGCCCCCGCGCTCGTCCAGTTCGGCGCGACGCCGGTCCTGATCATGGGGACCGAATTGTGGAACAGCGAGCCGGCGATCGCACAAGCTCCGGCGCTCAATGGAGCAGTATTCGCCGCCGTCCCCGACGAGCGCTTCCGCCAGCTTGCCGCACGCTATCGCGCGAAGTTCGGCGGTGCGCCGTCGCGGCTGGCGAGCTTTGGCTATGACGCAGTGCTGCTGGTCAACGGCGTCGCCGGGAACGGCTGGGTGACCGGCACGCCGTTCCCCCGCGCGGGACTGTCGGCGGCGGGCGGTTTCACCGGCATCGACGGGGTCTTCCGCTTCAGCGGGGCAGGGATCGCCGAGCGCGGGCTCGAGGTCGAGCAGGTCGGGCCGAAGGGCTTCACCGTCGTGGCGGCGGCTCCGAAGGCGCTGAACTAAGCGAGTTCGGCCAGTACCGCGTTGACCAGCGGGCGGCCTTTCGGGGTCAGGCGCAGGCCTGCGGAGTCCGATACGACGAACCCGAGCTCGACGAGCTTCGCCAACCGCACGCGGTCGAGTGAGGTGTCGAGCGCCTGCCCGGTCCGCCGCTCAAATGTAACGGCATCAATCCCGTCGGCCAGCCGCAGCCCCATCAGCAGCGCCTCGCGGGCACGGATTTTGGGCGGCAGCGGCTCGGTTGTCACGATGCCATGCCCGTGTGCAGCAACAGCGGCGATCCAGTTCTCGGGTTTGCGGTGGCGCGCGGTCGCCTCGCCCGCACGCCGTCCGTGCGCCCCCGGGCCTACTCCGACGTAATCGGCATAGGTCCAGTAGGCGAGATTGTGGCGGCTCGCCGCTCTAGGCCGCGCGTGGTTCGACACTTCGTATGCCGGAATGCCCGCCGCAGCCGTCATCTCGGCCGTCAGGTCGAACAGGTCGGCGGAGATTTCCTCGGGCGGCAGGACCAGCTCCCCCTTGGCGTGGAGCACGGCGTAACGCGTCCCCGGCTCGATCGTCAGGCCGTAGAGCGACAGATGCTCGGTGCCGAAGGCGAGGGCGCGGGTCAGCTCGGCGCTCCACGCCGCCACCGTTTGCCCGGGTCGGTCGTAGATCAGGTCGAAGCTGACGCGCGGGAAATGGCGTTGCGCGACGTCGAGTGCGGCCATTCCCTGCGCGAGATCGTGCGGGCGACCGAGTGCGGCGAGGGCGGCATCGTCGAGCGCCTGCAGCCCGAGGCTGACGCGGTTGACCCCGGCAGCGGCAAACCCCGCGAAGCGCGCCGCCTCGACGCTCGACGGATTGGCTTCGAGCGTGATCTCGCAGCCGGGGTCGATCGGCCAACATGCGGCGACGGCGGTGATGATCCGCTCGACCGTCGCCGGGGCCATCAGGGAAGGGGTGCCACCGCCGAAGAAGATGCTACCGACCGTCCGCCCCGGGGTCAGCGCCGCCTCGAACGCGAGGTCGGCGACCAGCGCGTCCGCCCATCCGGCTTCGTCGATGCTCGCGCGGACGTGGCTATTGAAGTCGCAATACGGGCACTTCGAGACACAGAACGGCCAGTGGATATAGACCGCGAGCAGCTCGCTCATCGCGCCGGCGGCGGCCCGGCAGCAGCGGCGACCGCGGCGGCATTGATCTCGACATTGTGGAACGCCGCCACCTGCCAGCGACCGTCGTTCCGCACCATGATCTGTTCGAGCCGAGTGCGCAGCGCGCCGTCTACCGGCGAGAAAAACGGCGGCAATTCGCCGAAGCCGGTGACCTCGGTCAACGTATCGACGATCGCGACGTCGGGGCGGATCAGCGCGATGTGCGCGACCGTCTGGCGCAGCGTGCTGCCGCGATAGAAGGTCGCGAAGATGTGCTGGTGCTGGCCGATGAAGGGGGCGCGCCCGACCGAGAACATGCCGACGACGTTGGTGAAGACGACCTCGTCGGTGGCGGGCGCCGCGAAGGCGACCGCATCACCCGCGGCCCAGGCGGCTTCTTCGGCAGCGATAATAGCGAGGATCGCGGCGTGGTCGGCGTCGGGTGCGGTCATGGTCGCTCCTTGCTCAGAAACACGCCGCGACGAGTTGCGCGAACGCCTTGGCGCGGTGGCTCATCGCGTGCTTAACCGCCGGGTCGATCTCGCCGAAGGTCTCGGTCATCCCTTCGGGCACGAACATCGCGTCGTAGCCGAAGCCGAGAGTGCCACGTGGCGGCCAGACAAGCGCGCCGTACGTCCGCCCCTCGTACGTCTCGAAATGGCCGTCGGGCCATGCCAACGTCAACGCGCAGACGAAGTGGGCGCCGCTGGGGCCGGTGCCCATCTCGTCATGGACCCGCGCCATCGCCGCGGTGAAGTCCTTGGCCTCCCCTGCCCAGCGCGCCGAATAGATGCCCGGCGCACCGTCGAGCGCGTCGACGCAGAGCCCCGAATCGTCGGCGAGCGCGGGCAGGCCGCTTGCGGTCGCCGCCGCCAGCGCCTTGAGCTCGGCATTCGCGGCGAAAGTCAGCCCGGTCTCCTCGGGCTCGGGCAGGCCGAGGTCGGCCGCCGCGACGACATCCATCCCGAATGGTCCGAGAAGCGCCGCGATCTCGCGGACCTTGCCGGGGTTATGCGTCGCCAGCACCAGCCGGCCCGGTTCGAGCCGCCGTCCAACAACGTGCTGCCCGTCGTGGTGCGGTCCGTCGTGCGGTTGCCCGTCGTGCACGCCTCAGCGTCCCGTCGCGACCAGCTGCGCGGCGAAGATCTCGGCGCAGCCGATGCGGGCGAGGCGGAGCATGCGGAGCAGCGCTTCCTCGTCGTAGGTCGCGCCCTCGGCGGTCGCCTGAACCTCCACGAGCCCGCCGGTCGAGGTGAGGACGAAATTACCGTCGGTCCCGGCGCCCGAGTCCTCGATATAGTCGAGGTCGAGGACGACGTTGCCGTCGTGGACGCCGCAACTCACCGCCGCGACTTGGCTTGTTAGCGGGTCGATCGTCAGCGCATTCTTCTTCATGATTCCGTCGATCGCAAGGCGCAGCGCGACCCACGCGCCCGAAATCGACGCGGTTCGCGTCCCGCCGTCGGCCTGGAGGACGTCGCAGTCGAGCGTGATCTGGCGCTCGCCGAGCAGCTTGAGGTCGGTCACGGCGCGCAAGGACCGCCCGATCAGCCGCTGGATTTCCTGCGTCCGCCCCGACTGCTTGCCCTTCGCCGCTTCGCGCTGCCCGCGGGTGTGCGTCGCGCGCGGCAGCATGCCGTATTCGGCGGTGACCCAACCCTCGCCCTTCCCGCGCAGCCACGGCGGCAGGCGCTCCTCGACAGAAGCGGTGACAAGGACATGGGTGTCGCCGAACTTGACGAGGCACGATCCCTCGGCATGGGCGTTGAAGCCGGGGATCAGCTCGACGCGGCGCATCGCGTCCGGAGCGCGGCCTGAAGGGCGCATGGTCGGTCCTTACTCTGTGAGCGCGGAGGCTTAGCCGCTCGGACGGTTGAGCGGAACCCCGTCCCGCCCTACATTGCAGCAATGCAGTCGCCGCCGATCACCGAGCTCAACGACCGCGCGCGCGAGGTCTTCCGCCAGATCGTCGAATCGTACATCGAACACGGCAGTCCGGTCGGGTCGCGGACACTGTCGAAGCTGACGATGCTCGGCCTGTCGCCGGCGTCGATCCGCAATGTCATGCAGGACCTCGAGGAGCTCGGCCTGCTGGCGTCGCCGCATTCGTCGGCAGGGCGGTTGCCGACCGAACTCGGGCTGCGGCTGTTCGTCGACGGGATGATGCAGACGACCGCGCCGACCGACGCCGAGCGCGGCGCGATCGAAAGCCAGGTCGCGGGAACGGCGTCGATGGAGGACATCCTCGGCCGCACCACCGCCGTGCTGTCGGGGTTGAGCGCGTGCGCCGGGATCGTCCTCGTGCCGCGTCACGAGATCCACGTTCGCCAGGTCAACTTCGTCCCGTTGTCGCCGGTCCGCGCACTCGCGATTCTCGTCGGAGCCGACGGTTCGGTCGAGAATCGGGTGATCGACCTGCCGCCGGGACTGCCGCCGACTGCGCTGATCGAGGCGGCGAACTACATCAACGCGCGCCTTCACGGGTTGACGCTCGCCGAAGCCGCCGTCCGGCTGCGCGGCGAAATCGATGACGACCGCGCCCAGCTCGATGTCCTGACGCGGACGCTGGTCGAGGCGGGACTGGCGAGCTGGACCTCCGATGGTGCAGCGCGCCCGGTGCTGATCGTTCGCGGCAGCGCGCATCTGGTTGCCGGCGACGCCAACGACCTCGACCGCGTCCGGCTGCTGCTCGACGACCTCGAGGGCAAGGAGGAACTCGTCCGCCTGCTCGACTCGGCGTCGGGGGGCGAGGCGTGCAAGATTTTCATCGGGGCCGAGAACAAGCTGTTCTCGTTGTCGGGATCGAGCGTTATAGCGGCGCCGTACCGTTCGGCGGGCCGCGTCGTCGGCGTCGTCGGCGTGATCGGGCCGACCCGCTTGAATTACGCCCGGGTCGTTCCGATGGTTGACTACACCGCAAGAACTTTGAGCAGGTTGATCGCATGACCGAAGAAACGATGATCTCCCCCGATGACGCCGTCACGGGTGCAAGCGAGGCCGACACCGGCGCGCCGAGCCACGAGGACGTGGTTCGCGAGCGTGACGAGGAGATCGCCAGCCTCAAGGACCGGCTCCTTCGCGCCGCCGCCGAGACCGAGAACGTCCGTCGTCGTCTCGAGCGCGAGAAGGTCGACGCCTCAAGCTATGCGATGACCGGCTTCGCCCGCGACTTGCTCGGGGTTGCCGACAACCTCCGCCGCGCGATCTCGGCCCTCCCGGCCGAGGCTCCCGGCTTCGAAGCGGTCAAGACCGGCATCGAGGCGACCGAGCGTGAGATGACGAGCGTCCTTGCCCGCCACGGCATCACCCGCGTCGTCACCGACGGTGCGAAGCTCGACCCGAATCGCCACCAGGCGATGCTCGAAGTCGACAGCGAGCACCACGAGCCGGGCGCGATCGTCGCCGAATTGCAGGCGGGCTACACGATCAAGGACCGGCTGCTTCGCCCCGCGATGGTCAGCGTTGCCAAGGCACGCAGCGACGCCACGGCCTAGCCACGCCGGTCACGGGGCAGTCGCATGATCATCGTCGTCGCGCGGATCGAGGTCGATCCGACATCGATCCCGCGGCTGCGGCCGTTGCTCGACCGCATGACCCAGCTGACGTGGCACGAGAGCGGCTGCCTGAGCTATTCGATCGCGGTCGAAAGCGAGAGCGACGGGATCATCAGCCTCGTCGAGCGGTGGGAGAACGAGGCGGCGTTCCATGCCTATCTCGCTACCCCGGCGATGGTCGCGTTCAAGGCGGAGTTCAGCGCCGAGCAGATCACCGTCGATGCGCGGATCTACGACGTCTCCGGCGAGCGGATGCTCCCTGAAGCGAAGCCGCCGGTGCTGACGGTGGTCGGGCGTGCGAACGGGATCAGCCCGGCATAGACGTCGAGCGCGGGTGCTGCCGCGACGCGCGCACCCTCTCCGATGAAATATGCATCGGCGACGATGCACGCCTGTTGCTCGATGCCGTATCGCGCGAATGGCTTGCCGGGGATGAGCGGCAGATAGTTGTATCGCGCCCATGGCATGCGTCGCAGTGGCAGCCGTATGCCCGACTGATGCTGCCAGACATGAACCAGCTCGTGAACCAGCAGCGTCCTCGACGCGAGCCCAGCGGCGGCGAAATCGTCGCGCCATTCGATGCCCTTGGGATGGAACCAGACATGTCCATCGGGGGCCATGACGACGCTGCGCGGCTGGAACGGGAACCACTTGCCCCGGCGCAGCGTGATCGGGGCAAGGTCGAGTGCGCCACCGAACACGCTGGCGGCGATGTCTCGCTCGCCCGTCGTCAGCGCTCGCGAAAACTCAATGCGCGCCATGCGACGGTGTCCGCGTCTCCATCGCCATAGGGGCATCGGCACCGGCCGCGCTTGCGACTGCATCGACGGCGATCGTGGTGCCGCTCGCAAAGCGGAAGGTCAGCGGCACCGTCGCACCGGGTTTGACGCTGGCCGGCAGGTTGAACAGCATCAGGTGGCGACCGCCGGGCGCAAAGCTCGTTCGTTCGTTTGCAGCCACGCGGACCGACGGCAGCGCGTCCATCCGCATCACCCCGCCCGCCATACTCATGCCGTGAAGCTCGATCCGTGCAAGCGGCGAAACGACCCCGACCAACTCGACCGGTGCCGCCCCCGCAGAAAGAGTGAAGTACCCCGCAGCCGGGCGCCCGGGCACTGCGGCGAGCCTGACCCACGCCGCGGTCACGCGCGGCGCTGTCGTCGCCTCCGCCGGCACCGTCCCCATGACCATCGCTACGATCAGGAGCCCCACGGCGCCGGCGCATGCCAGCCAGCCGATTAACCTCATCATTGTACGATTTCCCACAACCCCGTAATCGCCGGCTAGGGGCTGCCGCGCAGCGCGTCCATGTGGCGGTGCGCCCCGGCGACCGATGATCGCGCGGCGTCGCCGCTTGCAGCGATTATCCGGCTCACTATATCCGCCGGGCGCAGTAGGCGGGCGTCGCTTCTCGAAGGACAGCCTGCCTGCGGCATTTGTCGACAAACACTGATTTACGAAGGACGGACATGGCCAAAGTCATCGGGATCGATCTGGGTACGACCAACAGCTGCGTTGCCGTCATGGAGGGCAGCACCCCCAAGGTCATCGAAAACGCCGAGGGTGCACGCACGACGCCGTCGCAGGTCGCCTTCACCAAGGATAAGGAACGTCTGGTCGGCCAGCCGGCCAAGCGCCAGGCGGTGACCAACCCGGAGAACACGATCTTCGCGGTCAAGCGACT
>NZ_JANYGL010000040.1 GCF_025362435.1 Polymorphobacter sp.
TCACGCTCGACCAGACCGTGCGCGAGGGTGGCAAGCCACCGACGAAGCGCCGCTGGACCTTTCGCCCGCTCGGCGGCGGTCGCTATGCCGGAACGCTGTCCGACGCCGCCGGACCGGTCGCGGGCGACGTCACCGGCAACCGCCTTCACCTGCATTTCCACATGAAAGGCGGCGTTGTCGCCGACCAGCTCATCGACCTCGCCGCCGACGGCCAAAGCGCGCACAACCGGATGAGTTTCCGCAAGCTCGGCGTCGTTGTCGCGCGGCTAGACGAGACGATACGGCGTCTGCCCTAGCCGCCGCACGTTCGGCTACCGGCCTCGACCGCTACCGCCTCCGGGTCAACGCCATCCCGGCAAGGGTCGCGGCCCCGGCGAGGCCCAATGCCAGAAACGGCCTGAGCTGGGCCTCCAGCCACAGGCTATGAGTACGGACATAGACATCCTGCTTGCTGTCGATGGCGCTCGCCCGTGTCTCCCATAGATTATCGGCGCGGTCGGCCGGGGGGGCCTTGTCGAAGGTCTGGAGCGCTTCGCCGAAGCGTTCGAGGGCAAGATCGGCCAGCCGCGGGAAGTGCTGCGCCCATACCGTGCCGAGAACCCCCGTGCCGCCGATGCTCAAACTGCGGCGGGGATTGGCGGCGGCGAAGACGATCGCCCGTGCGACCAGCCGCGGATCGTAGATCACCGGCGGCAGCGTGATCGGGTGGCCGGTGAGGTTGCGCGCATGCTCGGGGAAGGGCGTATGGATCGCCGCCGGGCGGATCAGCGTCACCGACACCGGCAGGCCATCGGCCTCGACCTCGGTGCGGAATGCATCGGTGAAGCCCTTCACCGCGTGCTTCATCGCACTGTACGTCGCCTGCAGAAGCACCGCGCGATCGGATTCGATGCTGCCGAGATTGATGATCGCCCCGCCGTGCTCCTTGAGGTGTGCCAATGCGGTCATCGACCCGCGCACCGTCCCCCAGTAGCCGACGTCGAACACCCGTCGCTGGTCGTCGATCGGGGTGTCGACGACCCGGCCGACCGGCGCGGCCGCGGCGTTGTTGACCCAGGTGTCGATCCTGCCGAAGCGGGCGATCGCAGCGGCGGCGATGCGATCGGTGGCATCGGGGTCGGAGATGTCGGCGACAACGGTCTCGACCATCGCGCCGTCCGCCGACAGTCGCTCGCGGGCGGCAGTAAGCGCATCGCCGTTGCGCGCGGTCATCACCAGCTTCGCGCCGGCGCGGGCGGCGGCTTCGCTGGTGGCGAGGCCGATCCCGCTCGATGCGCCGGTGATGACGACGACCTGCTCGGAGAATGGTTTGAGGCGGACGGCAGGCATGACAATCCCTCGGCTGGTGGCATCTAAACCCCAGCCCGGAGATTGAGGTTCCGGGCCTTCACGCTGGCGTTTTGCCGCGCCTGCGTCTAGATATGACACCTCCGCGACATAGGTCGCCACGACAGGTAGAACCCCTTGGCCGACCCGACGACGCTTCCCCCCGGCGAACCCGACATCAAGCCGATCTCGATCGTCACCGAGATGCGCACCAGCTTCCTCGATTACGCGATGTCGGTGATCGTCGCCCGCGCGCTGCCCGACGTTCGTGACGGGTTGAAGCCGGTCCACCGCCGCATCCTGTGGGGGGCGCATGAAAGCGGCTTCGTCGCGGGCAAGCCGTACCGCAAGTCGGCGCGCATCGTCGGCGACGTCATGGGTAAATACCACCCGCACGGCGACAGCTCGATCTACGACGCGCTCGCGCGGATGACGCAGGACTGGTCGATGCGGCTGCCGCTGATCGACGGTCAGGGCAATTTCGGCTCGATGGACCCCGATGCTCCGGCGGCGATGCGCTATACCGAGGCGCGGCTGGCGCGGGTGGCCGACGAATTGCTCGCCGACATCGACAAGGACACCGTCGACTTCATCGCCAACTACGACGGGTCGGAGCACGAGCCCGCCGTCCTGCCGGCGCGCTTTCCCAACCTGCTGGTCAACGGCGCCGGCGGCATCGCGGTCGGCATGGCGACCAACATCCCGCCGCACAACCTCGGCGAAGTCATCGACGCGACCCGCGCCTACATCGACAATCCGGCGATCACGATCGACGAGCTGATGGGGTTCATCCCCGGCCCCGACTTCCCGACCGCCGGGCTGATGCTCGGCACCTCGGGCATCCGCCAGGCGTACCACACCGGGCGCGGCAGCGTGATCATGCGCGCCCGCGCGATCGTCGAGGAGGGCAGGGGCGACCGCCGCTCGATCGTCCTGACCGAAATCCCGTTCCAGCTCGGCAAGAACGGGCTGGTCGAAAAGATCGCCGAGGCGGTCAAGGACAAGCGCATCGAGGGCGTGTCCGACCTGCGCGACGAGAGCAGCCGCGAGGGCGTTCGCGTCGTCATGGACCTCAAGCGCGATGCCGTCCCCGAGGTCGTGCTCAACCAGCTCTACCGCCACACCCCGGCGCAGTCGTCGTTCGCGATCAACATGCTCGCGATCCGCGGCGGCCGCCCCGAACTGCTCAATTTGAAGGACGTCATCGAGGCGTTCGTCAAATTCCGCGAAGAGGTCATCACCCGGCGGTCGAAGTTCGAGTTGAACAAGGCGCGCGACCGGGCGCATGTGTTGATCGGGCTCGTCGTCGCGGTCGCCAACCTCGACCGCGTCGTCGTCATCATCCGCAGCAGCGCCTCGCCCGCCGAGGCCCGCGCGACGCTGATGGCCGAGCCGTTCGCGCGTGACGAGATCGCGCCGTATCTGTCGCTGATCGAGGACGGCGAGACCGACGCGACCCCCGTGGTCGACGGTCCGTACCATCTCGACGACATCCAGGTCCGCGCGATCCTCGAGCTTCGCCTCGCCAAGCTGACCGCGCTCGGCCGCGACGAGATCGGCAGCGAATTGAAGGAGATTTCGGTCAGCATCGCCGAATTGCTCGAAATTCTCCGCGACCGGGCCAAGCTATACGCCGTCCTCCGCGGCGAGCTGAACGGCTCCGACCCGTTCATCGACAAGCGCCGGACCGAGATCGTCACCGCCGGCGACGACATCGACGACGAGGACCTGATCACCCGCGAGGACATGGTCGTGACGGTGACCATGACCGGCTACATCAAGCGCGTGCCGCTGTCCGACTATCGTGCACAAAAGCGCGGCGGCAAGGGCCGGTCGGGGATGGCGACGAAGGACGAGGACGTCGTCACCAACCTGTTCGTCACCTCAACGCACACCCCGGTGCTGTTCTTCAGCAGCGCGGGCAAGGTCTATCGCCTCAAGGTGTGGAAGCTGCCGCTCGGCGGGCCGAACGCCAAGGGCCGGCCGATGATTCACATGCTGCCGCTCGACAAGGACGAGACGATCACCACCGTCCTGCCGCTGCCCGAGGACGAGGCGGCGTGGGGACGGCTCCACGTCATGTTCGCCACCGCCAAGGGATCGGTGCGGCGCAACTCGATGGACGCCTTCACCAACATCAATTCGAACGGCAAGCTGGCGATCCGCTTCGACGACGGCGACGACGACCGGCTGATCGGGGTCGCGCTGTGCGATGCCGCCGACGACGTGCTGCTCGTGACGAAGAACCGCAAGGCGATCCGCTTCGCTGCCGACGACGTCCGCGAGTTCGTCAGCCGCACCTCGACCGGGGTCCGCGGGATCAGCCTGAACGGCGACGACGCGGTGATGTCGATGTCGATCCTCAAGCCGTTCGATGCGTCGACCCATGAGCGCGAGGACTATCTCAAGGCCGCCGCGTGGAAGCCTGAGCCCGGCGAGCGCGTGCTGTCCGAAACCCGGATGGGCCAGTTCGCGGCGGCGGAGGAGTTCATCCTCACCGTCACCTCGAACGGCTTCGGCAAGCGGACGTCGGCGTTTGAATACCGCCAGTCGAACCGCGGCGGGCAGGGGATCGCGACGATTGCCGACTCCGAAAGGAACGGCACCGTCGTCGCCAGCTTCCCCGCAACTGACGCCGACGAGATCATGCTCGTCACCGACCAGGGCAAATTGATCCGCACCGAGGCGAAGCAGATCCGCATCATGGGCCGCGGGGCGCAGGGGGTCATGCTGTTCCGGGTGGACGAGAGCGAACATGTGGTTTCGGCGGCGAAGATCGGCGAGGACAGCGACGACGAGGTTGTCGGTGAAGTCGGCGGCGAGGTTGCGGACGATACGGCCGGCTGACGTGATATCGTGAACGGGATGAACGATTTTGCATCGTCATCCCCACCTCTTCTTTCGTCATCCCCGCGAAGGCGGGGACCCATCACCACG
>NZ_JANYGL010000124.1 GCF_025362435.1 Polymorphobacter sp.
CAACGGCCGACGCCCGCACTCATCGCTTGACCGCCAGACGCCCGATCACGTCTACTTCAACCGACCGCTTCTCGCAGCGGCATGAAACCGGCAGCCGCTCCACTCAGCAATCGCGCGGGCCTGTTCAGACAAACCGAGCCATCTCTATCGTCACCGACAGGCTACGCTCCTACGGCGCTGCGATGAAGGTGCTCGGCAATGCCGGTGTCCAGGAGACCGGCCGCTGGCTCAACAACCGCGCCGAGAATTCACACCAACCGTTCCGACGACGAGAGCGGGCCATGCTGCGGTTCCGACGAATGCACACGCTGCAGAAGTTCAGCTCGGTCCATGCCTCGGTCCACAACCATTTTAACCACGAACGCCACCTCGTCAGCCGGCAGGACTACAAGACCCAGCGCTCCGCAGCCCTCGCGGAGTGGCGGGCAGTCGCAAGCTAGACCGACGGCGGTTTGGCACTTCTGCGTCCGCCAGAGACAAGTGCCAGTTAGACTGACAGCACCGCCATTTCACATCCCCGTCGCGAGCGCGATCACGACCGGCCCGCACCGCTCGATCGTCATCGCCAGTGGCGCAAATGGCATCGCGGCGAGGGTCATGCCGTTGAAATCCCAGCGCGTCGGCGGCGAGGTCAGGTCGCGGCCGTTGGCCTTGAACGCTGCTTCCTTCGCAGCCCAGATTCCGGCGGGCCCGTGCCATGCCGCAAGGTCGGTGGGGCTGCCCTCAAACCCGGCGAGGGCGACGTCGCGAGCAGATTCAGCTTCCGCCACCAGCTCGACGTCGATCCCGACAGGGGTCGGGGCAATCGCCGCTGCCACCCAGCCGGGGCGCCACGCGACGCTGGCGAACATCGAACGCCCGCTCACGAACCGCTGTCGATCCGCGCCGCACAGTAGCCGCACATCACGCGCGCCGACGCCGAGCACCCGCTGTGCCAATGCGGCGAGGAGCTGGCGGCGGAGGACGCTCGGGGCACCGCCATGCGCCGCGTCGGCGAGCTGCGCGGCGGTCAAGGCGGGGAGCGCGGCGACCTCGGCCTCGGGCAGCACCAGCGCCACCGGGCCGATGAGGCCGCCGACCGCGCCGGCGATCTCGAAGCCATCGGCATCGAAACCGCGAACGCCGCCGCCGACATCTGCCAGCCGCCAGCAGATCACCGCGCGGCGGGCCGGGCGGGCGATCCCTCCCAAGCCGTTCCGGGCGCAAGCGACTCGCCCTTCATCAGCACCGACAGGTCGCCGAGCTCGGCGCCGTCGTCGACCACCGCGTCGTACAGGACGATTGCGAGCGACCCGACCGTGGCGCGGGCACCGATGCGGACGCCTGAGACCTTCATCACCCGGTCCTCGAACAGATGCGTCTGAAGCCCGGCGGCGTCGTTCAGCGCGGCGTCGTCGCCGATCTCGATCAGGTCGAACTCGGTCATGTCGGTGGTGTCGAGATAGACCCGCCGGCCGATCTTCGCCCCCATCAGGCGGAAGTAGGCGGCGAGCCACGGGGTTCCCCGCAATGGCGCGAGGAGGAGGTTGACCGCGAGGTTCTCGTAGGTCGCGGTGACGAGCTCGGTGCGCCAGACGAACCAGCTCCACAGCGGCTTGGTCATCGTGCGATATTCGCCGACGACGATCCACTTGAGCGCGACGACCGCCAGCCCGGCGACTGCGACGAAGGCGAAGTAGAGCGGCGCGAACCACACGGCGATCGACACCGCCGGATGCGGCATGTCGGCAAGGTCGCCGACGACGCTGAGCAGCAGGCTGAGCAGCGAGATGAAGATCGACAGCGGCAGGATCGTCCGCAGCGTCTCCATCGCCAGCCGCGCCGCGACCAGCCGCTTCGGCGGATTGAACCGCGCGCCCTCGTCGAACATCGTCGCGACCTGCCGCGCCGGCAGCCGCAATGGCGGCGAGCCGAACCACGTCGTCCCCGGCGTCGCCGCCAGCGCCGGTTCCTCGGGCGGGCGCGACAGCACGCCGATCAGTGAATCGTCGCCGAGGATGCTCCCCGCAGGGATCAGCGCGCTGTTGCCGACGAAGGTCCGCCGCCCGATCACCGTCGCGGCGAGGCGGATGCGCCCGGGCTCGGCCTGCGCCGCGCCGAGGACGACGCCGTCGGCGATGAAGCTTTCGGGGCCGATCGTGACGAGGTCGTGGACCACCGACGTCGCCGTCGATATCTCGGCACGGAGACCGACCTTCGCGCCCATCAGGCGGAACCACGGGCGGACGAACAAAGTCGCGTAGATCGGGTGGAGGAGCTCGAGTGCGAGCGCGCCGAGCTGGCGGACGATCCAGAAGCGCAGGTAGAAGCCGCTCGTCACCGCATGGACCCCCGGCCGGACGCGCCCGAGCAAGGCCCATTTCACCGCCGCCATCAGCGCGCACATCAGGATGACATAGGCGCTGGCGAGGAGCGGCGAGAAGAAGACGAAGCTGTAGCCCTCGGTCGACCAGTCGGCCTCGATCATCGCGATCAACCCCGGGGCGATCGGGATCAGCGCCGCGATCGGCAGCAACCCGGCGGCAACGAGCAAGGCGAAGGCGGTGGCGTGGCGGCGGACGGCACTCGCGCGCGGCGGCAGCTCGACGACGTGCGCCCCGGCGGGCTCGGCGGGCGACCCCGACCAGCGCTCGCCCGCGGGGATCGCCGCCCCCGCGGGAAGCGCCGACAGGCCGTCGAGCATCGCGCCGTCGCCGACGCTCGCGCCGCGCCCGACCACCGCCATCGCGCCGACCGTCGCGCGCGCGCCGACGACGACCGGGCCGAGCTTGAGCAGCCCGCCCTCGACCGCGCTCGTCGCGAGCATCGATCCGGCGTCGAGCGAGGCGTCGTCGCCGATCGTCGCGAGGTCGGCGGTGTCGATGAAGTCGCACAGCAATAATGCATCGCGCCCGACCTTCGCCCCAAGCAGCCGGTAATAGCTGGCGAAGGCCGGGGTCCCCGCGAGATACTGCGAGGAGACGGTCTCGAGCACGCGGCGGACGAACCACCAGCGGAAGTAGTACACGCCCCACAGCGGATATTCGCCCGCCTGCGTCCGGCCGAGAACGAGCCACTTGCACGCGATCGACGCGAGCAGCAGCAGCGGCGGCAAGGCGATGAACGCCCCCGCCGCTGCCGCCGCCGCCTCGGCGCGGGTCAGGCCGTTCGAGGCCCAATAGACGTAAGCGAGATACGGCAGCAGCCACTGGAGACCGGCGAAGGCGTAGATCAGCGGCAGCGCGAGGGTCTGGGCGATCGCACACAAGGCAAAGCGCAGCGGCGGCACCGGCACGAACGGCGTCGTCAGCGTCGCGCCTGCCGAGACGCCGCGCTTCGCCAGTCGCGTCGCCAGTGCACGGATCGTCGGCGCGGCATACAGGTCGTTGATCGACAGGTCGGCGAGCCCCGGGAGCTGGCGCGCGCGCGACACCGCCCGCGCCGCCCGCAGCGAATGGCCGCCGAGGTCTTCGAAGAAATCGGCGGTGACTGACACCGGCAGCGGCGCGAAAATCTCGCTCCACGCGCGCTGGAGCTCGGTTTCGAGTGGCGTCGCGGGGGCCTCGATCGCGGTCGGCGCGGCGCGCGCGACCGGCGCCGGGAGCGCCTTGCGGTCAACCTTGCCCGAGACGAGCAGCGGCAGCCGGTCGAGCGGCTCGTACAAGCCGGGGCGCATGTACGATGGCAGGCGCGCCTTGAGCGCCGCCGCGATCCGCGTCGTGTCGATCGTCGCACCGGGACGCGCAACGACATAGGCGACGAGGGTCTCGATGCCGTCGGCGGCGTGGAGCGCGCAGACCGCCGCGGCGACCGCCGGATCGTCGCCGATCGCAGCCTCGATCTCGCCGAGTTCGACGCGGTAGCCGCGAATCTTGACCTGGGTGTCGATCCGCCCGGCGAAGGCGATGTTGCCGTCGGGGTTGACGGTGACAAGGTCGCCCGAGCGGTAGACACGCTCGGGGCCGGTATCGGCGTCGAGCGTCAGCGTGACGAATTTCTGCGCGGTCAGCTCGGGCAGGCCGACATAGCCCTCGCCGACCCCGGGGCCGCCGATGACGAGTTCGCCCGCCGTTCCCGGCGTAACCGGGGTCAGGTCTTCGCCGACGACCCACGCGCGGTAGCCGGGCAACGGCGTGCCGATCGTCACCGGCGCGGTCGCGCTGAGTTCGGCCCATGTCGCGGTGACCGAGGTTTCGGTCGGGCCATAGGTATTGAGCAAGCGCAGCCCGTCGCGCGCCCAGCGCCGCGCGAGGTCGGGCGGGCACGCCTCGCCGCCGAGGTTGATCAGGCGGACCAGCGGCAGCGGCGTGTCGACGACCGCGAGCAGCGACGGCACGCAATGCCAGACTGTGACGCCTTCGCGGGCGATGGCGACGGCAACCTCGGGGCCGCTCTTGGCCAGCGCCTCACTCGAGACGACGAGTTCGGCCCCGGCGAGGAACGCGGTCCACATCTCCTCGAGCGACATGTCGAAGGCGAGGCTGAAGCCCTGAAACACGACGTCGGCGGCGGTCAGGCCGAGGATCGCGCTTTCGGCGCGGACGAGGTGGGCGATGTTGCGATGGCGGATCGCGACGCCCTTGGGCCGCCCGGTCGTTCCCGAAGTATAGATGATATAGGCGAGGTCGTCAGGGGTCGCGTCGGTCGAGCTGCGCGAGTAGTGCCACGCCTCGCCGCTGGCGATCTCGCCGAGCCGGTCGTCGAACGGCACGACCTGCGGGTGGGCGAAGTCGTTGACACGCTCGACCGTCGTCAGGATCAGCTTGGCCGCGGCGTCGCCGGCGATGAAGTCGATCCGCTCGGCGGGAAAGCCCCAGTCGACCGGGACATACGCCGCTCCGGCCTGGAGCACCCCGAGGATCGCGGCGAACTGGTCGAGCCCGCGCGGCAGGCACAGGACGACGCGGTCGCCGCGGACGACGCCGCGATCACGGAGGAAATGCGCGACCTGCGCCGCGCGACGGCCGAGGTCGGCATAGGTCAGCGTGCTACGCCGCCCGCTTTCAGGGTCGGGATCGGCGAGGCGGAGCGCGGGGGCGTCGGGCGAGCGCGCGGCGGTCGCTGCGAAGATCTCGTGGAGCAGCTCGTCGCGCGCGTACGGCGGCTGCGGGTACGGCGGCGTTGCCGGTTCGATCGGGTGCATCAGCGTTCGGATCGGTCCAGCTGGAGGCGAATGTCGCGCTTTACGGGTTGGCGGAGCGATCGGCTAGAGTCCGTGGTGTCACTCGCCTTAATCGCGCTGGGCGATGACGCCCGCCGCGACGAGGTGATCGAGCGCCGCGGTGTCGAGCGCCAGCCAGTCGTGGAGCGCCTCGCGGGTATGCTGACCGAGGAACGGCGGTGGCGCGCGATAGTCGGCGGGGGTTGCCGACAGCTTGGCCGGAAAGGCGACCGACGGGATCGTGACGCCGTCGTCGCGCTCGAAATTGTAGACCGTCCCGCGCGCGGCGATGACCGGATCGGCAAAAACCTGCGGGATCGAATTGACCGGCCCGGCGGGGACGCCGCGCGCCGTCAGCCGCTCGATCAGCGCGCCGCCGTCGAGGACGCCGACGAGCGCCTGGATCTCACCCTCGATCGCATCGCGGTTGGCGACGCGGGCGTGGCTGGTGGCGAAGCGCGGGTCGGTGCCGAGTTCGACGACGCCGAGCTCGGCGCACAGGCTACGGAACTGGCCATCGTTGCCGACCGCGATGACGATCGTGCCGTCGGCGGCGTCGAAGGTCGTGTACGGCACGATCGTCGGGTGGCGGTTGCCCATCCGGCGCGGGGTGACGCCGCCCGCGAGCCAGTTGAGCGACTGGTTGGCGAGCATCGCGACCTGCGTATCGAGCAGCGCGACGTCGATGTGCTGGCCGATCCCGGTCGCCTCGGCGTGGCGCAGCGCCATCATGATGCTGACCGCCGCGTACATGCCGGTGGCGAGGTCGCACGACGCGACCCCCGCCCGCAGCGGCGGACCGTCGGCCTCGCCGGTGATGCTCATGAAGCCGCCCATCGCCTGCGCGACGAAATCATAGCCGGCGCGGTCGGCGTACGGCCCGGTCTGGCCGAAGCCGGTGATCGAGCAATAGACCAGCCGCGGGTTGATCGCCGCGAGCGCCGGATAGTCGAGGCCGTACTTCGCCAACCCGCCGACCTTGAAGTTCTCGACGACGATATCGGCTTCCGCAGCGAGACGAAGGATCATGGCGCGGCCTTCGGGATGGGCGAGGTCGATCGCAACCGAGCGCTTGTTGCGGTTGGCCGAGAGATAATAGGCGCTTTCGCCGAGCGCATCGGGATCGTCGGGCGACGCGACGAACGGCGGCCCCCATGCGCGCGTATCGTCGCCGCGACCGGGAAGCTCGATTTTGAGGACGTCGGCGCCGAAGTCGCCGAGGATCTGCGTGCACCACGGCCCCGCCAGCACCCGCGACAGATCGAGCACCTTGACGCCGCCGAGTGCTCGAAACGGGTCCGAACTAATCTAAACCACCATTGCAAGGGGGTGAATCAGTCATCGACCTGACATTTGGGTGTACTATGGGAGATTGTCGCGCCCGGAACGAAGACCTGGCAGATGACTAACTCAACCACCCGACGCAGATCAAGGTCACAGTCGTGGTATATTCCAGCGCGATTGCGCAGGATATGGTCCTGATACATCAACTCCGCGGTCAGCTAAAGCCGACCGCGGAGTGATGATCTTGAAGTACGAGAAAACTTCTAACGAAGTTCGCTCTCAATAAAATGTCTTGAGCCTAGTCAACCCAGGGCGGGATGTCGCGGAACAGAATGCTGATGATACCGACCAAAAATGACATTTTGAGAACTCCCGAGCTCGTTTCGTTGCAGTCTGCATTCCGTTGACCATATTTCTTCTTCGGACGCAAGCACTGCCGACTAAAATTTAGTGGTTTTTTTCCATTAACATCAACTCGCTTATGCAGCATGGTAATTTCCTTTATTTATAAACACTTAGGTAACCATAACTAACTTTGTCCAGCTGCAGGATTTCAGTCAGCGGGCGTTTCGCGACGCCCTATGCCACTGCGGTGGCACAGATTTTCGGCTCTCGCAGCGTGTCGTCCCTGATCAGTGATTCGCTCAGACATAAAACTGTCGATCACCGACTCGTTTCACGCTAAGCTGGGGCGTGACTAAAACTGCCAGTCTGTTCGCAATAGTGGCCGCGGTGATCGGCAGGGCTTTCGGGCGCTTCGTCGGGTCGTCGGATATCCGGCCCGACGCTGCCGAGCGGTTGCGGCGGCGGCGTGCACGCAGCCACGCGCGGCTGCTGCGTGGCGAGCTCGACTGTGCGCTGAAGAACGGCGAGATCTATCTCGTCTACCAGCCTAAGCTTTGCCTGCGCCGTGGGGTCTACGACGGGGTCGAGGCACTGATCCGCTGGCAGCATCCCAACCTCGGTGAGATCGACCGCGGCAGCGTCATTACAATCGTCGAGGACTCGGGTCAGATACACGCCTTGACCTTGTGGGTCCTCGGCCAGGCGATCATCGACCAGCGACACCTGCTCAAACACGGGATCGACCTGCGCTTCCATGTTAACCTGTCGGGAAAATCGCTCGGCAACGATGCCTTCATCGCGGAGGTCTCGGCGGTCGTTAAAACGGCGTCGGGGATAATCGGTTTCGAGATCACCGAGACGGCATTTATCGACCATCCGAAGGCCGCGTTGCTCAATTTCAATCGGCTCGCTGCTGATGGCGTTCGCCTGTCGATCGATGACTATGGCTCGGGTCATTCGTCGCTGGCGTATCTGAAGGAACTGCCGGCCGACGAGCTCAAGATCGACAAGCTGTTCGTCAGCGGCATGACCCGCAGCAATCGTGATCCGCTGATCGTCCGGTCGACTATCGACCTCGCTCACGCGCTGGGCATGCGCGTGGTCGCCGAAGGCGTCGAGAGCCACGCCACACTTGCCCTGCTCCGTGTCATGGGGTGCGATGTTGCGCAGGGGTATTTCATCAGCCCGGCCCTGCGTCTCGCACAGCTCGAGATATTCCTGCGCGATGCCGCACATCTCGCGCGATTGACCAACACCGACACGTCGCTGACCCCGGCGAAGGCGTTCTGGGTCCGATCGGAACGCGACCGGGTACCGGGAGCAGCCGCCGATGGCGCAGCTGCCAAGGATTAGCTTCAAGCGCACGGGCGGTCTGGTCATCGCGGCCATCGTCATCTTGATATCGAGTCCAGCGAGCGCGTCCGCGCCGCGTGCGCCCGCCGCCATCGATCATGCACGCTTCGACGCGGCAATCGAACAAACAAAGGGGACCATGCTCGGTGACCCGGTTCGCGCAGCAAGCCTGGCGCGCAGCGCGGGTGAAATTGCTGCAGGATGGCCGCAGGGTGACGCCCGCGACATCGCCGTCGCGACGTCGCAGTGGCTTGAAGGCGAGGCGGCGTTTCGAACCGACGACGTATCGCGAGCACAGTCGCGCATATTGCTCGCGATGCATACTGTCGAGCGCGTCGCGCCGGGTTCGAAGCTGCAAGCCGACCTGCTGCTGTCGCGGGCGAGGATCGCGGTGGAGCAAAGCAAGCCGCAGGCCGGGCTGACCGACTTGCAGCAGGCCTACGGCATGTTCGCCCGGCTTGGCGATGCGCGCAACGAGGCAAAGGCACTGCAGAGCATTGGCTCGATCTACCAGGACGCCCAGGATTTCAGCCACGTCCTGTACTATTACAGGCTCGCCCGAGAAGCTTTCCCAAGCGATCCGACGCTTGGCTTGTCCGCGAGCAATAATATGGCGAACGCATACGCCCAGACTGGCCGGCCCGACGCGGCGATGCAGGAATATGAACACGCGCTCGAACTCGCCCGCCAGCTGGATAGTCCGCTGCTCAGCGCGCGCATCCTCGAAAACATCGCCGACCTGCAGATCATCGACAAGAAGTTCGGCGCTGCCCGGTCGACGATAAAGCAGGGGCTCGCGCTGACGAGCGATCCGAAAGCAAGCGCCGAACGGCCCACGCTGCTCGGCACGCAGGCGCGGCTCGAGCTGGCAGAGGGCGATGCCGGCGCCGCGCTCCGTGCGATCGAGGCGGCATTCGCCATCTCCGGAAATGTCACGACCGACCAAGCGTACCGCCCGGTCCACCTCACCGCGTACCGTGCTTACAAGCTGACCGGGAACTACCAGCGCGCGCTTGAACATCTCGAGGCGTTCCGGGCGCTCGATGACGCCGGGCGCACGCTCGCAACATCGACAAGTTCGGCACTCATGGCGGCGCGTTTCGATTTTGCTAACCAGAATGCGAGGATCGCCCGGTTCAAGACGACACAGCTCCAGACCGCGGTGACCCTCGCGCAGCTCAAGGCACGGCAGCGGACGCTGCTCCTGGCCGGACTGCTCGTTCTTGTTGCGGGCGCTGCGCTGTTCCTCATCATCTACCTCAGGGCGCTGCGCCGGAGCCGGAACGAGATTCTCGAGGCGAACCGGCGGCTGGCGCAGACCAACACCGAACTGGCCGAAGCGCTGCTGGCCAAGTCGCAGTTCCTCGCCACGACCAGTCACGAGATCCGCACCCCGCTCAATGGCATCCTTGGGATGACCCAGGTCATGCTTGCCGACCAGACCGTTACCGGCGGGGTTCGCGAGCGTCTTGGACTGGTCAACTCGGCGGGGCGGGCGATGCGGACCCTGGTCGACGACATCCTCGATTTTGCCAAAATGGATTCAGGCGCGTTGGCGATCGAGGCCGGGACGGTCGACATCGCCGCGACCCTGCCCGATCTCGTCGCGCTGTGGCGCGCCGAGGCGCTCGACAAGGGGATCACGCTCGACCTCGATATCGACGAGACCTTGGTTCCCATCGTCACGGATACCGTCCGCTTGCGCCAGATCGTCTTCAACCTGCTGTCGAACGCGATCAAGTTCACCACCGAAGGTTCGGTGCGGGTCACCGCGGCTCCCGTCACGGGCGACGCGTCCGAGCAGGTCGAGATCGCCTTTCACGACACCGGTGTCGGCATCCCCGCCGGAGCGTTCGAGACGATTTTCGAGCCCTTCCGGCAGCTCGACACGAGCACGACGCGGCGCTTTGGCGGGACCGGGCTTGGGCTGGCGATCTCACGACATCTCGCCCGCGCGCTCGGCGGCGATATCACGGTCGACAGCATTCCGGGCGAGGGTTCGACCTTCAGGTTGAGCGTCCCGTACAAGCGCGCGGTCGCGACCGAACCGCGCATTTCGGCGGACGCGGACCGCGCCAACCGTGCGCGACCGCATTTGTTGATCGTCGGCGCCAACCCGATCGGACGGAGCATGCTTCGGACCCGGCTCGATCCGCATTTCGACCGCTGCGCCGCTTATGACCTCGCTGAGGCGGTCGAGCGGGTCGACCGGGACGCGCCCGATATCGTGCTGATCGACGCCGAGGGTCTCGACGACAACGGCCTGACCGACCTGCTCGACGAGTTTGCGGCGATGCCGGTCGCGGTCGCGGTGCTCGGGCCAGCCGAGCTGGCTGGGCGCGCCGCCGTCGTGCGTGACCACGGGGCCGCTGCGGTCATCGTCAAGCCGATCAGCATCGACGGCCTCGTTGCCGAGCTCGCCGCCTTGCCCCAGGTGGCACTTCTCCCCTGCTAATCGCGGTCATTTTCTGTTCAGCATGGTTTTTTGAACCCGAGTAACGTAGCGGTGGATCGACGATCGGACAGCGGCAGGTCCGCGAGAGGCATCGATGCAGGTACTGGCGATCGAAGACGATGCCCTGAATCGTCGCGTAGTCCGCGATATGCTCATGGTTGCGGGGGTTGGCATGGACGAGGCCGACAGCGCCGAGGCCGGCCTGCGGATGATCGACCGTATGGAGTTCGACGCGATCCTGATGGATCTGCGAATGCCCGGCATGGACGGGTTCGAGGCGATCGGGATCATTCGCCAGCGCGTCGATGCCAAGGCGAAGTTGCCCATCATCGTCATCACCGCCGATGCTGCCGCCAACCTTCGCGAACAGTGCCTCGCGCATGGTGCCGACGAGTTGCTGCTCAAGCCGGTGGCGATGGAGGAACTGTTCGACGCGATCGGCCGGGTGATCGCCTCGCGCTCCGACGGGTCGATGATGCTCTAGGCGGCGGCTCGCCTGCCCAATCCGCCGCGACTAAGAACTACGCCAGTCGGAGGGGAGGCAGCTGCGACTATGCCGCTGGGCTAACGACGAAGCGAAAATGGTCGACGACGAGTGACAGTCCGCGTTCGGCGGCAAATGCCGCAATCTCGCCGCCCGCTGCAGGGTCGTCGCTGAGCAGTTCGACCGCCGGCGCGCCGTCGCGTAGCGCCCGCGCCAGCCGCAGCACCGGCCACGGGCAGCGCAGCCCCCGCGCGTCGACGAGAACGGCCTGGTCCACCATCCTTCCCGTCTAGCATGGCCTGGCGACGTCCGCGGTAGCGAATCACGAGACCGCCGCGTCCGGCGTTTTGAAGCACCGACGATTCGCGGGACCGGGGCGTATCGGCAAGGGCGGGCCGCTGCCGGCGCTTCCAAAAAGAGCGTCACACGAGTGGACTGGATCGGTTAGAAGCGACCGATGTCCCTTGCCCCCGCCGCCGCCGCCCCTGCCCGCCACCCGCACGCGCTCGCCTTCATCTTCGTCACCGTCCTGATCGACGTGATCGGCTTCGGCATCATCATGCCGGTGCTGCCGAAGCTGATCATGTCGCTCGCCCGCGTCGAGATCGGCGAGGCAGCGAGGATCGGCGGCTATCTGATGCTGGCGTATTCGACGATGCAGTTCGTCTCCGGGCCAGTTCTCGGCGGGCTGTCGGACAAGTACGGGCGGCGGCCGATCCTGCTCGCGTCGCTCACCGCCTTCGGCCTCGACTATCTGCTGACCGGCTTCGCGCCGACGCTGGCGTGGCTGTTCGCCGGGCGGATCATCGCCGGGATCACCGGTGCCTCGTTCAACAGCGCTTACGCCTATATCGCCGACGTCACCCCGCCCGAGCGCCGGACGCAGGATTTCGGGCTCCTCGGCTTTGCCTTTGGAGCAGGCTTCATCATCGGCCCCGCAATCGGCGGACTGCTCGCGGGGTTCGGCGAGCGAACGCCGTTTTTCGTCGCGGCGGCCCTCGCGCTGGTCAACGTCGCCTACGGGTATTTCGCTTTGCCTGAGTCGCTCGCCAAGGCCGACCGGCGTCCGTTCGACTGGCGTCGCGCCAACGTCTGGGGATCGCTCGTCCGGCTCCGCGCGCTGCGGCCCGCGGTGATGCTCCTCGCAACGGCGACCTTCCTGTGGAGCTTCGCGCAGATGTCGCTCCAGTCGACGTGGAATTACTACACCCTCGCGCGCTTCGGCTGGAGCGTGAAGCAGGTCGGCTGGTCGCTGGCGGCGGTCGGGGTCTCGGCGATCCTCGCGCAGGCGGTCCTAACGCGGGTACTGATCCCGCGTTTCGGTGAAAAGCGCCTCGTGCCCTGGGCGGTGCTCAGCGCGATCGCCAGCTACGTGATCTACGCCAGCGCGGGCGAGGGCTGGATGATGTACGCGGGGATTGCCGTCGGCACCCTAGGCGGGCTGGTCTACCCGTCGCTCCAGTCACTGATGTCGGCAGAGGTCGGACGCGACTCGCAGGGCGAACTTCAGGGGGCGGTGTCGAGCCTCGTCAGCCTCGCGGCGATCGTCGGACCGCCGGTAATGACGCAGGCCTTCGCCTACTTCTCAGGGGCCGCCGCCCCGGTCCATCTGCCGGGGGCGGCGTTCGTCCTCGCGGCGCTGCTCGCGTGCGGCACCTTCGTCCTGTTCGAGCGCGCGATCGGTGCTAAATCCGCCCCATCAGAACCAGGATGACGACGATCACGACGATCATGCCGAGACCGCCCGAGGGACCATAGCCCCAGCCGCTCGAATATCCCCAGCTCGGCAGCGATCCGATCAGGAGGAGGATGAGGACGATGAGGAGGATCGTGCCGAGGCCCATAGTTTTGCTCCCTGTTGGTACGGTAGCGGTTTAACGCACTGTCCCCGTAACGGTTGCGTCGCCCGATCGCGGTCCCTAAGTCGCCACCATGTTAACCGTAGAAGCGGCGATCGATCGCCTGAGCCATGCCCTTGCTGCCGCCAAGACCGCGGGGGCCGACGCCGCCGATGCGATCTACGTCGGCGATGCCTCGACCTCGGTCAGCGTCCGGCTCGGCGCGCTCGAGGACATCGGGCGATCGGAGGGCGAGGAGGTCGGCTTGCGCGTCTTCGTCGGACGGCGATCGGCAAGCGTGTCGACCTCGGACCTGTCGGTCGCGGCGATGACCGCGGTCGTCGACCGTGCCGTAGCGATGGCCCGCGAGGCCCTTGAGGACGAATACGCCGGGCTTGCTCCCGCCGACCGGCTGATGCACGGCGATACGCCGGGGCTCGATCTCGACGATGGCGGCGATCCCCCGGCCGAACTGCTCAAGGCGCTCGCGATCGAGGCCGAGGATGCAGCGCGCAGCGTCGCCGGGGTGACCAATTCCGAAGGCGGCGGCGGCAGTGCCGGACGTGCAGTGATGGCGCTGGTTACTTCGACCGGCTTCGCCCGCGGCTATCGCGGAACGAGCTACGGCGTGTCGGCGAGCGTCATCGCCGGCGAAGGCGCAACGATGCAGCGCGACTATGCCTATCACAGCGTCCGCCACTTCGCCGATCTCGACGCTGCCGGTGTCATCGGCCGCGAGGCGGGTGAGCGCGCGGCGCGGCGAGTCGGCCCGACCAAGCTCGACACGCAGGCACTGACGATCGTGTTCGACCCGCGCGTCGGCTCATCGCTCCTCGGGCATCTCGTCGGGTCGATCACCGGTTCGTCGATCGCGCGCGGGACAAGCTTCCTTCGCGACAGCCTCGGCAACGAGATCTTCGCTCCGGGCGTGACGATCCGCGATGAGCCACACCGCATCCGCGGCCTGCGCTCGCGCCCATTCGACGGCGAGGGACTGGCGACGACCGCGCGGTCGATCATCGACGCCGGGAGGCTGACCGGCTGGCTGATGGACTCGGCGAGCGCGCGCCAGCTCGGGCTTGAGCCGACCGGCCATGCTGCGCGCGGCGTCTCGGGACCTCCGGGGGCCGGGCCGTCGAACCTCCACATGGTCGCCGGGACGACGAGCCGCGCCGACCTGCTCAAGGGGATCAAGCACGGCTTCTACGTTACCGAGCTGATCGGCATGGGGGTCAACGGCCTGACCGGCGACTATAGCCGCGGCGCCAGCGGCTATCTGATCGAGGACGGCGAGCTGACGGTGCCGGTCGCCGAAGTCACGATCGCGGGCAATCTCAAGGACATGTTCCGCAACCTGACCCCCGCCGACGACCTCGTTTTCCGCCACGCGACGAATGTGCCGACGATCCGCATCGACGGAATGACGCTCGCCGGGGGATGACCACCGGCTAACTGCCGGACGCTCTTGACGGCAGCTGCCTGCCACCAACGAAAACGGGCGGAGCCGCAGCCCCGCCCGCCATTCGCTTATGCGCCCGTTCGTCGACTACGCGCTCGCGTAGCCCGTCCGGCGGCGGCGCTGCATTGCGCCGACGAGGCCGAAGCCCGCGATCATCATGCCCCACGTCGCCGGCTCGGGAACCGTGGTGCCGACGTTGATCTCGGAAATCCACGTGCTCCAGCGCGAGCCGCCAGTGCCGCCCGGGCCCGGGTGGCCGCCGGCAGCATCGTTATATTCCCGGGCGAACTCGCCGATCACCCAGAAATGACGCGAATTGCTCGGGTCGAGCGACACGGCACTATAGTCGCCCCAGCGCTGCCGCCCCTGCGCGACGAAGCCATCGACGCTGCCATTGTGATAATCGTCGACGAGGCTGACCTTGAGGACGTTCTCGCCGCCGCGCAGGGTCAGGTGCCCGTTGCCGTCGGTGGTGAACACCTCCGCCGCGAAGGTGATGTTCTGGTCGGTGCCCGAGCGGTTGTAGGCGATAACCACCTGGCCCATCGAATTGACGTTGATCGAGCCTTCCCAGAAGTCGTGATGACCATCGCCGATCATGCCCTCGTCGAGGATCTTGCCGGTGGCCGCGTCAACGACATCGTAGCGGACGAAGGTCGTGTCGCCGCCGACCGGGGTCACGGTGTAGACGCTATAAATCCGGCCGTTCACCTCCCACACGTTCGACCCGATGCGCGAGTCGAGCGTGTCGACGACGCGGTTGTTGTTGATCGGGTCGGCCGAAGTATGGGTCGCTCCATAAGCATCGGGGACTGCGTTCGGCTGCCGTGCCGCACCGTTGCCGTCGTAATTGGCGACGTTGAGATATTGCGCGTTAACCTTGGTCGCGCCCGGCGTCCCGGCGTTGGCGATGTCGTAGCGGATGACATCGTTATAGAACAGTGACGCGGTCTCGACATGGCCGGTCGTCGTCGCCGTCACGCTGTTGACGCCCTGGATTGCAAACCCGCCATCGGCCCCGCCGGTCGTCGAATTATATGGCGTGACGAACTGCTTGAGGCCTGTCGTCGTCGGCGCGGCGTGGAACAGGCTCGTAAGCGGAATGACGTTGAGCGTCGTCCCGCCAAAGCTGCCATCGCCGTGGAAATTGTTGGTACCGATGTAGACGGCGTTGGTGTCCATCGCGAGCGTCGGATAGTCGGCGGTTCCGCCAGCAAAGCCGGTGAACTTCGTCGACTGCCACGTACCCGTTGCGTCGGCGGTATTCGACACCGCGATCTGGATATCGGAAACGCTCGCGCCGAACGACAGGGCAACCCAACGGTTCGCCGCCTTGTTGAACAGGACGCGCGAGTCGCCGTTTGCGCCGGTCTGGCCGGCAGCAGCCCAGAAGGCGACGTCAGACTGCGCCTTGGCGACAGTCCCGTTCTTGTTGAACACGGCAAAGCCGCCGTTGACGAATTCGCTGAACTGGGTCGTGCCGACCGCGCCCATCGTGTCGGGCGGGATGAAATTACGCCGATAGCTGGCGACGTCGTACTGGCTGACGCCCTCGAAGCTGGCGAGAACGCGCGAGGTCGGGACGAAGCTCGCCGACTGGCGCTGCTGCCCGATGCTTGCGGCGAGGAGCGGCGTCGGCGCGGTCGAACCGGCACCATTGTCGCCCGGAGCAGGCGCGACCAACTCCATCTGCTCGAAGCCGGTATAATCGCCCTTGGCGAAACCATTGTCGCCCGGAGACGCGGCCAGCGACGCCGTCGATGCCAACGCGCACAGCGCGGCTGATGCCCAGATCCCGGTCTTCATCCAACAACCCCTTGCCTAGCCAAGGCACGACGCCCGGTCACATCGTAATAGAAGCAAAGCCGGGCTAAGGTTAACAGTGCAAAAAAGACACACCGCTTAATTTAAACGCTCGGCAAGGTTAATATGTGCGCCTAACGGGCCGTAGCGTGCGTCGTTAACCTTTTTTTAACGCGGCTGGCTTGTGCGCCGCCTCGCCACCCTTGTCTGACTTGACGATAAACTCAGGGTTATCCTTCGACGCGGCCACCTTATGGCCCTTGATTTTCGTCGGAGCGGTGATTTTCTTAACCACCTTGCCAACCGAATGGCCGCCGCTCGAGTCCCACTCGACCTTGTCGCCCTTTTTGAATTCCGCCATCGCTCACTCCATCACGCGGGCCACAACCGCCAGCGCGCCGCCGTCGATCGTCAGCTCGTTGAACGACGGCGGCGAGACGCGGATGCGTTCCGACAGCGTCCCCGCGCCGATCAGCCGCACGCCGTCGACGACGATATCGAACGGCTCGTGGGTGTGGCCGCTGAGGACCGCGTCGACCCCTGCCGCGCCCAGCGCGGCGAGCGCGGCCTTGCCGCCGCGCGTCCGGTGGCGGCTGCCGGCCCCGCCGAGCGGATGGTGGCCGGCGATGATCCGGGTGTTGGCCGTCGGCACCTTCGCCAGCAGCGCGAGCGTCTCGGCGAGGCGATGCGGACGGACGATCCCCTCGGCCCAGTTCCGCCGCAGCTGCGCACGCGTCGCGGTCCGCAACGGCACCACCGAGACGCCGTCGAGCATCAGCGGACGCTCGACGGTCCGTTCGAGCCGGTCGAAGCGTTTGGTCGGGTCGGTAAAACGCTCCCACAGGTTGAACATCGGCATGTCGTGATTGCCGAGTTCGACCGTCACCGGCACGTTCAGCGCAACGAGCCAGCGGCATGCGGCGCTGAATTCGCGGCGGCGGGCGGCGGCAGTGAGGTCGCCGGTCATGATCACCGCGTCGGGGTTCTCGGCGGCGACGGCAGCGGCGAACCACGCCAGCGCGTCGCGGTCCTCCGTCCCGAAGTGCAGATCCGAGACGTGGAACAGGCGGGTGGTCACGCCTTTGTCGCGATGAACTTCAGACGCGTCAGCGCGTGCTCGACATGGACCGGCGGATGGAGCTTCGCCGGCTCTCCGTCGAACAGCACGGACACCTGCCGCGACGACGTCAAGTCGACCGACGGCGCATAAGTGACAGTGACGCCGTCGGCCTCGCGCCAGTCGCCGAGCAGCCACGACCAGCCGAGCCGCGCAGCGGCGAACCAGCTGCCGGTACTGATCGCGGCGATCTCGAGATCATGGTCGCGCGGGGTGACGATAACGGCGCGGTGCCGCCCGGCGTTGGCCCCCTCGCCGACGACGCGGATCGTCCGCGCGAAGGTCTTGCGCGCGGCGTAGCGCAGCGCGCGGGTCAGCTTCGACCATGCGCCCGACCGGACATATTCGCGGGCGTGGAACCACGACGACGCCGGACCGAGGATGACCCCGACCATCGCCCGGTGCTCGCCGCAGATCGCGACCGGAACGTGGATCGTCTTCCCTTGCGGCGCGCGCTTGAGCACCTCGGCCCAGCCGATGTCGCCGTGGAGCGCCTTCGCCAGCCCGTTCATCGTCCCGCCCGGCAGGATCAGCGCGGTCCCGCCCCAGTCCTCGACCTTGCACGTCGCCGCGTTGATTGTCCCGTCGCCGCCGAAGACGACGAGCGTATCGACCCCGGCCGCGTCGAGCGTCGTCGCATCGGGGAGCTTTTCGGCCGGAAACTCGGTCCGCCCGGCGATCGTGTAGTCGGCGCACGACTTTTCGAACTCGGCGACGATCGCCGCGCTCGTCGATCCGCTCGCGGTGTTCAGGACCAGCCAGAGTGTCTTCATGCGTCCCCCTTAGCGCGGCGCTGTGCGCGGCCCTACCCCCGGTAGCGCGCGGTCAAGCCCGGGGTTCCGCCGAATCGGCGGTGGAACGACTCGCCTGCGCATAAGTTGATCCGCGCACTGGTGGAGGCATCACATGGCCGCGCGCGCGTATTGGTCGGGGCAACTGCGCCTCGCGCTCGTCTCGATCCCGATCGAACTCTATTCGGCGACGCGCAGTGCCGGGACGATCGCGCTCAACCAGATCCACGAACCGAGCGGCAAGCGGATCAAGTACGAGAAGACCGTCCCCGGCCTCGGCACCGTCGACCCCGACGAGATCGTCAAGGGCTTCGAGGTCGAGAAGGGCAAGTACGTCATCCTGTCCGACGACGAGATCGAGGGGGTCAAGCTCGAGTCGAAGAAGACGCTCGAACTCACCCAGTTCGTCGACGCCGCCGAGATCGACCCGATCTATTTCGAAAAGCCGTATTTCTGCGTTCCCAAGGACGAGCTCGCCGAGGAGGCGTTCTGCGTCATCCGCGACGCGCTGAAGGCGGCGAAGAAGGTCGGGCTCGGCCAGCTGGCGATGCGCGGCCACGAATATCTGATCAGCCTCAAGCCGTGCGGGCGCGGCATGATCCTCGAGACGCTGCGGTACGAGGAGGAGGTCAACAAGGCGAGCGGCTTCTTCCGCTCGATCCCCGACGACGCCGCGACGCCCGAGTTGATGGAACTCGCGACCGCGCTGATCGACAAGCGGACGTCGAAGTTCGATCCCGGCAAGTTCCACGATCGCTACGAGGACGCCCTGCGTGCGCTGATCGACGAAAAGCGCGGCAAGAAGGTCGCCGACGTCGAGGACAATGAGCCCGCGCCCAAGGCGTCGAACGTGATCGACCTGATGGCGGCGCTGAAGGCGTCGATCGAAAAAGGTGGCGGCGCGGCGGCGGCCGCCCCGCCGGAGATTGCTCCGCGCAAGGCGAAGGCGGCGCCGAAGCCGGCGACGAAAATCGCGGACAAGGCGCCGGCAAGGAAGCGCGCCTAATACTATCAGCGAACTAATTTGGGACGGACCATGCCCACCGACTCGCTTGCCAAATACAACGCCAAGCGCGACTTCGCGAAAACCGCCGAGCCTGCCGGCGCACCCGGTCGCGCCACCGGCAACAGCTTCATGGTCCAGCGCCACGCGGCGTCGCGGCTCCACTGGGATTTCCGCCTCGAACTCGACGGCGTGCTGTTGTCGTGGGCGGTGACCAAGCCGCCGAGCGGCGACCCGTCGGTCAAGCGCCTCGCGGTTCGCACCGAGGACCATCCGCTCGACTATGCGACCTTCGAGGGGACGATTCCCAAGGGGGAATACGGCGGCGGCACGGTGATGCTGTGGGACCGGGGCACGTGGGAGAACGAGAGCGACCCGCGCGAGGGGATGGCGAAGGGCAAGCTCCACTTCAAGCTGACCGGCGAGCGGATGAAGGGCGAATGGGTGCTGATCCGCCTCAAGCCCGAAGGCAAGGCGGAGAACTGGCTGCTCGGCAAGATCGCGGATGAATTCGCCACCGGTGCTAATCTCGACTTCGCGACGAGCGTGTCGACCGGACGGACGATGGAGGCAATCGCGGCGGGTGAGGCACCCGATGAAACGGCTACCACACCCCGGTCCGTCATCCCCGCGAAAGCGGGGACCCATCTCCCGCCCCCGGATATTGATCCCCCCGTTCGTGAATATGAGGGAATCAGCGGTGGAGCCGCAAAAAAGCGCAAACCTACCAAGTCGCCCGCGCTCAAACCCCCCGCCTTCCGCGAACCCCAACTCGCCACTCTCGTCGACGTCCCGCCCACCGGCAACGACTGGCTCCACGAAACCAAATACGACGGCTATCGTGCGCTGATCGCGGTCGGTGGCGGCAAGGCAATCGCCTACTCGCGCTCTGGCCTCGACTGGACCGCGAAATTCGGCGCCATTCCCACCGCGTGCGCAACGCTGCCGTGCGCGTCGGCGCTGATCGACGGCGAGATCGTCGCGCTCGATGCCGCCGGCAAGCCGAACTTCTCGACGCTCCAGGCGACGCTCAAGGACAATGGCCCGCTGCTGTACTTCGCCTTCGACCTGCTCGAACTCGACGGCGAAGACCTCGCCGGCCTGCCGCTGACCGAGCGCAAGGCGAAGCTTGCGACCCTCCTCGCCGGGGCCCCCGCGCCGCTGCATTATTCCGAGCACGTTCGCGGCGGCGGCGAGGCAATGTTCTCGGCGCTATGCGCGGCGGGCTACGAGGGCGTCGTGTCGAAGCGCGCCGACGGCAAGTCGCGCCCGGACCGGTCAGGGTCGTGGGTCAAGTCGAAGTGCACCCACCGCCAGGAATTCGTCATCGGCGGCTGGTCGAAGTCGGAGAACGGGCGCGGCTTCGCCTCGCTGCTCCTCGGCGTCCAGGAAAACGGCGGGCTGCGCTACGCCGGGCGCGTCGGCACCGGCTTCGACGACCGCACGCTCGAGGACGTCACCGCCAAGCTCGCCAAGCTCGCCGCCGACAAGTCGCCCTTCGCCGACAAGCTTCCCGCGATCGCCAAGCGCGGCGCCAACTTCGTCCGGCCCGAACTCGTCGCCCAAGTCGCCTTCGCCGAGTTCACCGCCGACGGCCATGTCCGCCACGCCAGCTTCCTCGGCCTGCGCGCCGACAAGGCCGCGAAAGATGTCGTGGCCGAGAAGCCGGCCGCCACAGGTTCAAATCCTGTCCCCGCAACCCCCGAGCCCGCCCTCACGCCCGACCGCCACGGTGTCCGCGTCACCAGCCCCGAACGCATCGTCTTCCCCGACCTCGGGCTGACCAAGGGCGCGCTCGTCGACTATTACGCCGTCGTCGCCGACGTCATGCTCAAGGAACTGGGCGGCCGCCCGATCAGCCTCGTCCGCTGCCCGCAGGGGCGCGCCAAGGCGTGTTTCTTCCAGAAGCACGACAGCGGCATGTTTTCCGACGACGTCCATCACGTCGACATCGCCGAATCCGACGGCAAGACCGAGCCGTACCTCTACGTCGACAACGCCGAGGGCCTGCTCAACTGCGTCCAGATGGGGACGATCGAGTTCCACGGCTGGGGCAGCCGCGTCGCCGACATCGAGCGCGCCGACCGGCTGGTGATCGACCTCGACCCCGACGAAGGGCTCGACTTCACCGTCGTCCGCACCGCCGCCGTCCTGATCCGCGACCGGTTGAAGGCGAAGGGGCTGGCGAGCTTCCCGATGCTGACCGGCGGCAAGGGCGTCCACGTCGTCGCGCCGCTGATCCCCGACGCCGAGTGGCCCGCGGTCAAGGCATGGGCGCGCGCGTTCGCCGAGTCGCTCGAGGCCGAGATGCCCGACGCCTTCGTCGCCAACATGAGCACGGCCCAGCGCAAGGGCCGCATCTTCGTCGACTGGCTGCGCAACCAGCGCGGCGCGACCGCGGTCCTGCCCTATTCGGTCCGCGCCCGCGAAGGCGCCGGCGTCGCGGTCCCGATCACCTGGGCGCAGCTGAGCGAAACCGTCGCCGGCAGCGCCTTCACCGCCGCCGACCCCGCCGCGGTTCTCGCCCAGTCGAAGCGTCCGGCGGAGAAGGTGAAGGCGGCCAAGCTGCCCGCCTAGCCGTTCGATCGCGCCAGCAGGGCGACGAGTTCGTTCTTCCACAGCGCCGCCGACGTGTGGGTGCCGTGCCCGCGCGTCGCCAGGCTCGCCGGGATCAGGACGAAACGCCCCTTCGGCACGCGCCCGATCGCAGGTTCAACGAGGTGGAGCTCGGGTGGGTTGATCAGGTCATCACCCGAATTGACCCATGTCAGCGGCACATCGATCGTCCCCAGCTTCGGTGCCGGATCATAGTCGCGCGACGAATCGAGCTGGTAGATCAGGTCGTTGGCATCGCGGAGCGGCATGTCGCGCGCCATCCGCGCGGTCACCGCGGCGTCGACCGCGTCGCCGGTCGGCAGGTCGTGCTGCATCAGGACAGGCGCGCTGCCGAACGCGACGAGGAGCGACATCGCGGTCCGCAACCCTGCCGCCGGCTCGACCTTATAGTCGCCCCCGGCCCACGCCGGATCGAGCTTGATGCCGTCGATCGCGAGCTTGCGCCACTGGCGGTTTGTCCCCGAAATCGGCACCGGGACGCAGGCGAGCGGCATCAGCGCGCGTGCAAAACCGGGGTAAGCCTCGGCGTAGCTCAGCGTGTGCATGCACCCCATCGACGTGCCCATCAGCAGCCGCAGCCGGTCGACGCCTAGCCCCTTGGTCAGCAGCAGATGGTCCGCCGCGACCATGTCGGCATAGGCGTAGTGCGGGAAGCGCGCGTGGAGGCCATCGCTCGGCTTCGACGACGCGCCGTGGCCGATCTCGTCGGGAAGGATGACGTAATAGACTGCGGTATCGAGCGGCTGTCCCGGTCCGAACAGCTCGTTGGCGAATTGCGGGGCGAAGAACTGCTTGCCGCTCCCGCCGGTGCCATGAAGGATCATCACGGCGTTGGTGACATGCCCTGCCGCGTCGCGTCGCGGGGTCCCCAGCGTCGTATAATGCAGCCGCAGCGCGGGCAGCCTCTCGCCCGAGGCAAAGGTGAAATCGCGGATGGTGTAGTCGCCCTCGACCGGTGCCGCAGCGACGAGAAAAAACGCGAGCGCGGCGAGGAGAATGCGGATCATCGCCGCAGTCTAGCGCGCGGTCACCAGCATCGGCAATCCGCCCTTGGGGCGCAGCGTGATCCGGTGTTCGGGCATGATCGTCGCCCCCGGCAGCAGGTCGAGGCGGCAGCGCTGGACGATCGTCGCCAGCGTCACCACCGCCTCCTGCAGCGCGAAGCTCGCGCCGATGCACACCCGCGGCCCCGCCCCGAAAGGCAGGTAGGCGAAACGGTCGATCGGCGGTGCCCCAGGCAGGAAGCGCGTCGGGTCAAATTCGCCCGGCCGGTCCCACAGCTTCCTATGCCGGTGGAGCACCCACGGCGCATAGACGACGGTCGACCCCGGCGGGATCGTCACGCCGTGGAGCGTGTCCTCGGCGACCGACATCCGCTGGATCAGCGGCGCGGTCGGGTACAGCCGCAGCGTCTCGTCGATCACCGCGCGGGTGAAAATCAGCTTACCGACATCGTCCGCCCCGGCGGTCCGCCCGCCGAGCACATCGTCGACCTCGGCCTCGACCCGCTCGCGTGCGGCGTGGTCCTGCGACAGCAGGTATAGCGCCCAGCTCAGCGCGCTTGACGTCGTCTCGGTCCCGGCGCCGAGGAAGGTCAGGACGTTGTCGCGCACCACCGCCGGGGTCAGCCCCTCGCCGGTCTCGGGGTCGCGCGCCTCGAACAGCAAGGTCAGCAGGTCGCGCGGCGCGGCGGCCGGGTTTGCGGCGATCAGCGCGCGGCGGTCGGCGACAAGGCGGTCGATCAGCCCGTCGAAGTAGCGCCGCACCGGCGCCGCGCGCAGGCGGCTGACGCGCGGGATCCACGCCGGCGCGCCGAACAGGTCGAGCGGGTCGATCGCCCCGGCGGCGGTGACGAACGACTGCGCGTCGTGAACCTGCGCCCGGTCGCGCGTCAGCCCGCCCGAGAAGATCGACGCGTCGAGCCCGTCCAACGTCACCTGCGTCATCTCGCGGTCGACCTGGAGCAGCCGACGTCCGCCGCGCCGCGCCCAGCGATCGGTCAGCGCCACCGCCGCCGCCGTCATCGGTGCGGCGAAGCCGGCGACGGTGCGTGGGGTAAACAACCCGGCGAGCGCGCGGCGCTGGACTTTCCACGCCGGCCCCTCGGCGGTGAACAGCCCCTCGCCGAGGCTCGGTTTCAGGACCCGCAGCTGGAGCTCGTCCTTGACGTAGTTCGCGGCGCGATCGACCATGAAGGCGCGGATCGACGCCGGGTCGCTGACGATCGTGATGTGCCCGAGCAGCGACTTGCCGCCCAGCACCCACTCGTCGAAGTGCCGCTCGGTCCACATGCCGAGCGGGTCGCTGATCAGCTTCGCCGCCCCGGCAAGGCGCGACAACGGCTTGCGCAGCGGCACCGGCGCGGGGGGCGTGAAGGCGATGTTCATGGCGCGAACATAAGGGCGGCGGCGAGCAGCGTCATCCGGCGGCGGGGTCGCATGGCGAGGGGCCGCGATCCTTACGCCGCACCCAGCGTCGAGAAGAGGTGCTGGATCAGCTCGGGACCGGTCTTTACCGGGGCTCGCGCAGGGTGCGCCGCGACCCAGTCGAGACTATCGATCAGCAGCACCCGGCGCACCCCCTCGAGGTCCTGCTCGGCGGTCGCCATCGCGGTCGACACCGATCCCGGCAGCTCGACGCGGTCGATCGTCTCCGGCGTCGGCAACGAGCAGTATTCGGCCGGGCTGGTCACCAGATATTCGCGGCACGCGGTCGGCCGCTCGGGATGGATCGAGCACGCCTCGTCGACGAGGAACGGGCAGGCGACGTACGCCGCCATATAGGCCGCGACGCGCGTCTGCATCTCGGACAGGTCCGACCCGAAGATGCGGTCGCCGCGCACCGGCACGTTCGCCGCCGCAAACTTTGCCTGCCCGGCGGCGAAGCGGGCGCGGACGACGGCCTGCTCGGGTGCGGGCAGCGCCGCGACGAGCGCGGCGATTGCCCGCGCCTCTGCCGGTGCGAGCGGGACCGGCTGGCGGCAGCAGGCACCGCATCCGGCGCAGCACGAAATCGTCTTGCCGGCGCCGACTGCGCGCGCGGTGGCGCGGTCGACGACCACCCCGGACACGGCATTGACCAGCGGCAACAAGTCGATCATCGCCGTCGGCCCGACCGGGACCGTTACCGATACTGTTATCGTTTCTTCACCGACACGCAGGACGACTTCGCCGGTAATCGTCGGGACGGGAGCGGTGGCCATGACGTCAGCTTAGTACCGTGGCGTATTGCTGCAAGCGATCCCGTAAGACGCGGCGCGCCGGTTGCTCGACCGCCGCCGCGACCTGCGAATCAGATCGGTCGTTGCCATCGAACCTCCGGTGGCTGTCGAAATGACTGTGCTATGGAGTTCGTCGTGACCTCGACGATGGTCCTGCCCGGCGGGATGCGCCGCTTGGTAGGTCACCCCCCGTAAACGTTGACAACCGCGGCCTCACCCTCTAGCAACCCGCTTCCCGTACGACCGCCCCCGTGGCGGACCCGTGCGTAATCGATTCGGCCAAGGTTAAAGAACATGTTCGCGGTAGTGCGCACGGGCGGCAAGCAATATCGGGTCGCCACCGACGACAAGATCATCGTCGAGAAGCTCGACGGCGTTGCGGGTGACACCGTCACGCTCGAGACGCTGATGCTCGGTGACGGCGGTCTCGTCTCGACCGGCGGCGTCACCGCCGAGATCGTCGCGCAGACCAAGGGCGACAAGGTCATCATCTTCAAGAAGAAGCGCCGGCATAACTATCGCCGGAAAAACGGGCACCGTCAGCAGCTGACGGTCCTGAAGATCGTCAGCGTAGGCTGACATAAATCATGATTTCGGTAGGTTAAGGCACCATGGCACATAAGAAAGCAGGCGGCTCGTCCCGCAACGGTCGCGACTCGGCAGGGCGCCGTCTCGGCGTCAAGCGCTTCGGCGGCCAGGACGTCACGGGCGGCTGCATCATCATCCGCCAGCGCGGCACGCGCGTCTATCCGGGCCGCAACGTCGGCCTCGGCAAGGACCACACGCTGTTCGCCACCGCCGAGGGCGTCGTCGTTTTCCATTCGGGCAAGCTCGGCCGCAAATACGTCAGCGTCGACGCGCGACCGGAACCGATGGCGATCGCCGCCGAATAGTCTTTCGGGCAGCGCGGTTCGACTTCGAGCCCGATCAGCCCACTAACAATATCGTCATCCCCGCGAAGGCGGGGACCCATTACCCCGACGCTGGGATGATGGGTCCCCGCCTCCGCGGGGATGACGGCGTTTGGGGCACGCATTCGCTCCCTCTCCGAATCGTGTAAAGTCACCCCATGAAGTTCCTCGACCAAGCCAAGATCTACCTCCGCTCGGGCGCCGGCGGCGACGGCGCCGTCTCGTTCCGGCGCGAGAAGTTCGTCGAATACGGCGGCCCCGACGGCGGTGACGGCGGGCGCGGCGGCGATGTCGTCTTCGAAAGCGTCGCCGGGCTCAACACGCTGATCGACTTCCGCTATTCGCAGCACTTCAAGGCCGGGCGCGGCCAGCACGGCATGGGCCGCGACCGCACCGGCGCCGGGGCCGACGACCTCGTCATCAAGGTCCCCGTCGGCACGCAGATCATCGACGACGATGAAGACCAGACGATGCTCGCCGACTTCACCAAGGTCGGGCAGCGGATCGTCCTGCTGCGCGGCGGCGAGGGCGGCAAGGGCAACGCCTTCTTCAAGACCTCGACCAACCGCGCGCCGCGCGAATTCGAGCCTGGCGGCGATTATGCCGAGGCGTGGGTCTGGCTGCGGCTCAAGCTGATCGCCGACGCCGGGCTGCTCGGCATGCCCAACGCGGGCAAGTCGACGCTGCTCAACGCGATCACCAACGCCCATGCCAAGGTCGGCGCGTATCCGTTCACGACGTTGAAGCCGCAGCTCGGCGTCGTCGGCCACAAGGGGCAGGAATTCGTCCTCGCCGACATCCCCGGGCTGATCGCCGGCGCCGCTGACGGCGTCGGCATCGGCGACCGCTTCCTCGGTCACATCGAGCGCTGCCGCATCCTCCTCCACCTCGTCGACGCCAACGAGCCCGACCCGGTCGAATCGTACGAGATCGTCCGCGACGAGCTCGATGCCTATGGCGCCGGCCTCGAGGCGAAGGACGAGATCATCGCGCTCAACAAGAGCGACCTCGTCGAGCCCAAGGTTCTGGCGAAGAAGAAGAAGGCGCTCGAGAAAGCGAGCGGCAAGCCGGTCTTCGTCCTATCCGGCGCGACGCGCGACGGCATGGACGCGGTGCTCGACCGGCTCGTCGAGGCGGTCGGCAAGGCGAAGGCTCCCGCGGCGGGGGCAGCGAAGGACAAGGCGTGGACGCCGGTCTGAGTGCGGATGCGCCCCGGCTAACGACCGTCATCCCCGCAGAAGCGGGTGGTTGGCTGCGGAAATTCGATTCGATTAATGCTCACCCCCCAACGCATGTCATCCCGGCGAAGGCGGGTGGTTGGTTGCGGAATTTCGCTTCGAATGATGGCGACGACCAACACTTGTCATCCCGGCGAAGGCCGGGACCCATGATCACTGCAGACGGT
>NZ_JANYGL010000137.1 GCF_025362435.1 Polymorphobacter sp.
TATCGAGATTATGTTCGGCCGTCTGAAGGACTGGCGCCGCGTCGCCACTCGCTACGATAGATGCCCGACAGTCTTTTTCTCCGCCATCGCGCTCGCCGCTACCGTCATCTTCTGGCTCTGATCAATGAGTCGTGAGCCTAGTGCTTTGATCATAACTTCCCCAAGTCCATAGACATTGCCCACTTGGGTCTCGCAAGAAATATGCCACTCACCCTCGGGTGCCGTCAGCAGAGGAAGGTCATAAACCACAAGACGTTACGTTGATGTAACGATATTCGAGGTCTGCTCGGGCCCTGATATCGCTCAAAAAAATGTCGGAGAACTTTACACTCGTCGGACCTATGTCGTGCGCAGCCACCCTGGGATCAGGAAAGCGTCGACCAGCCACCACACGCCGACGAAGCCCCAGATCAGGAAGCCGAGGCCGAACCACCACGTCAGCCAGCCGAGGACGTGGAGCCCGAGCATCGCCACTCCACTGAAGACACGTCCGGTCAGGAAGCGGTGGCCGCCAATGTTGCCGAGGAAGAACCAGACGACATAGGTGATCAGCGTCGACGCGACCGGCGGCCCGACCTCGTTCGTGCGGTAGCGATCGATCGCCATGACTTTCCTCCCGGGTGTGTTACTCAGCTAAGATAGTCGCCACCCGACGAGATTAAAAGCCCGTCTGCGCGCGGTGCATCAGTCTCGCGTCGGCGAGCACCAGCGCCATCATGGCCTCCGCAACCGGTGCCGCGCGGATACCGACGCACGGGTCGTGGCGGCCCTTGGTGACGATCGCGGTTGCCTTACCGGCGCTGGTGATCGTCTCGACCGGGGTCAGGATCGACGAGGTCGGCTTGAGCGCGATACGGACGGCGACCGGCTGCCCGGTCGAGATGCCGCCTGCGGTACCGCCAGCATGGTTCGATCCGAACAGCGGGCGTCCGTCGGGTCCCGGGCGCATCGTGTCGGCATTGTCCTCGCCGCGGAGCCGCGCCGCAGCGAAGCCGTCGCCGATCTCGACGCCCTTGACCGCGTTGATGCTCATGCATGCGGCGGCGAGCTGACTGTCGAGCTTGGCGTAGACCGGGCTCCCCCACCCCGCCGGTACGCCGGTGGCGACGCACTCGACGATTGCGCCGAGCGACGACCCGGACTTGCGCGCGGCGTCGAGGAGCACCTCCCACCGCGCGGCGGCGGCGGGGTCGGGGCAGAAGAACGGGTTGCGGTCGATCTCGGCTTCGTCGAACGCGGCGCGGTCGATTGCGTCGCCGCCCAATTCGACGAGGTAGGCGCGGATCGAAACGCCGGGGATGACGAGACGTGCGACGGCTCCGGCAGCGACGCGGCTCGCGGTCTCGCGCGCCGACGATCGCCCGCCGCCGCGCGGATCGCGCAGGCCGTATTTTGCGTCATAGGCGTAGTCGGCGTGGCCAGGGCGATACGCCTGCGCGATGTCGCCATAGTCCTTCGACCGCTGGTCGACGTTGTCGATCATCAGGTGGATCGGGGTGCCGGTGGTGCGGCCGTCGTAGGTGCCCGACAGGATGCGGACCTGATCGGGCTCCTGCCGCTGGGTCGTGAAGCGCGAGGTGCCGGGGCGGCGCTTGTCGAGCCAAGGCTGGATGTCGCTTTCGGAAAGCGCGAGCCCCGGGGGGCAGCCGTCGACGACCGCGCCGATCGCGGGGCCGTGTGATTCGCCCCAGGTGGTGAAGCGGAAGGCGTGCCCGAAGCTGTTGTGACTCACGTTCCGCGCACCGGCGTGCCACGACCGCCCGATGCCCAAGCAGGCACCGGCTCCTTCCTCTCCCCAGACCAGAGAGCAGGGGGACTAGGCAACGCTGATGTCCGGGGCGTCCTCGGCCTTCATGCCGATGACATTATACCCGGCGTCGACGTGATGAACCTCGCCAGTCACTCCACTGGCAAGGTCGGACAGCAAATACACCCCCGCCCCGCCGACGTCGTCGATCGTCACATTGCGGCGCAGCGGCGAGTTATATTCGTTCCACTTGAGGATGTAGCGGAAGTCGCCGATGCCGCTTGCGGCTAGCGTCTTGATCGGGCCGGCGCTGATCGCGTTAACGCGGACCTTGTCGGGGCCGAGATCCATCGCAAGGTAGCGGACGCTCGTCTCGAGCGCCGCCTTGGCTACGCCCATAACGTTGTAATGCGGGATAACCTTTTCCGCGCCATAGTAGCTGAGCGTCAGCATTGACCCGCCATTTGGCATCATCGCCAGTGCGCGCTGCGCCACTGCGGTGAAGCTGAACACGCTGATATTCATCGTGAGCGCGAAATTGTCGGCGCTGGTATCGACATAACGCCCGCGCAGTTCGTGCTTGTCGGAGAAGCCGATCGCGTGGACGAGGTAGTCGATCGTCGGCCAGCGTTCCGCCAACGTCGCGAAGCAGGCATCGATGCTCGCCGCTTCGCTGACGTCACAATCGATCAGCAAATCACTGCCAAGCGACGCCGCAAGTGGGCGCACCCGCTTCTCGAGCGCCTCGCCCTGAAAGCTGAAGGCGATCTCGCCACCTTGCGCCGCGACTGCCTGCGCTATTCCCCACGCGAGGCTCCGGTCGTTCGCCACCCCCATGATCAGGCCGCGCTTTCCGGCCATCAGTCCTGCCATTTATGGTCCTTGTTAACTCTTGGCCCCGTCCGCGCTCTGGCCCTATTCGATCGTCGCCGCGTTCTGGCCCAGTTTCGGCACAATCGCCAGCGCCGCGTTAAGCTGCGCGCCGAAGACAACCCCAAGCCCGATGATATAGAAGAACAGCAACGCGACGATTACGCCGGCAAGGCTGCCGTATGTCCGGTCATAGCTGCCGAAACTCGACAGGGCCACCGGCAGCAGCATCGTCGTCCCGATCCATACCACCGCGATGAGCAGCGCGCCTGGCCAGATCGCGCATCCGGCGTCGCGGTACTTGCGCGGGGTCAACGCGAAGAACAGCCCCCACAGCGAACCGTATAGTGCAAGGGCTGGCGCGATGCGACCGAGGCCGACGAGATTGATCAGATGCTCCTTGAACGGCAGGAGCTGCACGACGAATTGCTCGACCGCCGTCATCACGACCTGGACGACGAAGGCGATAACCATCAGGACGACCGCACCGACGATCAGCGCGATTGCTCCGACGCGGTATTCCCAGACCGGGCGCGTGCTGGTCGAACCATACGCCCGCCGGATGATCTCACGGATCGTCTCGATGAAGCCCGACACCGTCCACAGCGTCACGAGGATGCCGAGCGTCAGCAGTCCGCTGCCCGATCGTGCCGCGATCACTGCGCGGACCGGTGCAGCGATCAGCTTGCCGACATCGGGCGGAACGGTTCGAAGGAAAGCGTTGACCGCGTGAATACCGTCCTCGGTCCGCCCGAATGCGCCGGCGATCGTCGCGACGACGATGAAGAACGGGAACAGGGTCAACAGCGATAAGTAGGCGAGGTTGCCGGCGAAGACGAAGCCATCGGTCCAGGTGCCGGTTACGACGCGACTGATGATCTGGATCGGGCGTGTCGCCATAAGGCGCGCGAGGGCCGCCGGAAGCTGCATTTCGGTCTGCCCCTCAATCGATGCCGAATGCGCTCCGCGGGTTGCGAGTCGCGTCGGTGGCCCAACGTTCAGCAAAGCTGCGAAGCTCCGCATCATCCGAGGGCAAATCGACCATAAGTGTCGCCAGCAAATCTCCTCGACTGCCATCGGCCTTGGTAAAACCGCGCCCGCGGAGCCGGAGCGTGCGACCCGAGGTCGCCCCTGAGGGAACGCCGAGCATGACCGGCCCGTCGGGAGTCGGCACGCGCACCTTGGCGCCGAGCACCGCCTCGCCGAGCCGCACCGGCAGGTCGAGCCGGATATCGGCGCCGTCGCGGGTAAAGAAACGATGCGGCATGATCTCGATCGTCACCAGCGCATCGCCGGCGCCACCCGGCCCGGGGCTGCCCTGCCCCGCCATCCGCACCTGTTTGCCACTTTCGAGCCCCGGCGTCAGCTTGAGGTCGAGTGTTTTCCCGTTCTTGAGCGCGATGCGCTGCGGCTTGAGCAGCGCCGCGTCCTCGAACGGTACGTTGAGCCGGTACGCGACATCCGCCCCTTTGACCGGCGCGGCGTGCATCCGCGGATCGCTGCCGAACGGCCCGCCGCTACGGCCGAACAGCTCGGAAAAGATGTCGCCCGGTTCGCCGGCGAAATCGAAGCGCGAGCTTCCGCCCGGCTGCGGTTGCCCGCCGAAGCCACGGTCGAAGCCTTCGCCTGCTCTGGAGCCGCCGCCAAAGCCGCCGCCGAACCCCGGCGGCGCCTTCGGCTGACCGTCGGCGTCGATCTCGCCGCGATCGTACTTCGCGCGCTCCGCGGCGTCGGACAGGATCGTGTACGCGGCCGACACGTCCTTGAACCGGGCCAGCGCTGCGGCATCACCGGCATGGGTGTCGGGATGGTTCGCCTTCGCCAGTTTACGATAAGCTTTCTTGATGTCTGCGGCGCTCGCACCGCGCGGCACGCCGAGTGTCGAATAAAGGTCTTTTGCCATGCCTCCCGTCACCACAGTGGCGGCACGCTGTCCAGTATGTTGCGTGGGATAGCGCGCGCTTGCGGCTGTCGCGGCGCGCAATCATGGTCAACGCGCCCTGCGGAACGCCGCAAGCACGGAGCCGCACATACTGAGCACAATGCCACCCCCGTTGGCCCTCATTCGCGTTGTGGCTGGGTTAATCGCGGCCCGGTAAAAGAGCGATACCGGAACCTCGTAAATGTCACGATCGTTACGGGGCGACGATAGATTCATGAAGAGGGATCCCCATGCGTAACTTCATCCTCACCGTCGGTCTTGCTGCCGCAGCGTTGAGTACTTCGGCGACTGCCCAGCAGACCTGCCAGGAGCGCCGCGAGAACCGCGTGATCGGCACCGTCGCCGGCGCGGGCATCGGCGCGGTCCTCGGCGGCGCCATCTCTGGCGGCGGGCTCGGCGCCGTCCTCGGCGCTGTCGGCGGCGGCGTTGCGGGCAACCAGCTGACCAAGTCGAACGAAGGCGGCTGCGAGCGCGCTTATGGCTATTATGACAACAATCGGCGGTGGCACGCCAACAGGATCGAGGGCAACAACGCCACCGGTTACTATGACCGCAACGGCGTCTGGGTCGCCGGCGCGCCGAGCGGCTACTACGACAACGACGGCCGTTACGTGGCGTCGCAGAACGGCGGCTACCGCGATCGCAACGGCTATTGGGTGCCGGCGCGCGATCAGGCCTATTACGCCGCCGACGGCAGCCTGATCGACCCGCGTGCGCAGGGAGCTTACGCACAGCCGCAGCCCGGCTACGATCCGCGGGCGCAGGGGTATCAGGGTGACCCACGCGGGCAGGGCTATCAGGGCGACCCGCGCGGACAGGGGTACCAGGGCGACCCCCGCGACCAGGGCGGCGACGAACCGCGCGACATCCGCAGCCGCGAAGACCGTATCGCGGCGCGAATCGACCGCTTTGCTGCCGATGGCACGATGAACCGCGACCAGGTCTATCGCGCGCGTGCCGACCTCAACTCGATCCGCCGCAGCGAGCGCTCGATGCGCCACTATAATGGCCATCTTTCGCCCCAGGGTGAGGCGAACATCCAGGCGCGGCTCGACGCGATCAGCCAGCGGCTGCGCGATACCAGGGACCAGTCGCGCGGCGACAACCAGCGGTAACGCCTGACCGGTTGCCGGGCATCGCCGCGGGCCGTACACCCGCGGCGATGTCCACCAACCCCTTCCTGCTGTTCGCCGACTGGTTCGCCGCCGCCACCGCGGCCGAGCCGAACGACCCCAACGCCATGGCACTGGCGACCGCGACGCGCGACGGCCGCCCGTCGGTCCGCGTCGTCCTGATGAAGGCGTGGGACGATCGCGGCTTCGTCTTTTACACCAACCTCGACAGCCGCAAGGGCGTCGAGCTCGCGGAAAACCCGGCGGTCCACCTCGATTTCCACTGGAAGTCGCTACGGCGGCAGATCCGCGTCGACGGGCGTGCCGAGCTCGTCGGCGATGCCGAGGCCGATGCCTATTTCGCCACCCGCCCGCGCGATTCGCAGCTTGGTGCATGGGCGTCGGAGCAATCGCGGCCGCTGCCCGATCGCGAAGTCTTCCGCGACCGACTCGCCCAGGCCACCGCGAAGTACGACGGCGGCATTGTCCCTCGCCCGCCGCGCTGGTCGGGCTTTCGCGTCGTCCCCGAGGCAATCGAGTTCTGGCAAGACGGCGACTTCCGCCACCACGAGCGCACGCTGTATAACCGCAGCGGCGACGGCTGGACGACCGGGACGCTCTACCCGTGACCGACGCCACTCGCGCCACTTTGACACGTCGCGCCGCGCTCGCTTCGGTATTATCGGCGACTATCCTGCTCGGTCTCAAGGCGTGGGCGGCGTCGGCGACGGGGTCGGTGGCGATGCTCGGCTCGCTTGCCGACACCGGCCTCGACCTGCTGTCGAGCCTCGTCACGCTGTACGCCGTCTGGCTCGCCGGGCAGCCCGCCGACGAGGACCACCGCTTCGGCCACGGCAAGGCGGAGGCGATCGCCGCCTTAATGCAGACGCTCGTCATCCTCGGCTCGGCGGTTGCGATCGGTGCGCGCGCGGCGATGGAGATCGGTACCCGGACGCCGCCGCAACGCGCCGGGGTTGGCATCGGCGTCTCGCTCGTCGCGGTCGCGCTGACCTTGGGCCTCGTCGCCTATCAGCGCCACGTCGTCCGTCAGACCAAGTCGATCGCGATCGTCACCGACCAAGTCCATTACGAATCCGACCTGCTGCTCAACATCGCCGTCATTGCCGCCTTCGCACTCGAAGCCTTCGCCGGGCTGCACGGCGCCGATGCGATCTTCGGCATCGGCATCGCGCTCTACCTAGCCTACGGCGCGATTACCTCGGCCCGCGCCGCGCTCGACATGCTGATGGACCGCGAGTGGCCCGACGAGAAACGCCAGACATTGCTCGGCGTCGTCGCGCGCCACCCCCAGGTCGACGGCATTCACGAGCTTCGCACCCGGAGCAGCGGCGTCGTCGACTTCATCCAGTTCCACATCTGGCTGGCACCCGAGATGAGCGTGCGCTGCGCCCACGACATCGTCGACGAAATCGAGGCCGACGTCGCCGCGACCTTCCCCGGCGCGGAGATCCTGATCCATATCGATCCGCTCGGTCATTACGACCGTCCGCAAGTGTTGAGGGCCTGAACGATGCGCATCCCGTTCCACCAGATCGATGCCTTCGCCGAGCGCCCGTTCACCGGCAACCCGGCGGCGGTGATGATCCTCGAGGCGCCGCTCGACGACGCGACCTGCCAGTCGATCGCAGCAGAGAACAACATCGCCGAGACCGCCTTCCTGATCCGCCGCGACGACGGCGTCGCCGACTACGACCTGCGCTGGTTCACCCCGACGGTCGAGGTCGACCTGTGCGGCCACGCGACGCTGGCAAGCGGCCACTGGGCATTGATGCGCGACCGCAGCCGGGCGTCGGTGACGTTTTCGACGCGGCAGGCCGGGGTGCTGACGGTCGCCCGCGACGGCGCCGCGCTGACGCTCGACCTGCCGGCGTGGGGCGCAGAACCGGGAGAGCCCCGCCCCGATATCGAGGCGGCGCTCGGGGTCAGCCCGGTCACGACGCTGTGGCGCGACAACGGCTATTCGGTCCTCGTCCTCGACCATGAGGACGCGGTCCGCGCCCTTACCCCTAATTTTGCCGCCCTCCGCCAGATCACCGACACGCTCGTCATCGCCACCGCGCCGGGAAGTGACACCGACGTCGTGAGCCGCGTCTTCGCCGCGAGCGCCGGCATCGACGAAGACCCCGTCACCGGCTCGGCGCATTGCGTCATCGCGGGGTATTGGGCCGACCGGCTGGGGCGCAATTCGTTCACTGCGTATCAGGCGAGCACGCGCGGGGGCCACGTCGCCTGCCGCCTCGACGGCAATCGAGTCATCCTTGGCGGGACGTGCGTCGAGGTGATCGAGGGGACGTTCATCCTTTAGCGGCAGAGGCAGCTCGCCTCGTATAGCCGTTGCATCACCTCACGTACCTGCGTATCGTCACTCCGTAAAACCAAGGAGCCGGCCGATGAACGCCCCCGTCAAGTCCGGCACCTTCGTCCCCGCCGATAAGGACCTTCACCTTCCGACCTACGCCGAGCTGTCGCACCTGCCCGGCCTCAAGCCGCATCCACTCCCGCTCCTCCGCACGATCGAGTTCCTCAAGGACCCGCTCGCCGGGGTCACCGCCAACGTCGCGAAGTTCGGCAAGGTCTACCGGGTCAACAACTTTGGTGGCTGGAATGTCGGGCTGATCGGCCCGGACGCGAACGAGCTGGTCCTGTTCGACAAGGACAAGAACTTCTCGTCCGAGCTCGGCTGGACCCCGATCCTCGGGCGCGTCTTCCCGCGTGGCTTGATGCTGCTCGACTTCGACCACCACCGCGCCGACCGCAAGACGCTGTCGGTCGCGTTCAAGCCCGAACCGTTGCGCCACTATCTCGGCGCGCTCAACAGCGGCATCGCCCGCGGCATCGCCGGCTGGCCGACCGCGAGCGAATTCAAGTTCTACCCTGCGATCAAGGCGTTAACCCTCGACCTCGCCGCGACGTCGTTCCTCGGCATCGCGTGGGGGCCCGAAGCCGACGCGATCAACAAGGCCTTCGTCGACATGGTCGCGGCGTCGATCGGCATCGTCCGCGTGCCGCTGCCGTTCACCGCGATGGGCCGCGGGGTCAAGGGCCACAGGTTCATGTCGAAGTTCTTTGCCCGCGAGATCCCCAAGCGCCGCGGCGCGACCGGAGCCGACTTCTTCACCCAGTTCTGCAACGCCCGCAACGACGCCGGCGACCTCCTGACCGACCAGGAGATCATCGACCACATGAACTTCCTGATGATGGCGGCGCACGACACGCTGACCTCGTCGCTGACCTCGACGATCTATTACCTGGCGAAGAACCCCGAGTGGCAGGACCGGCTGCGGACCGAGATCATGGCGGTTCGCGCCACCGCCGGGCCCGAGCTGCCGTTCGACCGGCTAGGCGAACTCGAGCAGACCGAATGGGCGTTCAAGGAGGCATTGCGGCTGCTCCCGCCGGTGCCGTCGGTGCCGCGCCGCGCGCTGCGCGAATTTACCTTCGCCGGCCTCACCATCCCCGGCGGCACGCACGTCGGGGTCAACCCGATGTACACCCACCGCATGGCCGAATATTGGGAAGACCCCGAGACCTTCGACCCGTCGCGCTTCAGCCACAACCGCTCGAAGGGCCGCCACAAGTACGCCTGGGTGCCGTTCGGCGGCGGCGCGCACATGTGCATCGGATTGCACTTCGCCTACATGCAGATGAAGTCGTTCTTATACACGCTGCTAAGTGAGTACCGGGTCGTCGTCGCCGACGATTATGTCTGCGATTTCCAAATGTTCCCGATCCCCAAGCCGAAGGACGGCCTGCCGATCCGCCTCGAACGGCTGTAGTGGCGGCGCGTCGCGGGCTGCGTATCGTGGCGTGGGTGCTCGCGGCACTGGTCGCCATTGCCGTCGTCGCGTGGCTCGTCTTCCGCGTCCCCGACATCTCCGTCGCGACGCTGCGGGCAAAGTACGCCTCGCCCGCGTCGCAATTCGTCGAGGTCATGCCGGACCTCACCGTCCACCTCCGCGACGAGGGCAAGCGCAACGGGGTGCCGCTGGTCCTGCTCCACGGCTCGAACGCCTCGCTGCACACGTGGGAGCCGTGGGTCGCGCGGCTTGGTGACCGCTACCGGATCATCAGCTTCGATTTTCCCGCGCACGGCCTGACTGGCCCCGCCACCGACGGCCAGTACACCCAGGCCGCCTATGCGAAGGTGCTCGCAGCGGTCGTCGCGAACCGCGGGCTGAGCCGCTTCGTCGTCGCCGGCAATTCGATGGGCGGGGGCGTCGCCGCGCGCTACGCCGCCGATCACCCCGACCGCATCGCCGGACTGATCCTCGTCGACGCCAGCGGCGCGCCCTATTCCGCGGGCGAGGGCGGCACGCCGCTGGCGCTTCGGATCGCCCGCGCCCCGGTCATCCGCGACATCGCCAGCAGCATCACCCCGCGCTCGGTGATCGCCGCGTCGTTCGCCGGCGCGGTGTCGAACAAGGCGGTGATGACCCCGGCGATGATCGACCGCTATTGGGAACTGCTCCGCTACCCCGGCAACCGCGCGGCGACGCTCGACCGCTTCGCCCAAGGCTATTCGTCGGTCAGCCCGGCCGACCTCGCCCGCATCGACGCCCCGGTGCTGATCCTGTGGGGACGCGAGGACCGCTTCATCCCGGTCGCCTCAGCCGCCTACTTCGCCCGGAACCTGCGGCACAGCCGAACGATCATCTACGATGGCGTTGGCCACCTGCCGATGGAGGAAGCCCCCGATCGGTCGGCAGCCGACGTCGCCGTCTTTATCGCAAGTCTTGGCCCGGACCGGCAAACGCCGCCAGGTAACGCGCCATCGCCCGCGCCGTCGGCTCGGCCAGCGCAATAAAGGCCCGCCGCGCATCGAGCGGATCGGTTGCCCGGTCGAACAGCCCAGAGTCGCACAACGTCCGGATCCAGCGGAGCGCGGTCGTTGGCGGCACGCAGGCGGCGATGCACAGGCTCGATACCGACACCGGTTGCCCCTCGGCCCGCGCCGCAGTCAGGTCGAGCAGCATGTCCCACGCCGGATCGGCGAAGATGTCGCCGGGGAAATACCGCTCGCGCGCCCGCCTCGCCCTGACAAGTCCACGGACGACCCCGGCATCGATCGGCGGCGGGTCGCTGGCGTCGATCGGCACGGTCAGCCGGGCCAGCGCCGCCGCGACCCGGTCGGCTTCGGCGCCGAGCGCCCCCAGCCGCGCCGCGCTCTGGTCGGACCGATCCGCGACCCCCGCCGGCGCCGGCGTCGCGACCGCACCCCGGATCGCGGCAACAAGCTCGGCCGCGGTCGGCGCGTCGGAGACGAAGTCAGCGAGGTTACCGGCGAGCGCGATCCCTGCATTCGCCGGGTCGCCGAACGCGAGCAGGCGCGGCCCCGACACGCCGAGCCGGGCTGCCAACTCGGGTGTACCGAGGGCGAGATCGAGAACGACGACGTCGACCGTCCAGTCGTTCGCCAACACCGCCGTCAGGGCAGCGCCATCGCTGACGAAGCCGACCTGGAGCCCTGCCTCGTCGAGTGCGTCGCGGTAGCGATCCGCCCACGCCGACGACACTGCGCAAATTGCTGTTACCGTACCGAATCGTAATGCGGCGGCTTTATCAGTTAACAAAATATGTCAATCCCTGCAGAAAATGGCCGATAGCCAAGGCACCGTAAACGCACACAATTTAGCGCCATTTCGGATAAGAAATGACTAGCCGGATTCGGCGGCCAGACTAGGTTATTGCCTAGGCCGACGCGTGATTTGGCCTGTGTAGCGGGGCTTAGCCACAGTATTGCGTCACCAACAGGACTTTTCCCATGAAAGCCCCTGCGTCGCCGCCAACCAAGCTGGCCGAACTGATCGAGGCCAGTCCCGCGATCGTCAAGATCCGTGCCCTCGTCGACCAACTCGCGGCATCGTCGGTGTCGGTCCTCGTCACCGGCCCCTCGGGCAGCGGCAAGGAGGTCGTCGCCCAGTTGCTCCACCAGCGCAGCAGCCGCGCCGCCAAACCGTTCGTCGCGATCAACTGCGCAGCAATCCCCCGCGACCTCCTCGAAAGCGAGATCTTCGGGCACGAGGCGGGGTCTTTCACCGGGGCTGCCAAGGCGCGCCGCGGGCGCTTCGAGCTCGCCGACACCGGCACGCTGTTCCTTGACGAGATCGGCGACATGCCCGCCGAGTTCCAGGTCAAGCTATTGCGCATCCTCGAAACCCGGTTGGTGGAGCGCGTCGGCGGCATGCTCGCCTTTCCGGTCGACGTCCGCCTCATCGCCGCGACCAACGTCGACCTCGGCGACGCGGTCGCCTCGGGACCCTTCCGCGAAGACCTGTTCTACCGCTTGGCGGTCGTCGAAATCCGCGTCCCCGGCCTCGCCGAGCGGGCGAGCGACATCCCCCTGCTGCTCGAACACTTCGCCCGCAACAGCGAACGGCCGCGGGTCGGCTTCACCACCAGCGCGACCGACTATCTTGCCGGCCAGCCGTGGCGCGGCAATGTCCGCGAGCTGAGGAACTTCGTCGCGCGGGCGACCGCCCTCCATCCCGGTGCGCTGGTCGACCGCAGTCTTGCCGCGACACTCCTCCACGGCGAGGGGCACACGCTCGACGTGTTGCCGGTGTCGCTGCCGCTGCCCGACCGCGGACCGTGGCGCGACGGGGAGCCGATCGATCTCAAGGCGGTCCTCGACGAGGTCGAGCAGGCGTATATCCGCGATGCGCTCGGGCGGACGGCGGGTGGGATTGCCGGGTCGGCGCGGCTGCTCGGGCTGCGCCGGACGACGTTGATCGAGAAAATGCGACGCCTTCAGATCGAGCGCCCAGGCGACTGCTAGCGCGCAGCCGACCCGCCGATCGCCCCCCATGCCCGCGCCAGCTCGCCGAGCTGGGCCGCGGCCCCGGCAAACAGGTCGGCACGGCGCTCGCTGCTCGCGGCGACGGTTACCGCGCGGACCTGAGCATAAGCATCGGCCAGCGACCGCGCGACGGTACCGCCGCGACCATGGTCGAGCGCGGCATCGAGCGCATCGAGGATCCGCAGACCCCGCGTGGTCGCCGCGACCCGCGCCGCTGCGTCTCCAGCAGCAGTCGCCAGCCCCGCCGCCGCCAGCGCCTCGCGGCCTCCGGAGTAGAGAATCGCGACGAGCCCGTGCGGCGTCGCAGCCGCGACCCGGTGGCGGAGGTCGGCGTCGTGGTAGCGCCGGGCGATCGCCGCCGCCGGACCGGAGCGAGCGATCGCGGCGGCAGCGCGGGGGGCATAAGCGTGATTGGCGAGCAGCATTCGTCGTCTCCTCAATTATTCGGCTGATTCCACGCCTTGATCTGCTCGTCGAGAAAGGCCTGGGTCGATTTCGACGCGGCGACGGCGGCCTCCATCGCGGCGTATTGCGCCACCAGCGTTGCCCGGTAGGTCGTCATCCGGGCATCGAGGGTTGCGCGCTCGCGCGCGATCGCCGTCGTCTCGCGGGCGTAGCGGTTCGAGGCGTCGCCGGTCTTGGTCACCGCGGCGAAGTCGGCGGCGAGCGCGGTCAACGCTCCCTTGGTCGCGCCGCTCGCGGTCAGCCCGACAAGCATCTTCTCGACCGCGTCGGGGTTGGCGGCGACAGCGACTCCGAGGCGGGTTTCGTCGACGCTCAAAGTTCCGTCCCGCGCAGTCGTGATACCGAGGTCGGCGAGCCGCGACGGCACACCCGCCGGCCCACCGCCGACGACGCTCGACGTCAGAGCGGCGAGCTGTTGCTGGAAGCGCCGCATCGTCGCGTCGCCGATCAGCGCGCCCGCCGGGTCGGTCGTGGTCGCACTATGGGTCAGCCCCTTGGCGGTCGCTGCGACCGCGTTAAGCGCCCCGACGAGGTCACGGATCGCGCTCTTCAGCCCATCGCCGTCGCGGGTCGCAGCGATCGTCACCGTCGTCCCCGGCGATACCTTGCGCAGGTCGAGCGTCACCCCGTCGATCAGGTCGGAGAAGTGGTTGGTCGGGCGGGTGATGGCGACGCCGTCGATGATGAGCGAGGCGTCGTGGGCGGCTGCGGCGACTGTCATCGTGCTCGCCGCTGGCGCATAGACGAAGCGGGCAAGCCCCGGGTCGGCGACGCCGCTAGCATCGGCGCCCGGGTCGGTGGTGACGATGAACGCCGACGCCGCGCCCGCCGGCCCCTTGAGCACCAGCCGCGCGCCACTGGCGTCGGCGATGATGCTGGCGACGACCGCCGTCGCATTGCCCTGCTGCGCCGCGTTGATCGCGTCGCGGAGCCCGGTCAGGCTGTTGTTCGAGGCGCCGATCGCGACTGTGATCGGCGCGGCGGCGCCCCCGGCGAAGCCGAAGCCGCCGTGCCCGTCGCTCGTCGCGGTTCCCAGCGTCAGCGTCAGCGTGCCGAGCCCGACCGGCGCCGCGGGCGAGGCGACGATCCCGGCGACGAGCGTCTGCCCGGCGGCGAGCGCGGTGACGGTCAGGTCGATCGGGTCGAGCAGCGGTGTCGCGCCGCTGGTCGCGCTCGCGGCGACGACGCTCGGGTCGCTGCTCGACGGCAAAGGCCCGAGCGCCCCTCCGACGGTCCGCGCCGACAGCGCCCCGATCAGCCCGTTGAGCCCTGAATTGACCTGCGACACCCCCGAGATGCGGGCGTCGTTGACCGTCGCCCGCGCGGTCAGCGCAACGTCGCGCGGATCGTGCTGCGCCTTGACCAGCGCATCGAGGATCGCGGTCGTGTCGAGCCCCGATCCGACCCCGAGCGTAGTGAGAATGCTGACCATGTCTGGTTTACGGTTTGTCGCACCCTCGCCTTAGCCGGGCCTTAACGGAACCCGTCCCGCGAGCGGCAGTTCGAGCCTAAGTACAAGGAGGTTCAGGGCATGCTCCGCGATCTATTCCCCCGGCGGTTCCTTCAGTGGCTTGGGCCGCTGGCGGCGGCGGGAGTGACGGCCCTCGTGGTCGCTGCGATCGTGGTGCTGACCGGCCTGCCCAACCTGGCGGCGACGACCCCCCACCCGCAGCCGTGGGCGAGCTTCCTCCATTTCGTCTTCCGGCGTTCGGTCGCGTTCCACTCGAGCGACCTCAAGCCCCCCGCCGACCTCAACAGCCCGAACCGTATCGCCCTTGGGGCAGCGCATTACGCCAATGTCTGCGCCAACTGCCACGGCGCGCCCGGCATCGGCCAGAACCCGATTGCGCTGGCGATGACCCCGCGCCCGCCGTACCTCGCGGCGCAGATCGCCGAGGACGACGACAAGGCGATCTTCTGGATCCTCAAGCACGGCGTCAAATACAGCGCGATGCCGGGCTGGCCGACGCAGATGCGCGACGACGAGATCTGGTCGATGGTCGGCTTCGTCAGGACGCTGCCCAAGCTCAAGTACGACATCTACCGCCGGATCGCGTTCGGCGAGGCGGCGGAGGCGCAGCCCAACCTGCCGCGGATCGACTTCGGCTCGGACCCGGTCCAGCGTCCGTACGTCGAGCATAATTCGACGATACCGCAGGGCAACATCAACCACTACCTCTACCCGGCATCGGGGCCAGCCGAGTTCGGCCAGACCGGCGACGTCATCGCCACCTGCTCGCGCTGTCACGGCGTGTCGGGCACGGGCCGCGCGGTCGGCGCCTTCCCCAATCTCGCGATCCTCAGCCCGCAGTACATCCGCGGCGCCCTGACCGGTTTCGCCAGCGGCCAGCGCCACAGCGCCTTCATGCAGACCGTCGCCGACCAGCTTTCGCCGCAGCAGATCGACCGCATCGCGGCGTATTACGCGAGCCAGCCCAAGGTGAAGTCGCTCGCCGCAGCGACCTTCCCGGTGCCCGCCGCCGACGTCGCCTTCGGCCAGCAGATCGCGCTCGGAGGACTGCGTGACCGCAAGATCGGCGCGTGCAGCGGTTGCCACGCGCTCGCCGATGCCGACGTCCGGTCGTACCCGCGTCTCAACGGCCAGAACGAGGACTATCTGATCAATCAGATGCGCCTGTTCCGGGCAGGCGGGCGCGGCAACTCGGTCCGCTACAACCCGATGGTCTCGGTGGCGAAGAACCTGACCGACCGCGAGATCGGCGCCGTGTCGGCCTATTACGCCGCCCAGACGCCTTATGGTGCGAGCGTGTTGAAGGCCGAGGGGAAGCTCGTCCAGCCGCAGCGCGGGGGCTGACCTGACCCCACTCACCGGTCGCGATACCCGGGAAGTGTCAGGCCAAATCCCAGGGCGGCGGCGCGGACGGCGAAGCACACGACGACTCCGGCACCGCCCGCAACAAGGCTGGACAGTCCGGCCTGCGTCCCGACGACGTACACCACTGCTCCCAACGCCGCCGCCGAGACATAGATTTCGCGGCTGAGCAGCACCGACGGCTCGTTCGCCAGCAGGTCGCGGATGACCCCGCCGAAGCTCGCCGTCAGCACGCCCATCGCCACCTGCGCCACGGGCGGCACGCCGTAGGCCGCGCCCTTGGCCGCGCCGATCACCGCGTACGCCGCCATTCCCGCAGCATCGAGCCACAGCAACGTCCGCAGCCGCCAGCGATCCGCCTGCAACAGCCAGACCAACGCGGCGGCGATGATGCACACCCCGAGATAGTCACTGCGGTGGACCCAGAACACCGGCGCGCCGATCAGCAGGTCGCGCAACGTGCCGCCACCGACCCCGGTGATTGCGGCGAAGAAGACGAAAGTGACAATCGTCTGCTTCGCCCGCGCCGCCGCCAGAGCCCCGGTCGCCGCGAACACCGCGACCCCGGCATAGTCGAGGATGGCGATCAGCGGCGTGACGTCGGCGAAACCGGCGATCATGCCCGTTCCATCCTGGCCCGAGTCGTTACCGTTTCTTTCGCGCAACAATATCCCAAAGTTGATGAAGTTGACGCCACGTCGAATTGAAACGCAGCTCCCCATCGGGCTCTCGCGGAGGCTGGGAAAATGCGAAGGATGAGGGTGAGCGCCATGCCACGAGTCTGACGATCACAGGGCGTGTAGGACAGCGGTTTCTTGCGGGCCGCGTTTCGCGTGCGTCACGGACAAAACCGCCACCATCGCCCGTCAGCCCCGCGAAAGCGGGGACCCATCTCCTGAGTTCGGGAGATGGGTCCCCGCTTTCGCGGGGATGACGATCGGTTGAGTTACCTCGCCAGGTCGTCAAAAGCCCCCCGCTTCCCCTCGCGTACGCCTCGTGTTACCGCTACCACGGGGGAGATCACGCATGCACATGAGTCCGACCGAGGTCTTTCTTCTCGCGCTGCTGATCGTCTTCACCGTGCCGTACCTCGTCTGGCGGTTCGGGCGGACCGACTATTGGGCACCCCTCGTCGTCGTCCAGATCGTCGGCGGCATCCTCCTCGGCCCGGGCGTCCTTGGCGTCGCCTACCCTGCTGTCTTCACGACGGTCTTCACCCCGGCGACGATCGGCTCGCTCAACGGCATCGCGACATGGGCGGTGATGATGTTCGTCTGGGTCGCCGGGATCGAACTCGACCTCGGCGAGGCATGGCAGCGCCGCGGCGAGACCGGGACCACCGCCGGGCTCGCCCTGTTCATGCCGCTGATCGCCGGAAGCCTCGCTGCGGGCGTGATGCTCGAGTTCCCCGGCTGGCGCGGGCCCAATGGGGCGACGTGGCAGGTCATCCTCGGCATCGGCATGGCATGCGCCGTCACCGCGCTGCCGATCCTCGTCCTGTTCCTCGAGAAGCTCGACATCCTGCGGACGCCGTTCGGCCAGCGCGTCCTGCGCTACGCCAGCCTTGACGACGTCGCCATCTGGGGCGTCCTCGCGCTGATCTTGCTCGACTGGAATCGGGTCGGGCGCCAGGCGGGATTCTTCGTCGGCTTCGCCGTCGCGACCTTCGCCTTTCGCTGGATCATGGCGCGGTCGAGCGAGCGCGACCGCTGGTATCTCAGCCTGATCTGGCTCGCCGCGTGCGGGTTCGCCGCCGACTGGGCCGGGCTCCATTTCATGGTCGGCGCCTTCCTGTCGGGCGCGGTGCTCGACGCCAAATGGTTCGACCGCGAGGCGATCGACCGCTTCCGCCACTTCGTCCTGCTCGCGGTGATGCCGGTGTTCTTCCTGTC
>NZ_JANYGL010000005.1 GCF_025362435.1 Polymorphobacter sp.
GGGGAGGGGCCGGGGGTGGGGCAGTCGCCCCAATCACCACACTCCGAGCAAGCCCCACCCCCGGCCCCTCCCCGGAAGGGGAGGGGAGCAGAAAGGTAGGGAGCTGGAGGTAAGGAGCGCGGGCGGCTTAGATTGCTGGCACCACCGGGTCGGGCAGCCGCTCCGTCACCTTCGCCCCCCACACCGCATAGAACAACACATACAACTCGCACGCCGCCGTCAGCAGGAACGACATTTGCAGCCCGTACGTGTCCGCGATCCAGCCCTGGACGATGACCAGTGCGCCGCCGGCGATCGCCATGATCAGCAGGCCCGAGCCCTCCTCGGTCAGCGGGCCGAGGCCGCGGATGCCGAGGGTGAAGATCGTCGGGAACATGATCGAGTGGAACAGCCCGACCGACACCAGCGCCCACATCGCGACATGGCCGGTGGTGAAGGTGGCGACGAGCATGACGACGAAGGCGCCGATGCTGGCGAAGGCGAGCACGGTCTCGGCGGGGATCGTCCGCATCAGGAAGCTGCCGACGAGGCGCCCGACCATCATCCCGCCCCACAGGACGAACAGGTAATGCGACGCCTGCTCGTGGGTCAGGTTGCCGATCTCGGGCTGGCTGACGAAGTTGATGAACAGGTTGGCGACGCCGATCTCGGCGATCAGATAGATGAAGATCGCCGGGATGCCGAAGACGAGGTTGCGGTGCGCCCACAATGAGTGGCCCTTGCGTGCGGCCTTGTCGACGCGGCTCGTCGCGGTGCCCATCGGCGGCAGCGGGAAGCGCGCGATGACGACGGCGAGGACCGCGAGGACGATCGCGACGATGAGGTACGGCAACTGGACCGACTGGGCATCGGCGAGGCGCGCCGCGGGGGACAGCGCCGCCGCCCCCGCAACCGCGGTGCCCGACGCCGACCGCCCGAGGATGAGATAGCCGCCGAACAACGGCGCCAGCGTCGTGCCGAGCGAGTTGAACGCCTGCACCAGGTTGAGCCGCGACGACGCCGTCTCGGGCGGGCCGACGACCGCGACGTAGGGGTTGGCGGCAACCTGGAGCAGCGTGATGCCGCTGGCGATGACGAACAGCGCGACGAGGACGACATTGTACGACGGCAGCCGCGCCGCCGGGATCATCATCAGCGCACCGACCGCCATGATGCCGAGCCCGACGACCATCGCCTTTTGATAGCCGATCCGCTCGATCAGCCGCGCCGACGGCAGCGAGGCGAAGAAATAGGCGATGAACCAGACGCTCTCGATCAGCGTCGTCTGGGTGTAGCTGAGGTCGAACACCGCGCGCAGGTGCGGCAGCAGCGTGTTGTTGATGACGGTGATGAAGCCCCACATGAAGAACAGGCTGGCAAGCAGCGTCAGGATCGGGCGCGGGTTCGCCGGCACCGAACCGCTGATTGAAGCTGAGCTGGTCGCGGCTGCGCCTGCGGTGCCCGGAAGCGCCATGATCGTCCCTCCAAGTTGGCGGGCTCCGACCTTCTCCGGGTCGACCTTGCCCGCGGTCCTATTGTCCGACTATATACCGTCGGCCAGAGCGTCAACGTCGAACGCTGCGCCGCGCGGGAGATGATATGCGGAAATTCGGCCGGACGCACGCCCTGTCGCTCGGACTTCTTCCGCTCGGGGCGATCGCGGCAGCGATGACCCTCGCCACCGCCGCCGGTGCGGTCGAGGCGAAGCGCGCGCCGGCGGGCAAGCTCGCCGACGGCACGCCGATTGAGCTGATCACGCTGACCAATGCCAAGGGCGTCAGTGCGCGCGTGCTGAGCTATGGCGCGACGCTGCAGGGGCTGCTCGCGCCCGATCGCAACGGCAGGATCGCCGACGTCATCCTCGGCTACGACGCGCTCGCCTCGTACGTCGCCCGCCCGAACTATTTCGCGGTGACGGTCGGGCGCTACGCCAACCGCATCGCCGGGGGGCGCTTTGTCCTCGACGGCAAGACCTACCAGCTGCCGCTCAACGACAAGGTCAACTCGCTCCACGGCGGCGGCAAGGGCTTCGACAAGGTCGCGTGGCACGTCGGCAAGCTGACCAGCGGCGCCGTCGCCAGCGTCGTCCTGACCCACCGCAGCCCCGACGGCGATTCGGGCTATCCGGGCAATCTCGACGTCACGACGACCTATGCGCTCGACGAGGCCGGGGCCCTGACGATCACCTTCGCGGCGACGACCGACCGGCCGACCGTCGTCAACATGACCAACCACGGCATCTTCAACCTTGCCGGCGAAGGCGCGCCGCAGGCGACGTCGGCGCACGTCATGACAATCCCGGCAGCGGCGTTCACCCCGGTCAACGCCGGCCTGATCCCGACCGGCGAACTGCGCCCCGTCGCGGGCACGGTGTTCGACTTCCGCAAGCCGCGCCTGATCGCCGAGGGGCTGCGCGACGGGCGCGACGAGCAGATGCGCTTTGGCCATGGCTATGACCATAATTTCGCGATCGACGCCGGGCTGACCGCCGAGCCCAAGCTGATGGCGCGGCTCCATGACCCGGCGTCGGGACGGACCGTCGAAGTCCTCAGCACCGAGCCCGGGGTGCAGGTCTACACCGGCAATTTCCTCGACGGCACCTACGTCGGCAAGCACGGCCACCTCTACCGGATGGGCGACGGCATCGCGCTCGAGCCGCAGAAATTCCCCGACGCGCCGAATCAGCCGAAGTTCGTCTCGGCGCGGGTCGACCCTGCGCACCCATACCGCCACGTCATGGTCTATCGGATGTCGGTCGAGCGCTGATCGCCTGCGACGATAATGCCGCTTGGCACGCCCGCGTTGCCGCCTGACGATTGCCTCGCACGGGGGACGCCATGTTGCGGTGGCGTGAGCGCGGCGGTTCTCGCGGCGAGCGAAGGTCCAGGAGACGTCGATGAAACTGCATTCGATCATCATCGGCGGCGTCATGCTCGCCGCCGCCCTGCCCGCCGCGGCGTATGACGTCAGCGAAAAGTCGGTTGTCCAGATCGAGGCCGACCTCGCCGCGGGACGGGTGACCTCGGTCGAACTCGTCCGCCTGTACCGTGCGCGGATCGCGGCGCTCGACCCCAAGCTCCATTCCGTTATCGCGCTCAACCCGCTGGCGGCGAAACAGGCGCAGGCGGCCGATGCTGCCCGGCGGGCGGGGACGCGGCAGGGGCCACTCGCCGGGGTGCCGATCCTGATCAAGGACAATATCGAGACCGCCGACCCAATGCCGACAACGGCGGGGTCGCTCGCGCTGGCGAAGAACATGCCGGGCCGTGATGCGCCGCTGGTGGCGAAGCTGCGCGCGAGCGGGGCGATCATCCTCGGCAAGACCAACCTGTCGGAATGGGCGAACATCCGCTCGACGCACGCGATCAGCGGCTGGAGCGCGGTCGGCGGACAGGCGCGCAACCCCTATGCCCTCGACCGCAACCCGTGCGGGTCGAGCGCGGGATCGGGTGCTGCCGCCGCCGCCAGCCTCGCCGCCGCCGCGGTCGGGACCGAGACCGACGGCTCGGTGACGTGCCCGGCGGCGATCAACGGGCTGGTCGGATTGACGCCGACCGTCGGCGCGATCTCGCGAACCCATGTCGTCCCGATCAGCCACAGCCAGGACACGCCCGGGCCAATGGCGCGGAGCGTCACCGACGCGGCGCTGCTGTTCGGTGCGATGGTGGGGAGCGACCCCGCCGACCCCGCGACCGCGCGCGCCGATGCGATCGGCACCGACTTCGCGAGCGGACTCCGCCCCGACGCGCTCAAGGGCGTCCGCGTCGGAGTCCTGCGCTACGCCGCCGGCTTCCACCCGGCGACCGACGTCGCCTTCGACGCGTCGCTGGCGAAGCTGCGGCAGGCGGGAGCGGTGCTTGTCGAGATCGCCAAGCCGCCGCACGACAACGACGCCGAGATCGGCCGCCTCGAACAGATCGTGCTGATGACCGAGCTCAAGGCCGACATGGCGACCTACCTCGCCTCGACGAAAGCCGCCGACGTGCCGACGCGGACGCTCGCCGACCTGATCGCGTTCGACACCGCCCACGCCGCCGCCGAAATGCCGCTGTTCGGGCAGGAATTGTTCGAGGAGGCGGAGAAAACCAAAGGGCTCGCCGACCCGGCTTATCTCAAGGCCGAAGCCGAGGCGCATCGCCTCGCCGGTCCCGAGGGGATCGACCGGCTGCTCGCCGACAACAAGGTCGCGGTCCTCGTTGCGCCGACGATGGGACCGGCGTGGCTGATCGACCCGGTGCTCGGCGACCACTTCGCCGGTGGCGGCGCGGGGTCACCGCCTGCGGTCGCGGGCTATCCGCATCTGACCGTGCCGATGGGGCTGGCGAACGGCCTGCCGGTCGGGCTGTCGTTCATCGGCGCCGCATGGAGCGACGCCGCGCTGCTCCGCTACGGCTATGCCTATGAGCAGGCCGCGCAGGCACGCCGCCCACCGCGCTATCTCTCGACGAACGATTACGGCATCAATGCTTTGAAATGAGCGGCGACCGAGGGATGATCGAGATGATGTGGCGAAGCTTGGCGGCCGTGTTGCTCGCCGGAACGACCGCTGCCGGTGCCGAGACCTTCACCCTCGAAGCGACGCCGCAGACCGTCGCGTGGGGCAATTACGACGCCGCCGCGAAGCCCGTCCTGCGGATCAAGTCGGGCGACACGGTGGTGTTCAAGACGCTGCTGACGAGCAGCCCGGCCGCGCTCGAAAAGGCCGGGGTCGCCCCCGCAGCGGTCGAGCCGAGCCTCCGCAAGGTGTTCGACGAGGTCAAGGACCGCGGCCCCGGCGGCCACATCCTCACCGGCCCGGTGGCGATCGAGGGGGCCGAGCCCGGCGACACGCTCGAGGTCCGCATCGACAAGGTCGAGCTGGCAATTCCCTATGCGTACAACGCCTTCCGCTACGGCGTCGGCTTCCTCACCGACGACTTTCCCTACGCGCGGATCAAGATCATCCCGCTCGACAAGACGCGGATGGTGGCGAACTTCGGCCCCGGCATCGAGGTCCCGCTCCACCCGTTCTTCGGCAGCATGGGGGTCGCGCCACCGCCCGCGTTCGGCCGCTATGACAGCGCCCCGCCGACGATCAACGGCGGCAACATGGACGACCATTCGCTCGTCGCGGGGACGACGCTGTATCTGCCGGTCCATGCGAGCGGAGCGCTGTTCGAGATCGGCGACGGCCACGCCGGACAGGGCAATGGCGAAGTCGACATCACCGCGCTCGAAACCTCGCTCGTCGGCACGCTGACATTCGTCCTCCACAAGCACGAACTGTCGCCCTACCCGCGCGCCGAGACACCGACGCACTACATCGCGATGGGCTTCGACGACGACCTGTCGAACGCGACGCGCAAGGCACTCCGCAACATGATCGATTTCCTGGTGAGCAAGCGCCACATGAGCCGGGACGATGCGTACATGCTGATCAGCGTCGCGGGGGATGTCGAGGTGACGGAGCTCGTCGACCGCAACAAGGGCGTGCATGTGACGGTCGCGAAGGCATTGTTTACGGGGAAGCCATAACGGGGACTGGCGGGATCGGGCTCACACCTTCCCACGCCGTCAGCGGTGCTTTGATCACTCGCTCCGACCAATAGAGCGTCATCCCGCGAAGGCCGGGACCCATGATCTCTACAGCTAGTGATCATAGGTCCCGGCCTTCGCCGGGATGACAATTCCGACTATTGGAATCCCGCGCCGCCTACGGCTCGAACGACCGCAACTGCGCGACCTCCGCCGCATCCAACTTCCCGATCACCCCCGCAACCAGCGTCACCATCCGGTCGAAATCCCCGCGGTCGATGATCCCGTTGTGCGCATGCGTGTACCGCGCGACGACGACAAGGTTGACCGTCGGCACGCCCCCCGCGGTCGCCTGGATCGCGGCGGAATCGTCGCCATACCCCTGCACCAGATCGTGCTGGAGCGGGATGTTCGCCTCCGCCGCGACGCGGTCGACTAGCGCCACCAGCTTGCGGTTGGGGATCGTGCTCGAATCGTACAGGAACATCCCCGGGCCGCCGCCGAGCACCGCCTGGGTTTCCTCGGGGTTGCGGCCGATGCTGTCGCCGGTGATGCCGCCCTCGATGGCGATGCCGATGTCGGGCTTGATCAGGTCGGCGGCAGTGCGGGCGCCGCGCAGGCCGACCTCCTCCTGCACCGTCGCGGCGACGAACAGCTGGTTGGGGTGGCCCTGCGCGCGGAGCCGCCGCAGTGCCTCGATCACCACCGCGCAGCCGACGCGGTCGTCCCACGCCTTGCCGAGGTAGCGGTCGCCCCCCGCCATGACCTCGAACGGCGCGTCGGGAACGACCGGGTCGCCGGGGCGGATCCCGAGCGCGGCGACCTCGGCGGCGTTGCGCGCCCCGACGTCGAGGTACAGCCCCTCGCGCGGGAACACCTTGGTCCGCTCGTCGGCGGGGACGACGTGGATGTCGCGGATGCCGGTGACCGCCTTGACCGGCCCCTTGCTGCCGATGATCACCCAGCGCTGGTCGACGAGCGCCTGGTCGAGCCAGCCGCCGAGCATCTGCATCGACAGGAATCCGCCCGGGCTGACCCGCCGGACGACCCCGCCGAGCTCGTCCATGTGCGCGTCGAGCATGATCTTCGGCCCGCTATTGCCCTGCTTGGCGATGACCGAGCCGAGGCCATCGTAGGTAACCGAGTCGCTCAGCGGGCGGAGCTCGCGGACCATCACCGCGCGGACGGCTTCCTCGAACCCCGGCGGCCCGGGGGCGTCGGCGAGCTCGCCGAGGAGGTGGCCGACGCGGTCGGCGGGGTTGGCAAGGGCCGGTGTGGCGGCGAGGAGCGCGGCGGTCAGCGCGAGGATCAGGCGTTGCGTCACTGGCGGTCCCCGATGGGTTTCGCGATTAACGTTGCAGGGGAAGCCGTTGGGGACAAGGGCGAAAGCGTCGCGCCTGCCCTGCTGCTCTGCTCCCTTCCTTCCTGCTCCCCTCCCCTTTAGGGGAGGGGCCGGGGGTGGGGCAGTCGCCGCGAGCTATGCCTCCGAAGAAGACCCCACCCCCGGGCCAGCGCAAGGGCGCTGTCTCTCGCCCCTCCCCTGAAGGGGAGGGGTAGCGCTACAACCTCTCGAGCAACGCCATCGCTGCCGCCGGTGCCCGCACCTTCCCGCCGTGGATGAAGTACACGAACGCATCGCGCCCGCCCTTCCCCCACTGCCGCGCGTGTTCGGCCCAGCCGTCGAGCGCCGCATCGGGGTAACCGAGCGGCTCGTCGTCCTCGCCGTTCTGCAGGCGCGCATAAGTGAAGTCGGCGGTCGCCTCGTCGATCATCGGATAGGCGTGGGCGTCGGCGAAGACGATCGCGAGCCCGGCGTCGCGTGCCATGGCGATGAACGCCGGGTCGACGAAGCTGTCGTGGCGCGGTTCGAGGACGTGGCGGAGGCGGCGCGATCCGATCTTGGCCGGGAGCAGCGCGATGAACCTGGCGAAGTCGTCGGCGTCGAATCGCTTGGTCGCCGCGAACTGCCACAGGATCGGCCCGAGCTTGTCGCCGAGTGCGTCGACCCCGCTGGCGAAGAAGCGGTCGATCGACTCGCCCGCGCCGGCAAGCTCGCGGCGGTTGACCGCGTAGCGCGGTGCCTTGAGCGAAAAGACGAAATCGTCGGGGGTTTCGGCGTGCCACTTGGCATAGGTCGCGGGCGACATCGTGCTGTAGAAAGTGCTGTTGACCTCGATCGTCGTCAGCACCCGGCTGGCGAATTCGAGTTCACGCGAATGCGGCAACCCCTTGGGATAGAAGGTCCCGCACCACGGCGCGAAGGTCCAGCCACCGACTCCGGCGCGGATCGTCACCGCCCGATGCCCTACAGAATCGCGATCAGGATCAGCGCCAGCCCGACGGCGCTGGCCAGCCAGACGAGCGTGCGGACCACCGGCACCCCGAAGGCGTAGAGCGGGAGATAGATCACCCGCCCCCAGAAATAGAGCTCGGCGCCGAGCACCGTCCGCGGCGTGTGGATCCCGGCGGCGTGCGCGATCAGCACCGCGCCGATGAACAACGGCAGCGTTTCGAACAAATTCGCCTGCGCGCGGCCGAGACGCTCGGCGACAGGCGACAACGGCGGCATCGCGCCGTCACGCGCGCCCATGTTCCATTTCGTGCCGTACTGCCGGGTGCGGACGACGTCGAAGGCGGTGATGTAGACGACCGCGAGAACCAGCGTCCACGCCAGCAGCGTCAGTTCGGTCGTCATGTCGTCGTCCCCCCGGTTATCGCCGTTAGCGCAGCGCCGCTTCGACTTCCGCCCATAAGCTGTTGAAACTGCGTGCAGCCGCCCCGTTCGGGGCGGTCGCTGCGACGGGTGCCTGGTGGACCGCCATCGCCTCGATCTCGACCGCATACGGGATCGCGACCCGGCCGGGGACCGCATCGACGGTCACCTTGTGGAGCGCGCGGCGACGATCGACCATTGTCCACACCGGCACCAGCGCCGGTCCCTTGCGGTGGTGCTTGCCGAGATGCGCGACGAGCTGGTCGTAGGCGCGTTCGGACAACGGCGATGGCAGCAGTGGCACGACGAGCAGGTCGGCGGCACGGAACACCTGCTCGGCAAGCTCGGTCAGCCCGGGCGGGCAGTCGAGGATGACGCGGTCGTAATCGCGCTCGAAGCTTTTCAGCATCTTCCTGAGGCTGCGCGCGCCGTCCTCGGCGATCAGCCGGTCGAGGTGGCGCAGCGACTTGTCGGCGGGGAGGACGTCGAGGTTGGGATAAGCGCTCGGCTGGATCAGCGCGTCGAGCGCGGCGTCGGCACCGAACAGCTTGCGCGCCGAGGTGCCGGGCTTGGCCACGAGCCGCAGCGTGAAGGTCGCCGCCCCCTGCCCGTCGAGGTCCCACAACAGCGTCCGCCGCGCCGATTGCGTCGCCGCGGCGTAGGCGAGATTGACCGCGCACGCGATTTTGCCGACGCCGCCCTTGACCGAGAAGATCGCGATGGTTTTCATGGAAGTATCCCCTCCCCTTCAGGGGAGGGGCGAGAGACGCGCCGCTTGGCGCGGCCCGGGGGTGGGGCAGTTCCGGCGTGTGGAGCTC
>NZ_JANYGL010000006.1 GCF_025362435.1 Polymorphobacter sp.
GGCCGTCCTGGTCCTGAAAGACGTCGGGCAGGCGCATCGTGCGGATCTTGAGGTCGCCGTCGGTCAGGCCCTCGTCCGACGCAAACGTCAGGACGTGCGCGCCGAAGCCGCCGATCGCGCCCTCCTCGATCGTGATGAGGACGTCGTGGCTCAATGCGAGCTTGCGAATCAGCGCCTCGTCGAGCGGCTTGGCGAAGCGCATGTCGGCAACCGTCGTCGACAGCCCACGACCGTCGAGGTCGTCGGCGGCGGCGAGCGCCTCCTGCAGCCGGCAGCCGAGCGACAGGATCGCGACGGTCTTGCCCTCGCAGACGATGCGCCCCTTGCCGATCTCGAGTTCGACCGGCGGGTTGGGCAGGGCGACGCCGGTGCCTTCGCCGCGCGGATAGCGGACCGCCGACGGACCGCTGTCGTGGCGCGCCATGGTGTGGACCATGTTGACCAGTTCGGCCTCGTCGGACGCCGCCATGACGACGAAGTTCGGCAGCGTCGACAGATACGTCACGTCGAACGACCCGGCGTGAGTCGCGCCGTCGGCGCCGACGAGTCCGGCGCGGTCGATCGCGAAGCGGACCGGCAGGTTCTGGATCGCGACGTCGTGGACGACCTGGTCGTAGGCGCGCTGGAGGAAGGTCGAATAGATCGCCGCGAACGGGCGCATCCCCTGCGCCGCCAGCCCCGCGGCAAAGGTCACCGCATGCTGCTCGGCGATGCCGACGTCGAAGGTGCGATCGGGGAACTTCGCCTCGAACTTGTCGAGCCCGGTTCCCGACGGCATCGCCGCGGTAATCGCGACGATCGTCGGGTCGACCTCGGCCTCGGCGATCAGCTGCTGGGCGAAGACGTTCTGGTACTGCGGCGCCTTGGGCTTCGACTTGACCTGCGCGCCGGTGATGACGTCGAACTTCTGGACGCCGTGATACTTGTCGGGCGCCGCCTCGGCCGGGGCATAGCCCTTGCCCTTTTGCGTCACAACATGGACGAGGATCGGCCCCTCGGCGGCGTCGCGGACATTCTCGAGCACCGGGATCAGATGGTCGAGATTATGCCCGTCGATCGGCCCGACGTAGTAGAAGCCGAGCTCCTCGAACAGCGAGCCGCCGCTGGCGAGGGTGCGGACATATTCCTCGGCGCGCTTGGCGGTACGCTGCATGTTCGGCCCGAGCGTGCGCTTGGCGAGCAGCTTGGCGACGTCGCGAATGCCAAGGAAGGTCCCCGACGAATAGATGCGGGCGAGATACGCCGACAGCGCGCCGACCGGCGGGGCGATCGACATGTCGTTGTCGTTGAGGATGACGACGAGCCGGTTGCCCGCGGCCTCGGCGTTGTTCATCGCCTCGTACGCCATGCCGGCCGACATCGCGCCGTCGCCGATCACCGCGATCGCCTTGCCCGGGCGGTCGGCGAGCTTGTTCGCCACGGCGAACCCGATCGCCGCCGAGATCGAGGTCGACGAATGCGCCGCTCCGAACGGGTCGTACTCGCTCTCCGACCGCTTGGTGAAGCCCGACAGGCCCTCCGGCGCGCGGAGCGTGCGGATGCGGTCGCGGCGTCCGGTCAAAATCTTGTGCGGATACGCCTGGTGGCCGACGTCCCAGATCAGCGTGTCTTCGGGCGTGTTGAAGACATAATGCAGCGCAACCGTCAGCTCGACGACACCGAGACCGGCACCGAGGTGCCCGCCGGTAACGCTGACCGCGTCGACGAGTTCGGCACGCAGTTCACCGGCAAGCCGAGGCAGGTCGGCGCTGGTCAGGCGGCGGAGGTCGGCGGGGACGTCGACGGTATCGAGAAGCGGCGTAACGGGGCGTTGGCTCACGCGGGGCACCTGCGAAAAGGTCCAAGGTAAATTTCCGGGTAGCGCTTTGCCGCCGCGATGTCGAACCCGATCGGGTCGCCGCCCTGCGCTTTCACCGCGATCCGATGCGCCTCAGCCACATGCGATGCAGGTGCCTCGAACCTCGATTACCGGTCGCAGCGGCGTAAAACCGGCTGCGGACGCCGCATCGCGGACCATGTCGGCGGCGCGATCGTCGTCGATATGCGTCGTCCGGCCGCAGGTTTCACAGACCAGAAAGATGCAGTCGTGGCGGCAGTCGGGGTGGGCATTGGCGAGATAGGCGTTGCGGCTTTCGACCCGGCGGGCGACGTTGGTCGCGACGAACAGGTCGAGGATGCGATAGACGCTGTTTGCCGCGATCCGCCGCCCGAGCGCGACCGAGACCGCGTCGGCGATGTCGTACGCGCTCGCTGGCTGCTCGAACCGCGCGAGGACCCCGAACACCGCCGCGCGCATGTCGGTCCACTGCTCGCCGGCCTTGACGACGGCGGCTGCGGCGGCCGCAGCGAGTTCCGGGCCGGCATGGTCGTGATGCGCTTCGGCAGTGGTGACGGTCGTAAGCATATTGGTTCCTGTTAGCGACGATATCGGCCTTCCGCCGCGGTTCCGCAACTCAGCAGGGCGCAGTTCGGGGCGCGACGAGGTGACGGCTTGGCGGCGCACAGGGACGGGGGCATATGGCGCATATGGCCACTGCTGCACTGTCCTATTCCGCGACCGCACCGGCGACGCGCGCGCATCCCAAGGCGATCGCGGCGTGGCTGCTCGCGGTCGCCGCGCTGGTCTTCGCGATGGTCGTCGTCGGCGGCATCACCCGGCTGACCGAGTCCGGCCTGTCGATCGTCAAGTGGAACCCGATCGGCGGCATGGTCCCTCCGCTCAGCCGCACCGAGTGGGAGGCGATGTTCGCGATGTACAAGGCGAGCCCGCAGTATCAGCTCGTCAACGCCGGCATGACGCTGACGGCGTTCAAGGGCATCTTCTTCTGGGAGTGGCTTCACCGCCTGCTCGGCATGTCGATCGGCATCGTCTTCGCCCTCCCCCTCGCCACCTTCGCCGCACTGCGCTGGATCCCGCGCGGCTACGGCTGGCGGCTGGTCGCGCTGCTTGGGCTCGGCGGGCTGCAGGGGGCGGTCGGCTGGTGGATGGTGGCGAGCGGGCTGGTCAACAGGCCATCGGTCGCGCACGAACGGCTGGCGGTGCACCTCGTCAACGCGCTGGTGCTGATGTCGGGGTGCATCTGGACCGCGCTGAGTTTGCGGCAGGAGGGGGTTAGCAGCAGCAGCGAAGCAGCGAACCGCCCCTCGCTGTGGGTCGTCCCCTTCCTCGCCCTCCTCACCGTCCAGATCGTCTGGGGCGCCTTCACCGCCGGGCTCCGCGCCGGGCACGCCTCCGACACGTGGCCGCTGATGTTCGACCAATGGATTCCGCCCCTCGCCAGCATCGTCGACGATCCCGTTTCGGTCCAGTTCGTCCACCGCACCCTCGCCTACGCCGTCGCGCTCGCGGCGCTCGCGGTGGCGACCGTCACCTTCCGCGCCGGAGCGGGCCGCCGCGCGGTGGCGATGGGCGTGCTCGTGCTCCTGCAAGTCGCGCTCGGCATTGCGACGATCGTCCACGGCGTGCCGATCGCCCTCGCCGCCGCGCATCAGGCGTGTGCCGCGCTGCTGCTCGCGAGCACGATCTGGACCGCTCACTGGTCGCTGCGCGGCGGGCACTGGTCGCTATGGGGCGGGCACTGGTCGCTACGGGGCGCACGCCGGTGACCGCGCGCAACGTCGTCGGCGGTCCGCTCGAACTCTGCTCGGCCGATCCGCTGACGGGGTGGAAGCGTGACGGCTGCTGCGATACCGACGCCGCCGACCGCGGGCTCCACGTCGTCTGCGTCATTGTAACCAACGACTTCCTGTCGTTCTCGATCGACGCCGGCAACGACCTGTCGACCCCGCGCCCCGAATATCTGTTCCCCGGGCTCCAGGAAGGCGACCGCTGGTGCCTGTGCGCGGCGCGATGGGAGGAGGCGCGGGTCGCCGGTTTCGCCCCCGGCGTTATTCTCGAGGCGACCCACGAACGCGCGCTCGAGGTCATCCTGCTCGGGCACCTGCAAGCACACGCCGAACCCGCGGTATCATAATACCACCGGCTAAATGCGCCTATTTCCTTGCATTCCGCGGCCTGTTCGACGATAGACCGCCATTACTCAACCATCGGACACCCCCATGCTCTCCCGGATGACCGCCTCGGCGAAGCCCGCCGAAGTCGACAAGAAGTGGCTGCTGATCGACGCCGACGGCCTCGTCGTCGGACGTCTCGCGTCGCTGATCGCCAACCGCCTGCGCGGCAAGCACAAGGCGAGCTTCACCCCGCACGTCGATTGCGGCGACAACATCATCGTCATCAACGCCGAGAAGGTCCGCTTCACTGGCAACAAGGCGAAGAAGAAGATCTATTACCGCCACACCGGCTACATCGGCGGCATCAAGGAAATTACCGCCGACAAGATCCTCGATGGCCGCTTCCCCGAGCGCGTCCTCGAGAAGGCCGTCGAGCGGATGGTTCCGCGCGGCCCGCTCGGTCGCCAGCAGATGCGCAACTTGCGCATCTTCAAGGGTTCCGAGCATCCCCACGTCGCCCAGTCGCCCGAGATCCTCGACGTCGCTGGCATGAACCTCAAGAACACCATCGGCCGGACGGGCTCGACCCTGCCGAAGACCGAAACCACCAGCACGGGTGAAGCAGCATGATCGACGACAACCGCCAGTCGCTCGCCGATTTGGGCAACCTCCAGGTCCACGACGCCACGACCGTCGCGACCGCACTCCAGAACGACGGTGTCTCCGCCGCGCCGCTGCGCGAGCAGATCATCGACGCGCAGGGCCGCGCCTATGCTACCGGCAAGCGCAAGAACGCGATCGCCCGCGTATGGATCAAGCCTGGCTCGGGCAAGATCGTCGTCAACGGCCGTGACCAGACCGAATATTTCGCACGTCCGACGCTGCGCCTCGTGATCAACCAGCCGTTCGACGTCGCCGAGCGCCGCGACCAGTACGACGTCATGTGCACCGTCAAGGGCGGGGGCCTGTCGGGCCAGGCCGGCGCGGTCAAGCACGGCATCTCGCAGGCACTGACCCGCTTCGAACCCGCCCTCCGCGGCATCGTCAAGCACGCCGGCTTCCTGACGCGCGACCCGCGCGTCGTCGAGCGGAAGAAGTACGGTAAGGCGAAGGCACGTAAGAGCTTCCAGTTCTCGAAGCGGTAACGCGAAGCCGCGGCGACGAAAAAAGGGCACGAACGCACCTCGCGTTCGTGCCCTTTTTCGCGACTCGCGGCGAGCCGGCCGGCGGGGCGGCGGGTCTCCCCCGCCGAACCCGTCCGACGAAGGCGCGGCTTTGCCGCGACCCTTGCCTGACTTCCCCTTCCGCACTCTCGGCTGCGCCGGGCGCCGAGCGCGGAAAGGTGCGGCTTTGCCATGACAGAGCTAAAACGCGCTCCATCCGCCGCTCGCCCAGTCTTACGACAGGCTGGAACCGCCCCCTCCGCTCACGGGTTGCTTGTGAGTTAAGATGAGAGGAGCCTCCCATGCCCCAGATGTTCGACTGGATCTTCTTCGCCATCGTCCTGCCATGGCCAATCCTCGGAGCCATCGAGATCGCGATGCTGAAGTAAGCTGCGTCTAGAGACACCGGAACACTGGCTTGCCCCGTCGCGATACCGCGGCGGGGCAGGCTTATTAGGGGTCTTCGATTTGCGCCGTCGAAGTTAGAGTCATAGCGCGGGTCGATGACTGCTTCCCCCTCACCGGCGGCTTCTCTGCGGCTAAATTCGCTGTGCCCTCGATTGCTGTCTTCACCGGGGACTGGTCCGGGTGGGCGGTGCTGCCGCCGGTATTGACGGCGTTCGCAGAGATGCGCGGCTAAGCAGGAAGTACCGGATCGGACCCCCTTAGGCGTAACCCGGACCCCGCCCCAGACGAACCTCCTCTTGGCGCGACCCCTTCCCCACGCGCATAGGGCTGGCATGATCCGTCTTCTCACCTTTCTCCTCGCGCTCCTCGCCCCCGCGATCGCGACGGCCGATGTGCTCCCCGGCGCGGGCAACAACGTCCGTGTCGAGCTTATCGCGGAGAGCGCCGCGCCCGCACCCGGCAAGCCGCTTACGCTGGCGATCGTGCTGACGCCGAAGCCCGGCTGGCACACCTATTGGTCGAACCCCGGCGAGGCAGGCTTCGCCCCCAAGGCGACGTGGACCGGGGCAAGCGCGGGGCCGCTGCGCTTCCCGGTGCCGGTGACGTTGCTCGTGTCGGGGCTGATGAACTACGTTTACGAGGCGCCCGCGACGCTGCTCGTCGACATTACCGGCGCCACCGGGCCGGTGAGCGTCAAGCTCAACTACCTCGTCTGCACCACCGAGATCTGCGTCCCCGAGAGTGCCGAAGCAAGCGTTGCGCTCCACCCCGGCGACGGCGCGCCCAATCCCGCGACCGCCGCGCGCTTCGCCACCGCCCGCGCCGCGCTGCCGGTGCCGCTCGCCGGGGCGCATTACGCGGTCGCCATTGGGCGGATCGCGGTTGCCTTTCCCATCGCCGATCCCGCGGGCGTCACGAGCGCCTACTTCTTCCCCGCCGCCGATGGCGCGGTCGACTACGCCACGCCGCAGGTTGTCAGCGTCGCGGGCAAGCTACTCCGCATCGAGACCAAGGCCGATCCCAAGGCGCACGGCTCGATCGACGGCGTTCTCCGCATCGAGCGTGGCGGCAAGACCGAAGGCTTCGCGCTGACCGCAACCCCGGGCGCAGTCCCGGCGGCGGCCGCAGCGCCAAACAATCGCGATGGCACCGGCAGCGTCTTCGCCACCGCGCTCCTCCTCGCCATCGCCGGCGGCGTCATCCTCAACGTCATGCCGTGCGTCTTCCCGATCCTCAGTCTGAAGGCGCTGAGCCTCGCCAAGGGCGGCGCGTCGCCCGCCGATGCGCGCCGCGACGCACTCGCTTATGCCGCCGGGGTGATCGCGGTGTGCACCGGGCTCGGCGCGCTGATCCTGGGCTTGCGCGCCGCGGGGACGCAGGTCGGCTGGGCGTTCCAGCTGCAGGACCCGCGCGTCATCGCCGGGCTGCTGCTGCTGGTGACGGCGATCGCGCTCAACCTCGCCGGGCTGTTCGAGCTCGGTAATTTCGGCGGCGGGCAGAGCCTCGCGTCGAAGCCAGGGGCGGCGGGGAGCTTCTGGACCGGGGCGCTCGCGGCGTTCGTCGCGACACCGTGCACCGGGCCGTTCATGGCGGGCGCGCTCGGCGCGGCGCTTGTCCTGCCCCCCGCGGCGGGGCTGCTGGTGTTCGCGGGGCTCGGGCTCGGGCTGGCGCTGCCGTTCATCGCGATCGGCTTCATCCCCGCGCTCCGCCGACGCCTGCCCAGGCCGGGGGCGTGGATGGCGACCTTCCGCAGCATCCTCAGCGTGCCGATGTTCCTCACCGCGCTGGCGCTGGCGTGGGTGCTCGGGCGCCAGGCGGGGGTCGGAGGGATGACGCTCGGAGTCGGCGGCGCGGTGCTGATCGGGCTGGCGCTGTGGTGGTACGGCAGCCGCCAGCGCGCGTATGTCAGCGGCTGGCCGCCGTTGCTCGCCGCCGGGATCGCCGCCGTCTTCGCGGTCGCGCTCGTCGTCCCGGAGACCTCGACCGCGACGACGGTCGACGCCCCCGCCGGGCTGGCGGCCGCCAAGTTTAGCGAGCCCGCGCTCGCCGCGCTGACAGCCGCGCACACCCCGGCGTTCGTCTATTTCACCGCCGACTGGTGCCTGACGTGCAAGGTCAACGAGCGCGGCGCGATCGCCTCGTCCGATGTCGCGGCCGCGTTCAAGCGCGGCGGGGTTAAGACGCTGGTCGGGGATTGGACCAACGGCGACCCGGCGCTCGGGCGGTTTATCGAAGCGCATAACCGCGCGGGGGTGCCGCTGTATCTGTTCTATCACCGGGACGGGCGCGTCGAGGTGCTGCCGCAGGTGCTGACGGTGGCGACTCTCGTCGCGCTCACCACCTGAAGAGTGTCATCCCGGCGAAGGCTGGGACCCATGATCTCGACAGCCAGTGATCATGGGTCCCGGCCTACGCCGGGATGACACTTCGAAGATTTGAGCATCTTTGAAAGGCGAGCTCTCCCTAAGTCTTCGCCCGCTTCTCGGTGCCCTTGAACACCACCACCGCCCCCGCCTTGACCGACTTCGCCAGCTGCTCGACGTCCCAGTTCGTCAAGCGCACGCAGCCGTGCGAGGCGCGCTTGCCGACGAGGCGGGGGTCGGGGGTGCCGTGGATGCCGTAGGTGTCCTTCGACAGGTCGATCCACGTCGTCCCGATCGGGTTGTTCGGCCCCGCCTTGACCTCGAGCTTGCCCTCGGCCTTCTTGCCGAAGGTCAGGCGCTTGGGATCGAAGGTATAGGTCGCCTTGACCGCCACGGTCCGGACTTTGAGCGTTCCCGACGGCGCCGGGCGCTCGGTGCTGCCGACCGTCGCCGGATAAACCGCGAGCAGTTTCCCGTCCTTGCCGATCGCGCGGACCGAATTGGCGCTTTTGTCGACCTCGATCCGCGTCACGGCCGGCAGTTTGTCGGAGGTGACCGCGGTAACGGTGACAACGGTCCCGGCTTTGGTGAAGTCTGCCCCCGGGTTGAGCGCGGTGAGCAGCGCGTCGTCCATGTGGAAGCGCTCGGCAAGTTCCTCGACCGGGTTCGCGTAGGCTGGCGACTCGAGCTTGGCGAGTTCTGCCATGTCTTTCGGAAGATGCTCGACGAACGGCCCGGCGACATCGGCGTCGGTGATCGTATAATGCTCGACGGTCGGCTCGGCGTCGGCGGCGGCGAGCTTATCCGTCAGCGCGGCGCGGTCGCTGCCGTCGACGCCGTTCGCCTTGCGGTAGGCCTCCTCGGCGAGCTTGAGGTTGCTTCCGTCCTTGCCGTCGATCACGCCCGGCGAGAAATGCGCGCGGTCGAGGAGCACTTCGAGCCGGATCAGCGCGCGCTGCGGAGGGGCGATGGCAGGGGGGATGACGATGGCGGCTTCGCTCGTGGCCGACGCAGCGGGAGCGGGTGCTGCTGGAGCGGCGGGCGGGGCGGCGGGAGCAGGCGCAGCGGCGGGAGCGGCTGGTGCCGCGGGAGCAACTGGCTTGGCGGCGGCCGCAGGAGCGGGCTTGACGGGGACGACTGCTCCCGCCGCGGCTGTGGTCGACAGCAAAACGGCGAGCAGGCAACGTTGGAACATCGGAACCGCCTGTTATGTTGTGTCGAGCGCTCAAGATTTCGGCAGGGTAATGGTTCCGATGGTCGTCGCGGCAATGCCCGAAAATTGTACGATACCGGCTCCCGTGGGCGCGTCGGCGGCGAACGTCGCCTCGCTCGGCACGCTAGCCTGGTCGCCGTTCGGGCGTCCCGAGACCGGCTGGACGGTGTATTACCCGCGCGTCGCGGTCGAGCTCGGGACGACGTGCCCGGTGGCGAGCGAGGGGTTCGCGGCGAAGCTCGCGGACTGGCAGGCGCGCCACCGCCTCGCCCCGACCGGGGTGTTCGACCCGCTGACCTTCGTCGCGATGAAGTCGCGGTGGCAGTCGGCGCGCCCGTTCGCGCATATCGACGGCAAGAACGCCTGCCCGCCGCCACCGCCCGACACCGCTCTCGCCGCCGCCGCGCCGCGCGAGGTCTTTGCCGGCAAGTCGATCCGGCTGCGCACCGCCGCGCTCACCGCCTACCGCGCGATGGTCGCTGCCGCACGCCGCGACCCCGCCGTCGCCGCCGAACCGCGCGCGCTGACGATCTTCTCGGCGTTCCGCGACCCTGACTCCGACGCCGCGCGCTGCACTGCCGAGGGCAATTGCAACGGCATCGTCCGCGCGACGTGCTCGGCGCACCGCACCGGGCTCGCGCTCGACATGTGGGTCGGGCAGGCGCCGGGATACGGCCCCGACTCGACCGCCGACGCCAACCGCGCGGCGATGGTCGCCTCCCCGGCGTACCGCTGGCTGTTGGTCCACGCCAAGCAATACGGCTTCGTCAACTACGTCTTCGAGCCGTGGCACTGGGAATGGACCGGGGAGCCGATCTGACGGAGTTCACGCGGCGGCGGCGAGCCCATAGTCCATTGCGTGCAGGTCGGCCATCAGGCTCGGACCGGTCGGCACCCAGCCGAGTTTCTCGCGGGTCAATGCGCTCGAAGCCGGCAGGTCCATCGCGGCGAACGCGGCGAACCCGCCGAAATGCTCCGCCGCCTCGACCGGCGTCAGCGACTTGACGGGCACGCCGAGTCCCGCACCGATCGCCTGCGCGATTTCGTGAAGCGGGACGCCCGCCTCGTCGACCGCGTGCCAGCGCGCGCCGGACGTGTGGTGGTCGAGCGCGAGGCGGTAAAGCCGCGCGACGTCGCTGATGTGCGCCGCCGACAAGCGGTTCGATCCGTCGCCGATATACGCCGACAGCCCCTTCTCGCGGGCGATCCCGATCGACCAGGTGATCAGGCCCTGCTTGACCGGATCGTGGACCTGCGGCAGGCGGACGACCGCCACCGAGACGCCGCGCTGCGCCACAGTCTCGCCGGCAACCTCGGTCAGCCGCGGATTGTGATGATCGCGATTGTGGACATCCTCGGTCGCAAGCGCCCCGGGATGCGGGCTGCCGAAGCCGACCCCCGAAGTGATGATCAACGGCCGGTCGGAGCCCGCGAGCACGTCGCCGATCGCCTCGATCACGCGCCGGTCCTTCTCGCAGTTCTCGACGAAACGCGAGAAGTCGTGGTCGAAGGCGGTGTGGACGACGGCGTCGGCGTTGGCGACGCCGCTGGCGATCCCGGCCGGGTCTTCGAGCGTGCCGAGATACGCCTCCGCCCCCGCCTGTTCGAGCACGCGCCCGCCGGCTTCGGAGCGGGTCAGGCCGACGACATGGTGCCCGGCGTCGATCAGTTCGGGGACGATCCGCGAGCCGATGAAGCCGGTCGCGCCGGTGAGGAATACGCGCATGGTCTGGTCTCCGTGATTGTCTCCGCCGGGGTATCGACCCAGGATGTTTGCTGTTAAAGTAGTGACCTTATCCCGGTATAGTGATCAACAGGATCGTCATGGCCCCCGACCCCGCCAACAGCCTCGGCACCTACCTCCGCGACCGCCGGACGCGCCTCGACCCGGCCGCACTCGGCTACGTCCATGGACGGCGGCGGACCCCGGGGCTTCGCCGCGAGGAGGTGGCGCAGCGTTCGAACATCAGCGCGACATGGTACACCTGGCTCGAGCAGGGCCGCGGCGGCGCGCCGTCGGCAGACGTCCTCAACCGCATCGCCAACGGGCTGATGCTGACCGAGACCGAGCGCCAGCATTTGTTCATGCTCGGCCTCGGCCGCCCGCCCGAGGTGCACTATAATCCGGTCGAAGGCGTCACCCCGCGCCTCCAGCGCGTCCTCGACGCGTTCGATATCAGCCCGGCGATCATCAAGACCGCGACATGGGACGTCGTCGCGTGGAACTCCGCCGCCGCGCTGCTGCTGACCGACTATTCGAAGCTGCCGCCGAACGGGCGCAACATCCTCCGCATGATGTTCGGCAACGCCCATATCCGCGCGGCGCAGGACGACTGGCTGAGCGTCGCGCGATATGTCGTCGGTGCCTTTCGCGCCGACGTCGCCCGTGCCGGCGCGACCGCCGAGATCACCGAACTCGTCGAGGACCTGTCACGGACCAGCCCCGAGTTCGCCGCGATGTGGCGCGACAACAATGTCGCCGCGCATGGCGAAGGGCTCAAACGCCTCCACCACCCGACCCTCGGCCTGCTCGAACTCGAGTTCAGCGCCTTCGCCGTCGACGGCCGCCCCGAGCTGGGCATGATCGTCTACAACCCGGCAAACGACGACGCCGCCGGCCGCATCCGCCGCCATCTCGCGGGGGCGCGGCAGGCGCCGTGCGGATTATAGCGGACGTCGAGCAGGACGCCGACGCGTCTCCTTTGGACGTCCCCGATGGACCTCGCCGCCGATCTCGGGCACCATGACCCAATGGCATGGGCAGAGGCTATGGCGGCGGCGCGGGCGGGGCTGCTGCGGCTGTCGGACCGCGAGATCGCGCTGGTCGGGCGGACCGCCGCCGCCGCGCGCCGCGCCCATCTCGAACAGACCGCGGTCGTCGTCAGCTGGCTCGGCAACGGGACGATCTATCTGATCCTAAGCATCGCGCTGCTCGCCTTTGCCGGCGACGCGGCGTGGCGCGAGCTTGCCGTGGCGGCGCTGTGCGGCGCGATCAGCCATGTCGTCTATCCCGCGATCAAGCGCGTCGCCGGGCGGCCGAGGCCCTTCGAGCATCGTGCCGGACTCGTTGCGCCGAGCGCCCCGCTCGACGTCTTCAGCTTTCCGAGCGGGCATTTGATGACGCTGACCGCGACGATGACGCCGGTGCTGTTCGCATGGCCGTCGCTGTGGCTCGTCGCGTTGGCGTTATGGCTGGCGCTGGCGTGGTCGCGGGTGGCGACGGCGCATCATTATCCGAGCGATTTGCTTGGGGGGACGTTGCTCGGGGTAGGGATCGCGCTGCCGGTGACGTGGGCGTTGCGGTAACTTCGAGGTCGTAGAGCTGCGCGGCGGTCAGAAACCGCTGTCCTACACAAGCGCGACCAGCCTAGCCTCCCCGGCAATGACGACGACGCTCCCTCCCCCGATGACCTGGCTCGCCACCGAGAGCCGTCTCACCGCTATGGGATACGTTTCATCTCCGCGTGGCGTCAGGTTCATCAACTTTGTCAAGCCAGCCTGACACTTCGCGCAACCGCGACTCGATCAGACCTCGGTGTCGATCTCGACCTCGATCAGCAGCGGTCCCGGCCCGGCGAGTCCCCGGACGACCGCCGCGCGCAGGCCGGCGAGCGTCGACACCCGGATCGCGGGAACGCCCTGCGCTTCGCTCAACGCGACGAAGTCGATCGTCGGGTCGGTCAGGTCCATCCCGACATACGCACCGCTCGCTGCAGAATGGCCGCCGAGCGCGCGGGTGCGCTGCTTGAGGATGCGGTACGAGCGGTTGTTGACGATGATCGCGACGATGCCGAGCCGGTAGTGCGCCGCGGTCCACAGCGCCTGGATCGAATACATCGCGCTGCCGTCGCCGCTCAATGCGATCACCGGGCGATCGGGGTGGGCGAGCTTGATCCCGATCGCCTGCGGCAGCGCCACGCCGATGCCGCCGCCGCGCATCCCGAACCAGCTGTCGGGGCGCGTCGCCGGCATCAGCTGGCGGACGGTGTTCATGCCGGTCGACAGGGTCTCCTCGACGACGATCGCGTCGTCGGGCAGCAGCTGGGCGATCGCGTGCAGCACTGCGAGCGGGCGCAGCGGCACAATATCCGCCTCGGCCTCGGCGCGGGCGATCAGCTCG
>NZ_JANYGL010000025.1 GCF_025362435.1 Polymorphobacter sp.
CGCGGGCGGAGACGCTCCTCGACCGCGCCAGAACATCGAGTTCCACTACGACCTCGGCAACGACTTCTACGCCGCGTGGCTCGACCCCGGCATGACCTATTCGAGCGCGCTGTACGACGGCACCGACGACCTCGAGGCGGCGCAGACTGCGAAGATCCGCGCACTCCTCGACGCGGTCGGGGTCAAGCCCGGCGACCGCCTGCTCGAGATCGGCTGCGGCTGGGGCAGCCTCGCCGAGATCGCGACGCGCGACTATGGCGCGACCGTCCACGGCATCACGCTGTCCGCCGAGCAACTCGCCTACGCCCGCGCGCGGGTGCCCGAGGCGACGTTCGACCTGACCGATTACCGCACCGTCACCGGCACCTACGACCATGTCGTCAGCGTCGAGATGTTCGAGGCGGTCGGCGAGCGCCACTGGCGGACCTTCATGGACGTCGTCCGCGCCCGCCTGCGCCCCGGCGGCCGCGCCGGGTTGCAGGTCATCACCATCGCCGACGACGTGTTTGACGCCTACCGCGCCTCGACCGATTTCATCCAGGCGTACATCTTCCCCGGCGGCATGCTGCCGAGCCCGAGCCGCCTGCGCGGCGCGGCTGAAGCCGCAGGTTTGCGCATCGCCGCCGAGCGTCACTTCGGCAGAGACTACGCGCGGACCCTCGCGTGCTGGCGCGCCCGGTTCGACGCCGCGGTCACCGCCGGGCGGCTGCCCCTGGGCTTTGACGATCGCTTCGTCACGATGTGGCGCTATTACCTGATGTACTGCGAAGGTGGCTTTCGCGGCGGCGGGCTCGACGTCGTTCAGACAGTCGTGGATATTGTATGAAATAGTACAGACCGCGTTCATGACGATGCACGTAATCAATCGGTATGGAGGATTACCGCTTCTACTTTCTCGATCGCGAGGACCGGATACTCCGGCGGGAGGATACTGCCTGCATCGATGACGCGACCGCCGTCGCGACTGCAACCCGGCATGACCATGCCTATTCGATCGAAATCTGGGCGGGCAAGCGGATCGTGGCGACGGTGCTGCCGAGGCGGGCGGTGCATAGCTCGCCGCCCGACTGACCGTCCCTAGGACCGCAGCGCCTCGATCGGGCTGAGCTTCGCCGCGCGGGTCGCGGGATACCAGCCGAAAAAAATGCCGATCGACGCCGACACTGCGAACGCGACCATCACCGCGCTCAAGGTCACGCTGGTATCGAAGCCGATCGCCCCGCTCGCCAGCGTGGCGAGGCCCCAGCCGAGTGCGACGCCGATGCCGCAGCCGAGCAGCGACAGCATCAGCGCCTCCAACAGGAACTGAAGCCGGACCGCGGCGCGGCTCGCCCCGATCGCCATGCGGATGCCGATCTCGCGCGTCCGCTCGGTCACCGAGACGAGCATGATGTTCATGATGCCGATCCCGCCGACGACGAGGCTGATCGACCCGATCGCCGCGAGCAGCAGCGAGATCGCCGCCGTCGTCGACGACAAGGTATCGGTCACCGCGGTCAGATTGTTGACGGTGAAGTCGTCGGCGGCGGACTTGTCGAGGTGGTGCGCGCGGCGGAGCAGCGCGGTGATCCGGTCCGAGACGTCGGTCAAATTCTCGGCGGCGTCGACCCCGACCGAGATCGCGCGGATCGAGCGGCGGAAGGCGTTGCCCTGCAACTGGCGCAGCGCGGTCGTCAGCGGCACGATGATGACATCGTCGCGGTCGACCCCGCCGAAGCCCTGGCCGCGTCGCGCCATGATGCCGATGACGGTGAAGCTGATCCCCTTGACGCGGACGCTCCGCCCCATCGGGTCGTTCGCGCCAAACAGATTGTCGGCGACCGAATGGCCGATCAGCGCGACGCGCGCACCGGCTCGGTCCTCCATGTCGGAAAAGGTCCGCCCGTCGTCGGGGCGCCAGTCCTGGACGGTGAAATAGGACGGGGTCGTGCCGGTGACCGTCGTCGCCCAGTTCGATGCCCCCGCCACCGCCTGCGCCGGGATCTGCGTCGACGGCGCGGCAGCGACGACATTCTTGAGCCGCGCGATCTCGTCGCCGTCCTCCAATCGCAGGGTCGCCCCGGTCCCCGCGCCGCTGTTGAACCCGCCCTGCTTGCTCGAGCCCGCGGTGACGATCAGCATGTTCGAGCCGAGCCCCGAGATCGCGTCGGACACCTGCTTCTGCACCCCGCCGCCGATTGCGAGCATCAGGATCACCGCCGCAACGCCGATGATCATGCCGAGCATCGTCAGCGCCGAGCGCAGCCGGTTGGCGACGAGCGCGGACCACGCCTCGGCAAGCATCGCGTCGATCATCTTGATCCTCCCCGGCACGGGGAGGGGGACCGCGCCGTCCTTCGCGGCGTGGTGGAGGGGCGGTGGAGCAAACTCGGATTCCGAGCTTGCTCGACCGCCCCTCCACCGTCGCAAGGGCGATGGTCTCCCTCCCCAAAGATGGGGAGGAGCTTTTCGGTCGTCCTCATCCCACCACCTCCGGCGCATGCCCATACAGCGCCGCCTCGGTCGGGGGGCCGTCGTAGAAAACCAGGCCGTCCTGGATCCGCACCACGCGGTCGGTCGCCTTCGCCACCTCGGGGTCGTGGGTGACGATGACCACGGTCACGCCCTGTTCGCGGTTCAACGACTTGAACAGCCCGAGCACCTCGGTCCCGGTCCGCGTATCGAGCGCGCCTGTAGGCTCGTCGGCCAACAGCAGCTTCGGGCTGTTCGCCAGCGCGCGCGCCACCGCGACGCGCTGCTGCTGCCCGCCAGACAGTTGCGACGGGCGCGAGCGTGGCTTGTCGCCGAGTCCGACCTGCGCCAGCAGCGCCTGCGCCTTGGCCTCGCGGTCGGCGCGGCTGAGCCCGGCGTAGACCAGGGGCAGCGCGACGTTGCCGAGGGCGCTCAGCCGGGGGAGCAGGTTGAAGCTTTGGAAGACGAAGCCGATGCCGCTGTTGCGCATCCGGGCGAGGGCGCGTTCGGACAGCGTCGCGGTGTCGACGCCCTCGAAGCGGTAGACCCCGGTCGTCGGCGAATCGAGGCAGCCGATGATGTTCATCAGCGTCGACTTGCCCGATCCGCTCGGCCCCATGATCGCCATCAGCTCGCCGTCGGCGACGTCCATGCTGACCCCGTGGAGCGCGCGGAACGACCCCGCCTCGCCGACATAGTCCTTGACCACGTCGTGGAGCGACAGGACCGGGGGCGAGCCGACGGCCGCCGTCATTTCTTCGGCTTCGCGGCGGTCGGTGGCCCGAGGACGCTGCCCTTCGGCTTGTCCTTGAGCGTGTCGGCGATAATGATCTTGTCGCCGACCGCGAGCGGCCCGGCGGTGACGATGCTGTTGTCGGCGTCCGACGCGCCGATCTTGATCCGCACCGGGCCGGGCGAGCTGCCGTGGAGGACGAACACCGTCAGCCCGTCGCTCAGCGGCTCGCCGGGCTTGCGCTTGGCCGGCTTGTAGTCGGCGGGCTTGTAGCTGAGCGCGGCGTTGGGGATCAGCAGCGTGTCCTTGTGGTCCGACACGAGGAACGACGCGTTCGCCGTCATCCCCGGCAGCAGCGCGCCGTCGGGGTTCGCGACGCCGACGATGACGGTGTAGGTCACGACGTTCTGCTGCGTCGTCGGATTGAGCCGGATCTGGCGGACGCTGCCGGTGAAGGTGCGGCTGCCATACGCGTCGACGGTGAAGTTGACCGGCTGGCTGATCCGGACCTTGGCGACGTCGGCCTCGGCGACCGCCGCTTCGATCTGCATCTGCGTCAGGTCGCGGGCGATGGTGAACAGGGTCGGAGTGCTGAACGACGCCGCGACGGTCTGGCCGAGGTCGACCTGGCGGCTGATGACGACCCCCGACACCGGCGAGCGGATGATCGTGTAGCCGAGGTTGGTGCGGTCCTGCTTGATCTGCGCCTCGGCGGCGGCAACCTGCGCGGCGGCGCTGGCGGCGACCTGCTGCGCGGTCTCGAAATCCTGGCGGCTGATGTAGTTCTGCTTGAACAATTCGGCCGATCGGCGCGCGTTCGCGGTCTGGAGCGCGAGGCTCGAGCGGATGTTGGCGAGGTTCGCCTCGCTCGCCGCGAGCCGCGCGGCATAGACCGACGGGTCGAGCTCGAGGAGCAACTGCCCGGCGGTGACGCGGCTGTTATAGTCGACGAGCAGCTTCGCCACCGTCCCCGACACCTGCGTGCCGACGCTGACGACGCGAACCGGGTTGATCACGCCGTTCGCCGTGATCGCCTCGCTAAGGTCGCCCTTGACCAACGCCTGCGTCGTGTAGGCGGCAGCGGGGTCGGGGCGGTGGGTCGCCTTCCAGCCGAACCATGCCGCCGCGGCGAGCCCGAGGACGAGGAGGATGATCCAGCGGCGGCGCGTCATCGGCTGCTCCTGTTGGCATCGACTGCCGTGCTGACGTCGCCGACCGCGCGCGCCAGCCGCGCCTGCGCATCGCGGACTCCGAAGTCGGCGCTAACGAGTTGCTGCCGCGCGCTGGCGAGTGCCGACTGCGCGTTCAACAGGTCGGTGAAGGTGCCGACGCCCGCCTTGAAGCGGCCCTGCGCGATGTCGGCGGAGGCGTTGGCGCTGTTGATCAGCTCGCGCGCGGTCGCCAGCACGCGAATCTGGGTGTCGAGCGCGGTCGCCTGGGTGAAGACGTCGAGTCCGGCCTGCTGGCGGGTCTGTTCGAACAACGCCTGCTGGCGATCGGCCTCGGCGCGCGCGGCGGCGACGCGGTAGGTCCGGTCGTAGCCGTTGAAGAACGGGATCGAGACGGTCAGCCCGACGCTGGCGCGGTTGCTGTCAGCCGACGAATTGGCATAGCCGAGGTTGTTCTGCGCGCTGGCGCCGAGCGAAGGCAGCAGGTCCGACCGCGCGGCGCGGATCTGCGCGGTTGCGGCGTCGCGGTTGGCGGCGGCGATGCGGAGGTCGGGGCGGAGCTTCTCGGCGTCGGCGATCAGCACGGTGACGTCGCGGCTGAGCTTGTCGGCGGAGGCGAGTACGGGGGCAGGGGCGAGCGTCAGTACCGTCGTCGGCGGCAGCCCGACCGCGACCGCGAGCTGCCCCGCCGAGGTCCGGGCGTTGCCGCGCGCCTGCGCCAGCGTCAGCTCGGCCTGCGCCAGCGACGTTCGCGCCTGCAGCTCGTCGGCAGGGGTCGCCACCCCGGCACGCGTTCGCCCCGAGGCGAGGTCGAGCGACGAGCGGTTGAACGCGACGGTTGCCTGTGCCGCGGTCGTCGCCGCGATATTCGCCTGCAAGCTGTTGTACGCGGTGACGGTGTCGAGTGCGACGGTCTGTGCGGTGTCGGCGACCTGCCCCAACGCGGCGCGCTGGTTCGCCCGGGCGCCGTCGATCCGCGCCGCGCGCCCGCCGAAGTCGAAGATCAGATAGTTGAGCGCGAGGCTCGCCGACGAGCCGAAGTCGGTCGAGTTCGACGTCGCGCTGAAGGCTTGCCCGCCGGCGGTGACGAACTGCTGGTTGCTGAGGAAGTCGGTCCGGCTGAGCGTCGGGCCGACCGTCGCCGACAGGCTCGGCAGCTCGGCGGCGCGGGCGATGCCGACGTTCGCCGCCGCGCTCCGGCTCGCCGCCCACGCGACCGCGGTCGCCGGGTTGTGGCACAAAGCGAGGTCGACGAGGTCGGGGAGGGTCAGCGGCCCGGTCGGGTCGGCAGCGCACGGCGCGGTCGGCGGCGGCATCAGGTGGCGGGGATCCTCCGACGCCGCTGCCGGGACTGCGAGTAGGGTGGCGATGAGCTTTAAAGCGCGGAGCATGTTGCAACGCACATAGAGTGTCGGAGGCGTAACGTCGAGACGCGCCAGGCCCGAATGTCGCTGGCGCCAGGAGCGATCAGAAGGGGATCGTCGCCCCGTCCCACGCATACAGCCCGCCGCTGTCGGTGGGGGTCAGGCCGTCGAGGACATCGAGCATCGCGCGCGCGGAGAACGCCGGGGTGAACAGCTTGCCTTGTGCGACACCGCGCTGGAACGGGGCCGACAGGCCGGTGTCGACGGTGCCGGGGTGGAGGCTCGCGACGACGCTCAGCGGGGCGCGGCGGGCGTGCTCGATCGCGGCAGTGCGGAGCAACTGGTTGAGCGCGGCCTTCGATGCGCGGTAGCCGTACCAGCCGCCGAGCCGGTTGTCGGCGATCGACCCGACCCGCGCCGACAGCGCCGCGAAGGCGGTCTTGCGGTCGGTGCGGAGGAGCGGGAGGAACGCCGCCGCGACCAACGCCGGGCCGGTCGCGTTGACCGCGAAGCTGCGCGCGAGGCGGGTCGTGTCGAGGTCGCGCAAGGACTTCTCGGGGCCACCGGCGGCGTCGTGGAGGAGGCCGGTCGCGACGATGACGAGGTCGAGCGGGCCGCCAATGCGTGCGGCGGCGGCGGTGATCGAGGCGGGGTCGGTGAGGTCGAGGTCGGCGCGGGCGAGGGGTATGACTTTGCCGCGGGGGCGGAGGAGGTCGACGAAGGCGCTGCCGATGCCGCCGGATGCGCCGATGACGACGATGCGGAGGTCGGGGGCGAAGGTCGTTAGCAAGGCGATACCAATACTGCTCCCTTCCCCTTCAGGGGAGGGGCCGGGGGTGGGGGAGTCACCGCGACCACTTCAGCCCGGACCTTCCCCACCCCGGGCCGACGCAAGCGCGTCGTCTCTCGCCCCTCCCCTGAAGGGGAGGGGAAGGGGTGCGCCCGTTCAATCCTTCTCCAGCGTGCACTGCAGCGGATGCTGGTGCTCCCGCGCAAAATCCATCACCTGCGTTACCTTGGTCTCGGCGACTTCGTAGGTGAATATCCCGCAAATTCCGACGCCACGCTGGTGGACGCTGAGCATGACCCGCGTCGCATCCTCGATCGTCATGCGGAAGAAGCGCTGGAGCGTCAGCACGACGAACTCCATCGGCGTGTAATCGTCGTTGAGCATCAAGACCTTGTACAGCGCCGGCTGCTTGGTCTTCGGCTTGGTCTTGGTCGCGACACCGGCACCGCCGCGACGATCGCGGTCGTCGTTGTCGTCGCTGCCGGGACCTGCATGGGGAAAGACATTCATCGCCGCAATATACGGGGTTGGCCCCCCGGCGTTCAAGGGGCCAGACATGCGAACGGGCGGGGGATCGCTCCCCCGCCCGGCCACGGATTGTCGCGGCACCGGAGCGGACGCCGGGGTCGCAAGTGTCACCGGCGCGAACGCCGCGTGATTACAGGCCGATCTTGCCGACCATCGACTTCATCGAGTCGGTGGCGACGGTGGCGCGCGCCTGCATCGGCTCGAAGACTTCGCCCATCAGCTTGACCATCGTCTCCGACAGCTTCGACATTTCGGCGACGGCAGCATCGAACTGCGTCTTGGCAAAGTCGTTCTGGAGCTGCATCAGCTCGTTCGGCGACTTGACCGTCGTCATCGCGCGGGCGGCGGCGGTGGTCTCTTCGAACGACTTGCGGGCGAAGTCCGAAACTTCGCGCGCGATCGCTTCGATGCCCTGTGCGGCGGCGCGCGACGAAGCGAGCATCGCCTCGACGTTGCCACGTGCCATGCCGGCCATCTCATCGACCGACTTCATGCCGTGCTCGATCGCTTCGCGCGACTTCGACGCGACCTGCTCGAAGGTCGCCTTGCCCTGCGCCATGGCGTTCTCGGTGTGGCCAGCCATCGTCGACTTGATCTGCTCGGCACCGTTCTTCAGGGCGTCGGTGGCGGTGGTGTAGGCTTCGGTCATTTCGATTTCCTTCGACTGGAGGGTCTCCGGTATGGATACGGCCGGAGGGGAGGCTTGGTTACTAACTGGTTCAGAAATAACGACTGACGGCGCTGCAGGTGCCACCGGTGCGGGCTCGATCGGAGGTATTGGTTCGGCGGCAACCGGCGGCGCCGCGGGAACAGGGGCCGCGGGTTCGGCAACAACGGGCGTCGGCAGCGGGGCGGAGACCGGCGGCTGAGCCACGGCAGGCGCAGCCAGCGGCGATGCCATCGTCTTGATCGGAACGGCCGGCTTCACCGGCTTGGCGGCAATGACCGACTTCGCGAGCGCCGCCGCATTGTCAGCGGCAGCCGACGGCTTCACGGGCTTTGATTGGAGCTTCTTGTCGACGGCCATTGCGCACTCCGGAAGCATATGCTGCAGTGCAACATAGTTCCAGTTTGTGACAACTGCAAGCGTATTAAGCGCGCCCGCCGCCGATTAGTCGCGCCCTACCGCATCGACCGACGAGGCTGCAAGCGCCGCGTCGAGATCGGCCATCAACCGCGCCAAAGCCGCGTCGCTCGTCGCCTCGGCGCGCGCCACCAGCACGTCCTGCGTGTTCGACGCGCGGAGCAGCCACCAGCCGTCGGGCGTCGTCACGCGGACGCCGTCGGTCGCATCGACCGTCGCCCCCGACGCCGCCAGCCGGGCGCGGACTTCTTCGACGACGGCGAACTTGCGTGTGTCGGCGCAGGGAAAGCGCAGCTCGGGGGTGTTGACCAGCGCCGGCATCGCGTCCTTGAGCGCCGCCAGCGAGTTGCCCGACGCGGCGACCGCGCCGATCAGCCGGACCGCGGCGTACAGCCCGTCGTCGAAGCCGTAATAGTCGTGCGCGAAGAACAGGTGCCCGCTCATCTCGCCCGCGAGCGGCGCGCCGGTTTCCTTCATCTTCGCCTTGATCAGCGAATGCCCGGTCTTCCACATCAACGGCTTGCCGCCGAGTTCGGCGACGCGGTCGAACAGCGCCTGGCTCGACTTGATGTCGCCGATGATCGTCGCGCCGGGCAGCGCCTTCAACACCGGCTCGGCGAGCAGCCCGAGCAACTGGTCGCCCCAGACGACGCGGCCCTGACCGTCGATCGCGCCGAGCCGGTCGCCGTCGCCGTCGAATGCCAGCCCCATGTCGCAGCCGTTCGCGGCAACCGCAGCCTTGAGGTCGTTCAGGTTATGCTCCTCGGTCGGGTCGGGGTGGTGGTTGGGGAAGTCGCCGTCGACGTCGGTGAACAGCAGGATGTGCTTGCCCGGCAACCGCGCCGTCAGCCGCTCGACGACCGGCCCAGCCGAGCCGTTGCCCGCGTCCCACGCGATCGTCATGGCCGGCGGCGCGAAGCCCTTCATCAGCCGGTCGACGTAGCGGTCGATCAGGTCGACGCTGTGCGACGTCCCCGCGCCGTCCTCCCAGTCACCCGCCGCCGCCATCGTTCCCAGCCCGGTGATGTCGTCGCCGTAGAACGGGCCGTGGCCGAGCATCATCTTGAAGCCGTTGTAATCGGGCGGGTTGTGCGAGCCGGTGATCATCACGCCGCCGTCGCATTCGAGCTCGTGGACCGCGAAATACAGCATCGGCGTCGGCCCGAGCCCGATTCGCGCCGCGTCGACCCCGCTCTCGTTGAGCCCGGCGACGAGCGCCGCCTCGAGCGCGGGCGACGAGTGCCGCCCGTCATAGCCGACCGCGACCTTGCTCCCGCCGGTCCGCCGGATGCGCGTGCCGAAGCCGCGCCCGATCGCGTGCGCGTCGGCCTCGTCAAGGGTTTTGCCGATCACCCCGCGAATGTCGTACTCGCGGAGCGTGGTCGGGTCGAAAACATGGGGCATCTCAAGGACTCGTCTGCCGGAGGATCGAATGACGCCATGCCGCGATTGATCCTGTTGAACAAGCCGTACGGCGTTCTCGCACAGTTTACGGATGATGAAGGGCGCAAGACGCTCAGCGATTATGTCGACGTCCCAGGGGTTTATCCGGCGGGGCGGCTCGACCGTGACAGCGAGGGACTGCTCGTCCTGACCGACGACGGCGCCCTTCAGGCACGCATCGCCGACCCGAAGTACAAGCTGGCGAAGACGTATCTCGTCCAGGTCGAGGGCGATCCCGATTCCGCCGTGCTCGACCGGCTGCGGCGCGGGGTCGAGCTCAAGGACGGCCCGACCCGCCCCGCCGACGTCGAGCGCATCGACCCGCCCGAGCTATGGCCCCGCGACCCCCCGGTCCGCTTCCGCAAGACCGTCCCCGACTGCTGGCTGCGCCTGACGATCCGCGAAGGCCGCAATCGGCAGGTCCGGCGGATGACCGCTGCGGTCGGGCTGCCGACGCTGCGGCTGGTGCGGTGGAGTGTGGGGGAGTGGACGGTCGCGGGGTTGCTGCCGGGGGAGTGGCGGGAGGGGTAGGGCTGATGTGCTGCTGAGCGATGTCCGGATCGGGTGGTGAGCGGTCCGGCGGGTTTTGGGAGCGAAGTAGGAATTAGCTGCCGCTAGAGAGTTCGGTAGCGAGGATCAAAATTATCGGTCCGCCAACCATCAAACCTATAGATCCCACTGATAAAATGCGTAGCCAGCGCCTCATCGGGCGTGCCGGGTTGAATATCAGAACACTGTTCACGACAACGATCGTGCCTAGGACGAAGCTAAGTAGAGCCATGCTAACATTTGACCACGACATCATCATCAGAGCTATGCTCCAGACGAAGCCGAGTTCAAGCACGGCAATCAAGATCGCGACCAAGGCTAACGTAAGTTGTGCTGATGATGGTTTGTCATCGCCATATGCCATCGCGACACGATGCGGCTTCGACGTGAGAAAAGCAACGACGACACTGCTATCGCGATCGCCGAGGAACCTGGCACGTTCGCTACTGGGCGAAAACCGATGTGGTTAGTCCTTCAGATCGAACCCGAAACTCCCCTGTTCGACCAGCGCCCTAATCAACTTGATCGTCGCGTCGGAGTTCATCGCCGCAGCGTCGAGCACGAGGCGGTCGGTCGATGCCAGTCGTTCGGCGAGCGCGGCAAATTCGCCATCGCACGCGAAACTCTGCCCATCGACGAACAGCACGACGCCATCGCCCTCGCGAATGAAGGCGAAGCGGCTCGCCGGATTGCGGCGCAGCGCGGCACCCCCTGCGAACGCCTCACGGAGCGCCTCCGGCTCGATCAATGCGTCGGGTGACCAGTCGACGTCGTTCTTCGGCGCGCTCGTATATCCCCCAAACCAGCGGGCGAAGGCGGCGCGGTCGCCGAGCGTTTCGGTGACCATCGCATGCAGCCGCGCGATCGCATCGGGCGCGATCTCTCCCGGGTTCGCCTGCTCCGCGAGATCAGGATCGGCATAGCGGTCATCATCCCCCAATCCATCGAGCAGATGATCGCACCAGTTCGAGATCAGCTCCGCCCGCGACGGCGCGCGGAAGCCGACCGAATACGTCATGCAGTCGTCGCCGACCGCGACCCCGTCGTGCGCGATCCCCGGCGGGACGTAGAGCATGTCGCCGGGCTCGAGCACCCATCCGTCGGTCGCCACGAAATCCGCCAGCAGCCGCAGATCATCGTGCGCCAGCAGCGCCGTCGCCGCGTCGCACCGGCTCCCGATCTGCCAGCGGCGGCGGCCGAGCCCCTGGATCAAAAACACGTCATACTGGTCGAAGTGCGGCCCGACGCCGCCGCCGTCGACGGCGTAGCTGACCATGACGTCGTCGATCCGCCAGTTCGGCACGAAGCGGAACGGCTCGATCAGCGCGGCAACCTCGGGCATCGCGTGGTCGACCGCCTGGACGAGCAGGGTCCATGGCTTCTTGCCCGGCTTGGCGAAGCGCGACGCCTTGAACGGGCCGTGCTCGAGCTTCCACGTCTTCTTCGTCCGCGTCACGATCCGCGCCTCGACCCCGTCCTCCCCCGCGAGTCCGGCAAGGTCGTCGGGGTCGATCGGGTTGCGCCACGCGGTGCCGTCGCCGCGGATGAGCAGGGGCTTCTTCTGCCAATGGTCGCGGAGGAAAGCGGCGGTATCGAAGCCGGGCGGGAAAATTGACGGGTCAGTCATCGACATCACCGCCGCGCCAGTAGCAAATCGCGCGCCGCCGTCACGCGTCGCGCCAAATCCGCCGTCCCGCCCTTGTCCGGATGAACCTGCGCGATCACCCGCCGCCACGCGGCATTTATCGCCGCCGCATCGTCGCTCGGCGCAACCCCAAGGACCGCACGCGCCTCGGCCAACTCGGCAGGAGCGGGGAGGGGAGCAGGCTTCTTGCGCTTGCCCGCGAACCACCACGCGGCGAGCGCTCCCGCCGCCGCCGCTGCGAATAACACCTGCCCCGTCTCGAGCAGCCGCGCGATCAAGATGCCGCCGCCGCCGAGAATCATCAGCCGCTTGAGGTTGGGCAGCAGCACGCCCTCCTTGTGGAGCCACCACGCGAGCCCCGCCGCGAGGAGGATCGCGATGATCATGCCGCTGCGCTGGCTCCCGCAGCACCCGCGTCATCCGCACCGTCGGTGCCAACGCCGCCCGCCGGAGTCTTCGCCGGCAGGTTCAACCCCGCGACCAGCGCGCGCAGTTCCGCCCGCGCCGCGACATGGCTCAGGCTGAAATCCTCGAGCGCGTCGACGTCGAGCAGGGTGAGGCCGCGCGGGAACAGTTCGCGGAAGATGACGCGTTCCGACAGGCCCGGTACGACGCGGAAGCCGACGCGCTTGGCCAGCTCGGTGAGTGCGCCGCCGACGCGCTTCATGTTGCGCGCCTCGAGGCTCGACAGGCGGTTGCGCAGGACGACCCAGTCGACCGTGCCGCCGTCGACGCGCCCGCGGGCCTTGCGCGCGTCCCACACCATCTCGGAATAGAAGCTGAGTTTCCGTACCTTGTACGTCTCGGGGTCGACCTGCCCGATCAGGTCGAAGTCGACGAACGAGTCGTTCATCGGCGTCACCAGCGTGTCGGCGCGGGCAAGCGAGGCGCGGCCCATTGCCGAATCGCGCCCCGGCGTGTCGACGACGACGTAATCGAGCCCTGCCCACGCATCGAGGCGCTGCCCAAGCGCGGCGACGTCGCCGTCACCGTCGGCGATCACCGCGATCTCGGGCTGGACGAGCGCGAGGTCGCGCTTCTTGGCGAACATCGCGCGGTTTTCGAGGTAGCGCGCGACGGTCCGCTGGCGCGAGTCGAGGTCGACGACGCCGACGCGGTGTCCGTCATGGGCGAGCGCGACGGCGATGTGCACCGCCGTCGTCGACTTGCCCGATCCACCCTTCTCGTTGCCGAGCACGATCAGATGTGCTTGCTGCGCGCGCATTACCTAGCCCCAATCGAACCCGGCGCGGTGTTTCGTGTACCCGTCCCGCCAAGTCAAACCCGGAGCCCTTGCCCGTGACGCCGCCCACCCTGCCGTTAACCTTGTCTCCCGTGCCGTCGCCCGTGTCGTCGACCTTGCCGTCGACCTTGCCCATCGTCCGGACCGTCGCCGACCTGCGCCGCCACATCGCCGGCTGGGGCGGCGGCGCGCGTGTCGGCCTCGTGCCGACGATGGGGGCGCTCCACGCCGGGCATCTCGCGCTGGTCGCCGAGGCCCGCGCGGCGGGGGCCGAGCGCGTCGTCGCCAGCCTGTTTGTTAACCCGAAGCAGTTCGGCCCCGCCGAGGATCTCGACCGTTATCCGCGCGACGAGGCGGCCGACGCGTCGTCGCTGACCGGGGCAGGCTGCGACCTGTTGTGGGCACCTTCGGTCGCCGACATGTACCCGCCGGGGTTCGCGACGAGCATCGCGGTGGCGCACCTCGGCGACGGTCTCGACGGCGCGGCGCGGCCCGGGCATTTCGACGGAGTCGCCATTGTCGTGACGAAGCTGCTCCTCGCGGCCGGCCCGGCGATCGCGGTGTTCGGCGAAAAGGACTGGCAGCAACTCGCGATCATCCGCCGCTTCGTCGCCGACCTGACGCTACCGGTCGAGATCGTCGGCGCCCCGATCGTCCGCGACCCCGACGGCCTCGCGCTGTCGTCGCGCAACATCTACTTGAGCACCGACGAACGGAGGCGAGCGCTGGCCTTGCCGCGCGCGCTGGCGGCGGCGCGGGATGCGATTGTCGGCGGGGCTGAGGTCGCGGCGGCGCTGGCCGAGGCGACGGCGGCGATCACCGCAGCGGGGTTCGACGTCCCCGATTACGTCGCGCTGGTCGATGGCGATTTGCTGCCGATGGCGACGTTGGCCGGGCCGGGGAGGCTGCTCGCGGCGGCCCGGATCGGGACGACGCGGTTGATCGACAACGTGGCGGTGGTGCCCCGCTGAGAGGGGGCTGAGACGGCGCGAGTAAAAGCGCGACGACCTCCTTTGAACCGTCATCCCCGCGCAGGCGGGGACCCATCACCCCAACCATTCGTGGTGATGGGTTCCCGCGTGACGCAAGCGCGTTGCCCTTCGGGTCGCGGGTATGACGATCAGAATTAGGAGCATCCTAAGCTAAGCGACGAAAATCGCTCGCTAAAACAAGTGCGCTTGACGCGCGCCCGTGGGTCGCAACCGAACCCATCGAAGTGCGGCGGTGTGCGGGCCCTGTGCGGCACGCCTCACCCCTTGCGAAACGGCCCCTCTTCATCAAGCATCTCAATGCCTTCGACAACAGCCTCACGCTCCGCCGCAAGGAACTCCGCAACCGCACGGCGGAAGCCCTTGTCGGGGATGAAATGTGCCGAATAGGTTGGCGTCGGCCGATAGCCGCGCGCGAGTTTGTGGCTCCCCTGCGCCCCCGCCTCGACCCGCGCCCGGCCGTTGGCGATCGCCCAGTCGATCGCCTGATAGTAGCACAGTTCGAAGTGGAGGAACGGCACGTCCTCGCTGCACCCCCAGTAGCGGCCGTACAGGCAGTCGTCGCCGATCAGGTTGAGAGCACCGGCGATGATCAGCGGACCGCGCCGCGCGACCGCGAGCAGGACCCGGTCGGCCATGCGTTCGCCGAGCAAAGTGAAGAACTTGCGCGTCAGATAAGGCCGGCCCCATTTGCGGCTGCCGGTGTCCTGGTAGAAATGCCAGAAGGCGTCCCAATGCTCCTCGGTGATCGCCGGGCCGGTCAGCAGCTCGACGGTGATGCCGTCCGCCAGTGCGCCCTCACGCTCCTTGCGGATCGCCTTGCGCTTGCGCGACGACAACGCCGCGAGGAAATCGTCGAAGCTCGCATAGCCCTCGTTGACCCAATGGAACTGCTGGTCGATCCGGATCAGCCACCCCGCCGCCTCGAACAAACCAACCTGATCGGGAATAATGAAGGTCGCATGCGCCGAAGACAGGTGGTTCTGCACCGTCAACGCTTCGGCCGCCCCCAGCAAAGCAGCGCCAAGTGATTGATCACGCAGCAACAATCGCGCGCCGGTGGCCGGGGTGAAGGGCACGCACGACTGCAGCTTGGGGTAATACGATCCGCCCGCCCGAGCCCAGGCATCGGCCCAGCCATGGTCGAAGACATACTCGCCCTGGCTGTGCGATTTCAGGTAGTTGGGCATGATCGCTGCGGGTTTCCCGTCACGACCGTCGATCACCAGGTGAACCGGCTGCCACCCCGTCCCCCCGACCGCGCTCCCCGAATCCTCGAGCGACGTGAAAAAAGCATGCTGCAGGAACGGGTTACCTGCTCCAGCGCACGCGTTCCAGTCGTCGGCGGCAATCTCGCGAGCATGCGAAACGATGCGGGCGGTGATGGTTTCAGGCATCCCCAACCCTACCGTGCTGCCACGATCAGCGGCACCCTCAGTCGCGCACCGCGACAATCGCGTCGATCTCGACCGCGACCCCGAGCGGCAACGCGGCGACCCCGACCGCGCTTCGGGCATGCCGCCCGATCTCGCCGAACACCGCGACCATCAGGTCCGACGCGCCGTTGCCGACCTTGGGCTGGTCGGTGAAGTCGGGCGTGCAGGCGACGAAAACGCCAAGCTTTACAACCCGCTCGACCCGATCGAGGTTGCCGAGCACCGCCTTCATCTGCGCGATCAGCCCGACCGCGCAACGTGCCGCGGCGGCGGCGCCTTCCTTCGTCGTCATGTCGCCGCCGAGCTTGCCCCGGATCAGCGCGCCATCGGCGTCGAACGGGATCTGCCCCGAGATGTGGAGCAGTCCGCCGTGGACGACGCCGGGGACGTAGTTTGCGGCCGGGGCGGCGGCGTGCGGCAGGACGATGCCGAGGTCGCTCAGGCGGGTTTCCGGGTTCATGACGTCACTCCCAAGGCAGCTTGCAGGATCGGTAGCGCCGACGGCCAGTCGTCGACCCGCGCATCGGCGTCGGCGCTCGTCGTGATCAAGGCGTGAAGGCGGGGGTCGGCGACCATGTGGAGGCGGAACACCTCAGGGGCGGCGCGCTTGACCGAGCCATGATGCGGCGGCAGGTCGTCGATGAACGCGCCGCGCGTCGCGCCATATTCGTCCATCAGCGCGCGCACCGGCCGGCCCTTGGGCCCGTTATTGGTAACGACGCGATACGGCATGCCGAGGCGGGCGAGTTCATTGGTGCGGACCGCATTGTGCCGGTCGTCGACGTTGGTCAGGATGACGACATCGCAGTCCTTCGCCAGTGCCGCCAGCGCGTCGGCGGCCCCCGGCGACGGCGTCTGAGTCGGCATGTGGGTGTCGAAGAAGCCGTTGAGCAGCGGCAGGAAATTCTCCGGCTCGACCGTCGAGCCATCGGGGCGGCGGATGTTGCCCGACAGCGCGAAGCTGTCGAGATGCAGCGCGAGGTCGTGCTCGGCGGCGAGATAGTCGGTGAACGGGCCGACGAAGTGGAGGAGGACCTCGTCGCAGTCGCAGATGACCAGCGGGCGGCTCATCGTGCCAGCGTCCGGTTCGCCGCGGCCAGTGCGGCAGGGGGGACGTCGAGCGCGGCGGCGGTCGCGATCAGGCTCGGCTCATGGGCTTCGAGGAAACCCAGCACGGCCGACAGCACCGCGGGCGACCCCGCCTGCGCACGAAGCGTCGCGACGTCGAGGCCAGTCAGGTCGAGGAAGCGCGGACCAAGGTCGGTATCGCCGACGATGTGCCCGAGCGCGCGCAGCCCGAGCATCTCGGCGGCGGCGAGCGATATGTCTGGTTTCAGTGTCTGCATGGCGCTGCTCTACCGGGGGCAGCCGCGCCGCGTCGAGCGCCATTTTTCTTCACCGGTGCCTTGGACATCGGCTTCCGCGAATTTGTCGCGCGGGAGGGATGCAAGCGGCTGGCGATCGTGGTCGCCAGCGACTCGGCTGCCCGGGCGGACGCCGATCCGGCTTACTTGATCTTGGCTTCCTTGAACTCGACATGCTTGCGCACGACGGGATCGTACTTCTTGAACATCAGCTTTTCGGTCTGCGTGCGCGGGTTCTTCTTGGTCGTGTAGAAGAAGCCGGTGTCGGCGGTGCTGATCAGCTTGATCTTGATCGTAGTCGGCTTGGCCATGACGCGTCCCGTGTATTGCTAGAAGCGCGTGAACCTCGGGGCCATCGCGACAGACCGCGCTCTCTGACGGCAGGGGGCATGAAAGTCAAGACTTACGACCGCCGTCCGCGCCTTATCCCCGGCGGAATGCGACTCTGTCCGGCGCGTCGCCCAGTGCGGACGCGGTCGTTGCGCGGAGCCGGGCTTTCGCCCTCGCCGAGCGGCAACTCGAAGCGAAGCGCGCCGGTGATCGGGTTGGCCTCGGCGAGGCGCAGGTCGAGTTTCTGTCCGGCGGCGTAGCGCGTGCCGCTGCTGCTGCCCTCGAGCGTCCGCGCGTCCTCGTTGAACACGAAATATTCGGCCCCGAGCGTCGACACCGGGACGAGTCCGTCGCCGCCGATGCCTTCGACGGTAGCGAAGAAGCCGAACTTGGCGACCCCGGTGATCCGCGTCGGCAGCGTTTCGCCGACGCGCTTCGACAGATAGGCGGCGACGTAGCGGTCGACGGTTTCGCGCTCGGCCTCCATCGCCCGGCGTTCGGTCATCGAGATATGCTCGCCGGTCCGCGCCATCAGCGCCGCCTCGGCATCGCTCAAGCCACCGTCGCCGAGCTTGTAGGCGCGGACGAGGGCGCGGTGGATGACGAGGTCGGCGTAGCGGCGGATCGGCGAGGTGAAGTGGCCGTAGCTGCGCAGCGCCAGGCCGAAGTGGCCCTTGTTCTCGGGCGAGTAATAAGCTTGCGTCTGTGTCCGCAGCACCTGCTCGCTGACCTGCTGCGAATAAGTTGCGTCCTTCACCGCGGCGAGCAACTTGTTGAACGTCTTCGGCGCGATCACCTGGCCGAGCGCGAAGGGGATGCCGAAGGTTTCGAGGTAATCCTTGAGCGCGACGAGCTTCTCGCGGCCCGGGGCTTCGTGGACACGGTACATGCACACCGTCCGCTTCGCCTCGAGCGCCTGCGCCGCGGCGACGTTGGCGGCGATCATGAAGTCCTCGATCAGCCGGTGCGCGTCGAGGCGCTCGCGGGTGACGATCGCGGTGATCGTGCCGGTCGGATCGAGCTCGACCCGGCGCTCGGGCAGGTCGAGATCGAGTGGGGCCCGGGCATCGCGCGCCTTGGCCAGCGCGCCCCACGCGCCCCATAACGGCGCGAGCGTCGCCAGATGCTCGCCCGCCTGCGCGTCGATCGTCGCCTGCGCTTCCTCGTAGGCGATGTTGGTCGTGCAGCGGACGACGGCGCGGGTGAAGCGGTGCGCAGCGAGGGTGCCTTCGGGGGTGATCGTCAGGTGGCAGGCGAGGACGGCGCGGTCCTTGTGCTCGACCAGCGAGCAGGCGTCGGCCGACAGGATCTCTGGGAGCATCGGCACGACGCGGTCGGGGAAGTAGACCGAGTTGCCGCGCTCGCGGGCGGCGCGGTCGAGCGACGTGCCTTCGCGGACGTAAAAGCTGACGTCGGCGATGGCGACGATCGCATCCCATCCGCCATCCTCGCGCGGTGCGGCCCAGACGGCATCGTCGTGGTCGCGCGCGTCGGCGGGGTCGATCGTCAAGATCGGCAGGTGGCGCAGGTCCTCGCGTTCGCCGAGGGGCTGGTCGGCAGCCTCTTCGGCCTGCTCGGTCGCGGCGTCGGAGAAGCGATGCGGCAGGCCCTTGGCGTGGATCGCGATCAGCGAGAAACTGCGCGGCGCGAATGGATCGCCGAGGACCTCGACGACGCGCGCCGACTGGTGTGGAGCACGCCCCGACGGCTCGGCGAGGACGAGGTCGCCGACCTCCGCGTCGCCCGTATCGAGAACGGCGAAGTCGATCCGCGCCTTCTTGTCGACAGGGACGAGGCGGTAGCCCGCAGCGTCCCTGCGGAGGATGCCGAGGACGAATTCCTCGGTCTTCGCGAGGACCTTCATCGGGAAGCCGGTGTAGCCGCCGCCAGCCTCCTCGATCCGCGCCAGCACGCGGTCGCCGAGACCGAGCGCTCCGCGGCGCCTGTCCTCGATGATGCGGACCTTCGGCGGGATGCCGGGATGGTCCCAGCGATCGGGCGTGCCGACGGGCGGCCCGTCGCCGGCCTCGATCACGCGGAGCACGGTGACCTTGGGCAGGCCGCCGCCCTTGTGAACCTGGCGCTTGGGGCCGACGTCGAGCTGCCCGGCGTCGGTCATATCGCGCATCAGGCTTTTCAGCGCGATCTTGTCCTGCGCGTGGAGTCCGAAGGCGCGTGCGATCTCGCGCTTGCCGACCGGGGTCGGGCTAGCGGCGATGAAGGCGAGGACCTGCTCGGCCGTCGGCAGACCGGGCGGCGGGGGCGGGGGACGGCGCGGCATCGCTCGAGCTTGTGGGACCGCAACCGGCCGCCCGCAATCAAAAAGGGCTGCCCCGGGCGCCGGGCAGCCCTTTCTGTTGGCAGAACGCTCGGTCGATCAGGCGTAAACGACGAGCGTCGGGACGCGGCGCAAACGCAGGCCGACAAGGCCGAAGCCGGCGATGAACAGCAGCCACGACGTCGGCTCGGGGATGAGGCCGATCGTGTTGTTGTCGCTTTCGAAGGTGCCGTGCACACCCTGGATGAGCTTGACCTCGTCGTAGCCGCCGAAGACGTGATAGTTGATGAAGGCGAAGGCCTGATTGCGGTCCTGGCCGAGGAATGCCAGCGTCGGGTTGCCCCGATATGGCCCCTTGAGTCCGAGCGCGAGCGGGTTGATGTGATCGATGAGGGTTCCACCGCGATAGAATTCGATCGTGTTGTTCGGATCGATCGCCGATGCCCAAAGACCGAAGTAATTGGCCCGCCCGGTTACCGTAATCGTGACGACCCCGTGCGTGATCGCCAGGAAGTCGGACCCTCCGGCGCCGCCATAGATCGAGCCGTCGGCGATATTGAGCGACGAGTAGGTCCCGGGGAGCGAAGATACGGGGCCATCGAATGTCTCGACATGCGATGTCTTGAGCGCGACCGTCGTGTTGGTGACGCCTGCCGCCTCGATGGTGACGGTCGTGACCGCCTGGGCAGCGCTGGTCGCGAAACCGGCGAGGGCGAAGACTGCAGCGGTGGCAAATCTGGACATCGGTAATCTCCTTGTTGAGACGCATCCGAAACAATGCAAGGAGGGTGCCAATCCAGCGTTCGACTTGATTTCAATGTCTTGCAGCCAAATACAAATATCGACCGTTCAATAGTGTAAGGATTCCCGACGCAATCCTGCTAACGACGTCTGAATTAGTCCTTCACGTTGAGTAACTTACAGAAACAGGAGGTTATAACAGTTAACTCTTTATGACTTTTCCTTGACTGTTTTCGCCTTGGCGGCCGCGGCTTTGGGCGCGGCTTTCTTTGCGGGCGCCTTTCGCGCCGGGGCCTTCTTCGCGGGCTTCTTGCCCTTGGTGGGCATCGCGGCGCGTGCGTCGATCAAGGCGACGGCGGCATCGATCGTCAACGCCATGCCGTCCTCGCCCTTCGGCACGTTGGCGTTGGTCGTGCCGTCGGTCAGGTAGGGGCCGAAGCGTCCTTCCATCAGCTTGATGACGCTGCCCGACACCGGGTGCGGGCCGACTTCGCGCAGGGCTTGCGGGGCGTTGCGGGCGCGGCCCGGGTTTGCGGCGGCGTCGGCAAGCTTGGCCACCGCCGAGTTCATGCCCGTCTCGAACACCTCCGCGCTCGACGTCAGCCGGGCATATTTGCCGGCGTGGGCGAGGTAGGGGCCATAGCGGCCGATGCTCGCGGTGATCGGGCTGCCGGTCTCCGGATGGAGTCCGACTTCACGCGGCAGCGACAGCAGCTTGAGCGCGGTGTCGAGATGTTCCTCGCCGGCCACCGGCATGTCCTTCGGGATCGACGCGCGCGGCGGCTTGGGATCGCCCTTGGCGCCGTCCTCGCCGAGCTGGACGTACGCCCCGAAGCGGCCCGAGCGCAGGCTGACCGGCTGCCCGGTCGTGGGATCATCGCCGAGGACAACCGGGCCGGTCGATTCCTTGAGCTCGCCGCCCTCGCCGAACTGGCGGGTGTAGCGGCAGTCGGGGTAGTTCGAGCACGACACGAACGCGCCGAACTTGCCGGTCTTGAGGCCGAGCCGCCCGGTGCCGCACGTCGGGCACAGCCGCGGGTCGGAGCCGTCCTCCTTCGGCGGGAACAGGAATGGCGACAGGAATTCGTCGAGCGCGACGGTGACGTCGGACGGGCGGATCTCGAGGACTTCCTTGGTCTTCGGCGAGAAGTCCTTCCAGAAATCGCTAAGAACGGTGAGGTAATCGAGGTCGCCCGCCGATACCTCGTCGAGCCGCGTCTCGAGTTCGGCGGTGAAGTCGTAGCTGACGTATTTCTCGAAATAGCGTTCGAGGAAGGCGGTCACCAGCCGGCCCTTCTCCTCGGCGAAGAAGCGGTTCTTTTCCATCCGCACGTACAACCGGTCGCGCAGCGTCTGGAGGATCGAGGCGTAGGTCGACGGGCGGCCGATCCCCAGCTCCTCGAGGCGCTTGACCAGCGATGCTTCCGAATAGCGCGGCGGCGGCTCGGTGAAGTGCTGGTCGGCGCGCGCGGCGGTGACCTGCGGCTTCTCGCCCTGGACCAGCTTGGGCAGGCGGCGGGTGTCGTCGGCGTCGTCACCGTCGACCGGCGTATCATCGCGGTCCTCGGTATAGACCGCGAGGAAGCCGGGGTGGAGGATGACCTGCCCCGATGCGCGCAGCGTCGCCTTGCCGACGGCGTCGGTCAGGTCGACCGCGGTCCGCTCCATCTTCGCCGACGCCATCTGCGACGCGATCGTCCGCTTCCAGATCAGCGCATATAGCTTGCCGTTGTCGCCCGCGATGCCGGCCTTGCCGGGGCGCAACCGCATGTCGGTCGGGCGGATCGCCTCATGCGCTTCCTGCGCGTTCTTCGCCTTGGTCGCATAGTGGCGCGGCTTGGTCGGCAGCACCTCCTCGCCGCCGCCGAAGTCCTCGGCGATGACGACGCGCGCGGCGTCGATCGCCTCGCCCGCGACCTGGACGCCGTCGGTCCGCATGTAGGTGATGTGGCCGTCCTCGTAGAGCGACTGGGCGACGCGCATCGTGTGGCTGGCGGTGAAGCCGAGCTTGCGCGCCGCCTCCTGCTGGAGCGTCGAGGTGGTGAACGGCGGATAGGGGTTGCGCGTCGCGGGCTTGGTCTCGACCGCGCTGATGGTGAACTTACCGTGCTCGACGTCGGCGCGGGCCTGCTGCGCGGCGACGACTTCGGACAGGTCGAAACGGTCGAGCTTCTTGCCATTCCAATGGGTCAGCCGCGCGACGAACGATGCCCCGGCGACGGTCGCGAGGCTGGCCTCGACGGTCCAATATTCGCGGTTGACGAAGGTCTCGATCTCGCGCTCGCGGTCGACGACGATGCGCAGCGCGACCGACTGGACGCGGCCGGCCGACTTGGCGCCGGGCAGCTTGCGCCACAGCACCGGCGACAGGTTGAAGCCGACGAGATAGTCGAGCGCGCGCCGCGCCCGGTAGGCGTCGACGAGGTCGCCATCGACCTCGCGGGGCTTGCCCATCGCGGCGAGGATCGCGGTCTTGGTGATCTCGTTGAAGGTGACGCGGGTCGCGCCGCCCTTGGGCATCAGGCCCTTCTTGCCCTTGATCCATTCGAGCAGATGCCACGCGATCGCCTCGCCCTCGCGGTCGGGGTCGGTGGCGAGGATGACGTGGTCGGCCTTCTTGACCTCGTCGCTGATCGCCTTGAGCTGCTTGGCTTTGTCGCCGTACAATTCCCAGTGCATCGCAAAGCCGTTCTCGGTTTCGACCGACCCATCGCGCGGCGGCAGGTCGCGGACATGGCCGTAGCTCGCGAGGACGACGTAGTTCGACCCCAGGTATTTGTTGATCGTTTTGGCCTTCGCGGGTGACTCGACGATCACGACGTCCATGCAATGTTCTCCCGGGCCAAGCGCGGCGGCCCCTACGCGCTATATGGGGGCGGTGGCAAGGGGAGCGTACAATTGCGGACACGATCGTCCGGTCAAGTTGGGCGTGACGACCCGTTTCGCGGTGCGAAAGGTCACACGAAGTTCAGGGTTTTGGACATTGATTTCATGACGCCCGGCGCGGCGGGCGGAGGTCTGGACGGGCTCCCCGGGCGGGACCGTGCTGCGGACGATTGACGCTGAGAAAGAGCACGACGGCCGCCCGGTGGCGACTCGAGGGATGCGATCGTACACCGGACGCCGGGGTGTAGGACAGCGGCGGAGATCGTTGCGTTGAGGTGGACGAGCCTAAGGTCTATATTCGTTCTCAGACCCCGAAGGATAAGGCATGGCGACCCAGGAATTCACGATCACCTTGCCGGAACACATGGCCGAACTCGTCCGCAGCAAGGTTGCGGACGGGGAATATGACAGTCCGAGCGAAGTCATCCAGGATAGCCTCGAGGCGTTGCTGGAACCTGATCCGCGTATCGAAAAGTGGCTGCGCGAGGAGGTGGGTCCGGCGATCGATGCCTACCGCGCCGATCCGAGCCGGCTTATCCCGATCGAGGACGTCGTCGTGGGTCTTAAGGAGCGCCACGCCCGGGCAATCGCGCGACATTGATTGAATACGAGGTCCGGTTTTCGATCGAGGCGAAGCTGCAACTCGACGACTTATACGACTATATTGCCGCTTCCGCGTCGCCATCGATCGCCTCAGCGTATATTGAAGCAATCACCGGACATTGTCGGCAACTCAAGATTTTTCCGTTCCGAGGAACGCCGCGCAGTGACCTTCGTAAAGGCGCACGCACGATAAATTATCGTAAGCGTTGCCTGATCGTTTTTACGGTCGAAGAGCAAATCGTCGCGATTTCCGCAATTCACTACGGCGGACAGGACGTCGCGGCTTTTATGCCCGACTAGACCCCCGCCACGCGCCCTCCCGCATGGCGCACCAGCCCGCCGCACAACTCCAGATCGAGCAGCACGCTCGCTACCGTCGCCGCGGCGCACCCGCTCTGGCGAACGAGTTCGTCGATCGCGACCGGGGTCGGCGACAGCAGCGCGATAATGTAACCCCGCGTCGCGTCGTCGGCGTCGATCGCGACCGGGCCGGGGTCCCATGCGACGCCGGGCGATAGCAGACGGCCGCCGATCTGGCCGCCGACGGTGCCGAGCGCCTCGAGGACGTCGGCGGCGGTCTGGACCAAGGTTGCGCCCTCGCGGATCAACTGGTTGCACCCCTGCGCGCGCGGGTCGAGCGGCGAGCCCGGCACCGCCATCACCTCGCGCCCGGCCTCGGCGGCGATGCGTGCGGTGATCAGCGACCCCGACTTGAGCGCCCCCTCGACGACGATCGTCCCGGCGCAAAGCCCGGCGATGATGCGGTTCCGGCGCGGGAAGTGGCGCGCCTGCGGGTTGGTTCCCAATGGCTGTTCGGCGACGACAAGCCCCGACTCCCCGATCGCCGCCTGGAGGCCAGCGTTCTCGGGCGGATAGACGTTATCGAGCCCCCCGGCGATGACCCCGATCGTGCCGCCTTCGAGCGCGCCCTGATGCGCCGCCGAGTCGATCCCGCGGGCGAGCCCCGAGACGACGACGAGGTCGGCGCGCGACAGTTCGGTGGCGAGTTCGCGGGCGAAGCGCACCGCCGCCGCGCTCGAATTGCGCGCGCCGACCATCGCCACCGCCGGGCGTTCAAGCAGGTCGATGTCGCCCTTGACCGCGATCGCCGGGGGCGCGGTTTCGGTCTGCGCGAGGAGCCACGGGTAAAGGTCGGTGCCGATGAAGACGAAGCGTCCGCCGAACTTGGCGACTGCGGCGAGCTCGGTTTCGGCGTCGGCGACGGTCGCGATCCGCGCTGCTCCGCCGCCGCGGCGAACGAGGTCGGGCAGGGCGTCGAGCGCGGCCTGCGGGGTGCCGAAGCGGCGGATGAGCTGGCGGTAGGTGACCGGGCCGATATTGTCGCTGCGGATCAGGCGGAGGCGGGCGATGTCGCTGGTATCGCTGGGGTTCGCCGCGTCGCGGATCACTTGCTCCCGATCCGGCTCTCGGTCCCGGACCTGAGGCGGCGGATGTTCTCGCCGTGCTTGAGGATCAGCAGGAAGGCCATCGCGGCGAAGACGACCAGCCAGCGCACCGCGCCGATCGGCAACCACGCAGCGCCGCTCACCAGTCCGAACGCGAACAGCAACGGCGCCGCGAGCGACGCCAGCATCCCGCCGACCGACGAGTAGCGTGTGACCAGCGCGCCGACGAGCCAGACGACGAGCGCCGCAATCCCCGCCGGCCACCACGCCGCCAGCGTCACGCCGAGCATCGTCGCGACCCCCTTGCCGCCGCCGCGCCACGACCACCACGGGAACAGGTGGCCGCCGAACGCCGCCAGACCGGCAATCGCCGCGATCTGCTCGTCGTGGGTGAAATGCCGCGCGATCAGCACCGCCGCCGCGCCCTTGCCGCCGTCGAGCAGCAGCGTCGCCAGCGCGAGATCGCGGCGCCCGGTCCGCAGCACATTGGTCGCGCCGATATTGCCCGAGCCGATCGCGCGAAGGTCGCCCGCGCCGAACGCCCGCGTCAGCAGCAGCCCGAATGGAATCGCTCCGAGGACATAGCCGATCAGCGCGCAGATGATCGGTGTCGGCCCCATGCAGGCGTTGGTAGCGGGTTCGGTTAACGGCGTCATCCCGCTTGATCGACCGCTGTCTTATTGATCCTCCCCGTCTTCGGGGAGGGGGACCATGCTCTTGCATGGTGGAGGGGCGGCGCAGCGGACTCGGAATGTGAGTTAGACCGCCCGCCCCTCCACCACACCGCGAAGTGCGGCGCGGTCCCCCTCCCCGAAGACGGGGAGGATCAAGAGCGGCGGGGATGACGTGTTGAGAGTGTTGGCCTACATCCGCCAACATGACCGACACGCTGACGATCGCCCTCCACCAGTCGAACGCGAGCGTCGGCGACCTGCGCGGCAATGCCGACGCGATGCTGGGGGCGCGGGCGGCGGCGAGCGGGGCGGATTTGCTCGTCACGCCCGAGCTGTCGCTGATCGGCTATCCGCCCGAGGACCTCGTGCTCAAGCCTGCGGCCGTCGCGGCGTGCCTGGTAGAGCTCGAGCGGCTGGCGGCGGCGACGGGCGACGGCGGGCCGGGGATGCTCGTCGGGCTGCCGTGGGTCGAGGATGGGCGGCTGTTCAACGCGATGGCGCTGCTCGACGGCGGCAAGATCGTCGCGGTAACGCGCAAGCACGACCTGCCGAACTACGGCACCTTCGACGAGAAGCGCGTCTTCGCCAGCGCGCCGCTGCCCGGGCCGCTCGGCTTCCGCGGCGTCCGCCTCGGCGTGCCGGTGTGTGAGGACATCTGGACCCCCGAAGTCACCGAATGCCTTGCAGAGACCGGCGCGGAGATGCTGATCGTCCCCAACGGCTCGCCGTTCGAGGTCGGCAAGGATGACCGGCGGCTGTCGCTGAGCGTGTCGCGCGTCGTCGAGACCGGGCTGCCGCTCGCCTATCTCAACCGCGTCGGCGGGCAGGACGAACTCGTGTTCGACGGGGCGAGCTTCATCCTCAACGCCGACCGCTCGACCGCATGGCAGTTCCCCGACTGGGACGAGGCGCTGGTGACGACGCGGTGGACGCGCGGCGCGAGCGGCTGGGTCTGCGCGCCCGGCGACCGTGCGCAAATTGACGACGACCTGCCCGGAATCTACCACGCGATGGTCGTCGGCCTGCGCGATTATGTGAACCGCAACCGCTTCCCCGGGGTGGTCCTCGGCCTGTCGGGCGGGATCGACAGTGCGTTGTCGGCGGCGGTCGCGGTCGATGCGCTCGGCGCCGACCGGGTGTGGTGCGTGATGCTGCCGTCGCGCTTCACCGGCGGCGACAGCCTCGAGGACGCCGCCGAATGCGCAGCGTTGCTCGGCTGCCGCCTCGACACCGTGCCGATCCTGCCGGCGATGACGGCGTTCGACGAGATGCTCGCGCCGCTGTTCGAGGGGCGGTCGCGCGACATCGCCGAGGAGAATATCCAGTCGCGCATCCGCGGGCTGAGCCTGATGGCGCTGTCGAACAAGTTTGGGCCGATGCTCCTGACGACGGGCAACAAGAGCGAGATGTCGACGGGTTACGCGACGATCTACGGCGACATGGCGGGCGGCTATTCGGTCTTGAAGGACGTCTACAAGACGACGGTGTTCAAGCTGTGCGAGTGGCGCAACGCGAATTTCCCTCGGCTCGGTCTGGGGCCGAAGGGGCCGGTGATGCCGCAGCGGGTGATCGACAAGCCGCCGACCGCCGAGCTCCGCGACAACCAGCGCGACGACGACAGCCTGCCGTTGTACGACGTCCTCGACCGCATCCTGATCGGGCTGGTCGAGAACGAGCAGTCGGTCGGCGACCTCGCCGCGACCGGGCTCGACGTCGCGCTCGTGGCGAAGATCGAGCGCCTGCTCTACGTCGCCGAATACAAGCGCCGCCAGGCTCCCCCGGGAGTGAAGATCGGGCGGCGCAATTTCGGGCGCGACCGGCGGTATCCGATCACGAATGCGTTCCGGACGAGCTGACTTGCCGAGTGGCTGATTCTGGCCCATATTCTGGCCAGAAGGATTAACCGATGCGCCAAGTTCCTGTTGCAGAGTTCAAGGATAATGCATCGGCGTGGATTGCTGCTGCTGAAGCGGGTGAGGAGATCGTCATCACCCGGCACGGCAAGCCAGCCGCCCGGCTGACGGCCGCTGCCGAAGACCGCAAGGCAGCCCAGCGCGCAGCGGTCGATGCGTTGTTCGAAGCGGGGCGGGCTCGGCGCGCGCGCGGCGACCCTTCGATTTCCAGCGACGAGATTGTTGTTTGGATCAAAGAGGATCAGCGTTGACGCGCATCGTTGTCGACGCGTCAATCACGGCGGCGATCCTTCTGGATGACGAGGTCACCGAGCGAGACAGTCCAATCTGGGACGCTCTGCGCGACGGCGATCTGTTCATTCCGGCATATTGGTCGATCGAGATTGTGTCGCTGCTCCTGAACGCCGAGCGACGCAAGCGCATGACGCGTCAACGACGGAACGAACATTTCGATTCTGCAAAGGCGTTGCTTGCTCCGGCTGAGCTTGACGCGGCTGGCATGTCGAGGAACGTGCTCGACCTCGCAACGACAGCAAGCCTGACGGCATATGACGCTGGATATCTGGAACTGGCGATGCGTCTGGGTGCATCGTTGGCGACAAACGACCATGCACTAATCAAAGCCGGTCCGCGTCACGGCGTTCCTATCCTGACCACACGCCCATGACCGTCACCCGCTTCGCCCCATCCCCTACCGGCAGCCTCCACGCGGGCAACATCCGCACCGCGCTCGTCAACTGGCTGTACGCGCGCCAGCAGGGTGGGCGGTTCATCCTCCGGCTCGACGATACCGACCTTGCGCGGTCGAGCGAGGCGTCGGCGCAGGGGATCCGCGATGATCTCGACTGGCTCGGGCTGGCTCCCGATGCCGCGGTGCGGCAGTCGGACCGGTTCTCGCTGTACGAGGCGGCGCTTGCCCGGCTGGCGGCGGCGGGGCGGGCATATCGCGCGTACGACACGCCCGAGCAGCTCGATCTCAAGCGGCGGGTGCAGGCGTCGCGCGGGCTGCCGCCGGTGTACGATCGCGGCGCGCTGGCGCTGACCGAGGTCGACCATGCCGACTTTGCCGCGAAGGGCGTTGCTCCGCACTGGCGCTTCCGGCTCGACACCGATGCGCCGGTGGTGTGGCACGACCTCGTTCGCGGTGAATGCCACATCGACCCGGCGTCGCTGTCCGACCCGGTCGTCCGCCGCGCCGACGGGTCGTGGCTGTATATGCTGCCGTCGGTGGTCGACGATATCGACCTGGCGATCGCGACGATCGTCCGCGGCGAGGACCATGTCACCAATTCCGGGGTCCAGCTGCAGATGTTCGCCGCGCTCGGGGCCGAGCCGCCCGCGCTCGCGCACCTGCCGCTGCTGACCGGGGCCGATGCCGCGCTGTCGAAACGGCTGGGTTCGGAGGGTGTCGCGGCTTGGCGCGAGGCGGGGATCGAGCCGGGGGCGGTGCGGGCGTTCCTCGCGCGGATTGGCACCAGTGCGGTCACCGAACCCGCGGACGATGCAGCGCTGATCGCGGGGTTCGACTTCGCCGCGTTCGGGCGGTCGACGGCACGCTTCGATCCCGCCGAGCTCGCGGCGCTCAATGCGAAGATGATCCATGCACTGCACTTCGATGCGGTGGCCGACCGGCTGCCCGACGGCATGACCGCGGCGACGTGGGACGCGGTGCGCGGCAACCTGGCGACGGTGGCGGACGCCGAGGGCTGGTGGCGGGTGATCACCGGGCCGGTCGATGGTGTCGCCGACCCCGCCGACTGCGACTTCATCGCCGCCGCTCACGATGCGCTGGCCGCGCTCGATTGGACCCCCGACATCTGGCCGCGCTGGACCGCCGCGCTCAAGGTGGCGTCGGGGCGCAAGGGCCGATCGCTGTTCCACCCCCTGCGTGTCGCGCTGACCGGACGCGACGCAGGTCCCGAGATGGCGGCTCTGCTGCCGCTGATTGGGCGCGACGCGGCGTTGTCGCGGCTGGCGGCGGCTGCTGCGCCCGCCTATATCAGTGGCGTGGAGTAACTGCCGATGAAGTTGTTTTCGCCCTTGCCGCCGCCGCGGCTGCTGCCGTCGAAGGGGTCCGAACCCCAGGCCCGGCCGGCAGCGCGGACGCCGCTCGAGCTGGCCCGCCGCGCGTGGCGGCCGGACGCCGATTTTTCGCCGCCGTCGTCACCGTCGCCGGGGTCGTTGATCGAGCGGATGCGCGACATACCGCGATCGCGGCTGATCATCGGCGGGCTGGCCCTGCTGATCGTCGGCGCGATTATGGCGTTGTTCCTGCTCGAATCGCGCTGGGGCTATTCGGGCAAGGTCGTCCCGGTGGTGTTCGTCAAGAGTTGGCCCGCGACCCGCAGCGACGCAGACGTCTATTCCGAGCGCGCGGTCGAGGTCGCGACGGCGCGCGCCGATGCGGCGACCTCGCGCGCTTATATCGCGACGCTCAAGGGTCCCGCGCGCGTCAAGGCGCAGAACCAGTACGACGCGTATGTCTCGGCGCAGCCGAAGAACCTCCAGCCCGAGGGCTATGTCGCGCCGCCTCCGCCGTCTGCAGCCACCACCGCGGCTAAGCCCAAGGCGTGAGCGACCGCGACGACGCGCGATGGCTGGGCGCGGCGCTCGCCCTCGCCGAGCGTGGCGTCGGACGGACGAGCCCCAACCCGAGCGTCGGCTGCGTCATCGTCGCCGATGATCGGGTCGTCGGACGGGGCTGGACGCAACCCGGCGGTCGCCCGCATGCCGAGGCGATGGCGCTCGCCGCAGCGGGCGATGCTGCGCGCGGGGCGACCGCCTATGTCACGCTCGAACCCTGCGCCCATGTCTCGGCGCGCGGTCCGGCGTGCAGCGATAGCCTGATCGCCGCCGGGATTGCCCGCGTCGTCGCCAGCGGCATCGACCCCGATCCGCGCACCGCCGGGGCAGGGATCGCCCGGTTGCGCGCGGCCGGGATAACTGTCGATGTCGTTGCCCAGCCCGCCGCCGAGCGACTCAACGCCGGCTTCTTCACCCGGCAGCGCCACGGTCGCGCGCACGTCACGCTCAAGCTCGCGGTGTCGCTCGATGGCTGCATTGCGCTTCCCGACGGGACCAGCCGCTGGATCACCGGCGCGCCGGCCCGGCGCCACGCGCATCTCGAACGCGCGCGCTGCGACCTCATCGTCGTCGGCGGCGGGACGCTGGTCGCCGACGACCCCGCGCTCGACGTCCGGCTCGACGGGCTGGAGGACCGCGCGCCGCGCCGTGCGGTCCTCAGCCGGTCGCTCGAGGTCATCCCGGCGGGAGCGCGGATCGGCGAGGCGCTGCTGGTCCGCGACCTCGACGACCTCGATCCTGCCATCCTGACCGTGCTCGTCGAGGGCGGCGCCGCCGTCGCGACGACGCTTCTCGCCGCCGACTGCGTCGACCGGCTGCTGATCTATCGCGCCCCGATCCTGATCGGGGGGCGGCATAGCATCGGCGACCTCGGCTTGGCGGACCTCAGCAGCGCGCACGGCCGCTGGCGGCTCGCCGCGGCATTGACGCTCGGCCCCGACCGGGTTGAGGAATACGACCGCGTCCGATAGGCAGGGTCCATGTTCACCGGCATCATCACCGACATCGGCACCGTCACTGCGGTCGAAGCGCGCGGCGACCTCCGCGTCCGCATCGCCACCGGCTACGACACCTCCGGCATCGCGCTCGGCGCGTCGATCTCGTGCTCGGGGGTGTGCCTGACCGTCGTCGACAAGGCGCCTGGAGAGTTCGCCGTCGACGTCAGCGGCGAGACGCTGCGCCACAGCGCCGCCGCGCAATGGACCGCGGGGGTGCGGCTCAATCTCGAACGCGCGCTCAAGGTCGGCGACGAACTCGGCGGGCATATCGTCACCGGCCATGTCGACGCGGTCGGTCGGGTAGCGGCGCTCGACTACGAGGGCGGCTCGATCAAGCTGACGATCGAGGCCCCCGCATCGGTCGCGCCGTTCGTCGCCGCCAAGGGATCGGTCGCGCTCAGCGGCGTGTCGCTGACGGTCAATGCCGTCGCGCCGGGGACCGACGCCGGGGTGCGCTTCGACCTCAACATCATCCCGCACACCGCCGAATGGACGACCCTCGGTGGCTTTGCGATCGGCGACGAGGTCAACATCGAGATCGACATTCTCGCCCGTTATCTCGGGCGCATGCGAGATGTGTTGACATTGTGATGTGATCGGCGCTGGTAGTTTTCACATTGAGGTGTGAAGCATGACCACGATCGATCGTATCCGGATGCTGGTGGGCGATAGCAATGAGAGCCGGTCGGGCCTTGCCCGAGCCGCGGGGCTCCACGCCAATTCGCTGCGCAACCTCGACGAGCCCGACTGGAATCCGACCAGCGACACACTGCGCAAGCTCGAGACCTATCTCGTCCGGCAGAACTCGCCGCGCGCGCTCGTCGGCATCGAGGAGATCATCGACGAGGCGAAGAACGGCCGGATGTTCATCCTCGTCGACGACGAGGACCGCGAGAACGAAGGCGACCTGATCATCCCGGCGCAGATGGCAACCCCGGCGGCGATCAACTTCATGGCGAAGCACGGCCGCGGGCTAATCTGCCTCGCGCTCGCCGCCGACCGGGTCAAGTCGCTCGGCCTGCCGCTGATGGCGCGGCACAACGGCACCCGCCACGAGACCGCCTTCACCGTCTCGATCGAGGCACGCGACGGCGTCACTACCGGGATCAGCGCCGCCGACCGCGCGCGCACCGTCGCGGTGGCGATCGACGCATCGAAGGACGCGAGCCACATCGTCACCCCTGGGCACATCTTTCCACTTGTTGCGCGCGACGGCGGCGTGCTCGTCCGCGCCGGGCATACCGAGGCGGCGGTCGACGTCTCGCGGCTTGCCGGGCTCAACCCGTCGGGGGTGATCTGCGAGATCATGAACGACGACGGGACGATGGCGCGGCTGGACGACCTGCTCGGCTTCGCCGCCGAGCACGACCTCAAGATCGGCACGATCCGCGACCTCATCGCCTACCGGATGAAGCACGACAACCTCGTCGCCTGCCTCGCCGAAACTCCGCTCGACAGCCGCCACGGCGGGCGCTGGACGGCGAAGGCGTACGTCAACAAGGCCGAGGGCACCGAGCACATGGTCCTGCAGAAGGGCCATATCGACCCGGCGAAACCGACGCTGGTGCGGATGCACACGATGTCGATGTTCACCGACCTGTTCGCCGAGGACGACAGCCGCTCGGGCCAGTTGCAGCGGGCGATGGACATCATCGGCGACGAGGGCGCGGGGATCGTCGTCATCATCCGCGACGGGCGCGCCGACGCGATCTCGACGCAGATGAAGGCGCGAGGCAATGCCGAGTCGATCGCGTTGCGCGACTATGGCATCGGCGCGCAGATCCTCGTCGACCTCGGGGTCACCGACATGGTGCTGCTGACCAATTCGCACCGGACGATCATCGGCCTGACCGGCTACGGCTTGACCGTCGTCGGCGAGCGGCCGATCCCCGGCGCGACGGATTAGCGAGACGGCATTCTACCCTTCCCCTTTAGGGGAGGGGCGAGAGACGACGCGCCTGCGTCGGCCCGGGGGTGGGGCTTTCTCGGACTGTGCTATTTGTGGCAACTGCCCCACCCCCGACCCCTCCCCTTAAGGGGAGGGAGCAGAAAGGATCACACATGCCGCACCTCCTGATCGTCGAAGCGCGCTTTTACGACGCCCTCGCCGACGCGCTGCTCGACGGCGCGCGGGCGACGCTCGACGCTGCGGGAGCGACGCACGAGACGATCACCGTGCCGGGCGCGCTCGAGATTCCGGCGGCGATCGGGCTGGCGTCGGCCATTGAGACCGAGGGGAGCTTCGACGGCTTCGTCGCGCTCGGCACCGTCATCCGCGGCGAGACGTATCACTTCGAGGTCGTCGCGTCGGAAAGCGCGCGCGGGATCATGGCGCTGACCCTCGACGGCCTTGCCATCGGCAACGGCATATTGACGGTCGAGGACGAGGCGCAGGCGTGGGCGCGCGCGCGGCGGTCCGAGAAGGACAAGGGCGGCGAGGCGGCGAAGGCGGCCCTTGCGATGATTGCGCTGCGCGAGCGCTTTGCGGCGGCATAACATCCACGCGCGCCGTGGCTTGCAGATCGTCCGCAAACGGACCAATGCGGTGCTCATGAGTATCGTGATGCTCGCTGCCCTCGCGGCTCTTTCGGCAGCCGCCGAACCACCGATCCTGCCGACGATCCCGCCGGCGACGATCGACAACTCGCTCGAGATCACCGGCGATGCCGTTGCCGCCGAGCAATCGAAGACGCGGATGTTCATCCCGGTCGAGATCGACGGCAAGGGCCCGTTCCGCTTCCTCGTCGACTCGGGGGCAGACCGCTCCGTCATCGGGGCTGGCCTTGCAGCGCAGCTCAACCTACCGGCGGGCAACATCGTCAAGCTCCAGGGGATGGCCGGCGCGGCGCGGGTCGGGACCGTTCACATCGAGACGATCAAGCTCGGCCAGAGCACGATCGACAATATTGCAGCCCCGGCGTTGCCCGAGCGTTATATCGGCGCGCAGGGACTTGTCGGGATCGACGCGCTTGCCGACCAGCGGCTGATGCTCGATTTCGACAAAAAGACGATCACCGTCCAGGACTCGCGCAGGGCGGAATTGGTCAGCGGCGGCGACGAGATCGTCGTGACCGCGCGACGCCGCAACGGCCAGCTGATCCTGACCGCCGCAAGTGTCGGCGGCGTCCCGATCTATGCGGTGATCGATACCGGGTCGGAGGTGACGATGGGTAACCTCGCGCTGCGGGCGCGGGTGTTCGGGACGCGCCGGTCGCCCGTTCCGCATCCGGTGATCCTGACGAGCGTCACCGGGCAAACGCTGACCGCAGATCTCGCGACGTTGTCGAACATCCGCATCGGCGGCATCAGCCTCGCCAACGTGCCCGTCGCCTTCGCCGACGCACCGCCGTTCCGCCTGTTCGGGCTCGAGCATCAACCCGCGATGCTGCTCGGCACCGACGTTCTCGAGGCATTCCGCCGCGTCGCGCTCGACTTCCGCGCGCGCCGCGTCCGGTTTACCCTGCGCCGATGACAAACCGGTTGCCCGAGAAACAGCACTCCTTCCTGTCGGTTCCGCAGCGTGCCGCAGTCAATCTGCGGCTTGGGCGGGGCGTGCGACTGCGCGCGCGGGCCGAGATGACGCCGGCAGGGCTACTCGCGGTCGGCGGTCTAGTCGCCGCGATCCTCGTCTCGACGGCACGCATCGTCGACGCCGCGCGAACGCCGCGGCAGCCCCCGCGAGGGTGACATTGCGGCCTTGCGCCGCTACATCGCGGCCATGGCACAGACGAAGATGAAAAAGGCGCGGGTCGGCAACGCGCGCTCGGCGGCGCGACTCGCGGCGGTACAAGCGTTGTATCAGCGCGACATGATCGGCGGCAGCGTCCCCGGTCTGCTGGTCGAATTCCACAATTATCGCCTCGGTGCGACGATCGGCGACGAGCAGTATCGCCCCGCCGACGCGCCGTTCTTCGACGACCTCGTCGCCGGTGCGGCCGCGCGCGGCGGCGAGATCGACGCGCTGATCTCGGCCAATCTCGCCGAAGGCTGGGCGTTGGACCGCCTCGACAAGCCGATGCGCGGGCTGCTCCGTGCCGGCGTCTATGAGCTCATCGCTCGCGCCGACGTTCCGGTGGCGACGATCATCGACGAATATATGGACGTCGCCCACGCCTTCTACGATTCGCGCGAGGCCAAGTTCGTCAATGGCTTGCTCGATTCGGTGGCGCGGTCGGTACGGTCGACGACGACGGGTGCGTGAGCGCGACCTGATCGCGCGGCTGCTCGCGCCCTTGGCGACGAGCGGCGCCGCGCGCGGCCTCGCCGACGACGCGGCGGTGTTCAGCCCGCCGATCGGGCGCGACCTTGTCTTTACCCACGACATCCTCGCCAGCGGGATCCACTATCTCCCCGGCGACAATCCGAGCGACGTCGCGTGGAAGCTGCTCGCGGTCAACCTGTCCGACCTCGCGGCGATGGGCGCGCGTCCTGCCGGGGTGCTGCTCGGCCTTGGCCTGAGCCCCGCCGAGGACGAGGCATGGGTCACCGCCTTCGCTACCGGGCTAAAACGGGCAATGGAGCGCTGGGGCGTTGCTTTGTGGGGTGGCGACACGGTTTCGGGCCTCGCCGCGGCGGTGCTCGGGCTGACCGCGATCGGGCAGGTCGAACCAGGGCAGGCGTTGTCGCGGAGTGGTGCGAAGCCGGGCGACGCATTGTGGGTCAGCGGCACGATCGGCGACGCTGGGCTCGGGCTGTCGATCGCCAGGGGCGAGGCGGCTCCCGACAAGTTCCTGCTCGACCGCTACCGCCGGCCTGAACCGAGGCTGGCGCTCGGCCAGTCGCTGGTCGAGCAGGCGACGGCGGCGATGGACGTGTCCGACGGCCTGCTGATCGATGCCGAGCGTCTTGCGGCGGCGAGCGGCGTGGCGATAACGGTTGAACTCGCGCTGATGCCCGTCTCGGCCGCCGCCGCTGCGCGCGTCCCGCGCGACGACGCGGGGCTGGAGCGGCTGACGAGTGCGGGGGACGATTACGAGCTGCTTTTCACCCTGCCGCCGGGGGTGTCGATCCCCGGCGTGACCCGGGTTGGGTCGGTCGTCGCGGGTTCGGGGCTGATCGTGCTCGGCCTCGACGGACAGCAGTTCACCCCGTCGCGTCTAGGCTACGAACACTAGGCTACTTCGGTCCGTCGCGCCCGGTCGAGGTTCCGCCCGCCGAGTCCGTCGGCGTGTTCGCACTGCCGAACGCGCCGACGCCGCCGAAGATGTCTTCGAAGAAGCCCGTGTTGCGCCCGAGCGTCGGGGTCTTGTCGCGCAGCGGCCGAACGTTGGCGACCTGCTCGAGCCCGCGCCGCTCGACCTTGGTGACATTGCCCCGCGCGTCGAAGCTGATCTTGATGATGCCCTGCGACTGCGCCTTGGGGTAGAGGAACGCGATCTGGCGGGTGTTGCGCGAGATATAATACCATTCGCCGGCATCGAACTGCGCCGCGAAGGTCGGGCGGCCGAGCGTCTTCTGCACCGAGTCCTTGTTGTCGACGCCCGGCTGGACCGACGTCACCAGCGCCTCGTCGACGATATAGCCTTGGTTCTGCTTGATCGTCGAACAGCCTGCCGTAACCAGCAACGCCGCTGCGATCGTCGCCGTGATCGGAAACGTGAAACGCATCGTTAAACTCCCAAGACGCCGCGGCACGTTGCGCCCGGCGTCGATCGCCTCAATATGCCGAAAGCCGCCACCCCGACAAGGCTTCGCCACCGATGACGTTCTTCGACCGCCTGTTTCGCCCCGCCCGCACCGCTCCCGCCGGGGATGCGCTGTATCGTGCGATCGTCGCCGAGGCGCGGACGCCCGACTGGTATCTTGCCGGCGAAGTGCCCGACACCGTCGACGGGCGCTTCGACGCGGTCGCACTCGGGCTGGCGCTGGTGTTGCTGCGGCTGGAGCGCGAGGGGGAGGGGCAGCGGCAGTTTTCGGCCGACCTGACCGAGCGTTTTATCGCCGACATGGACGGGTCGTTGCGCGAGCTCGGCATCGGCGATCCGACCGTCGGCAAGCAGGTCGGCCAGATGGTGTCGGCGCTCGGCGGGCGGCTCGGCGCGTATCGCGACGCGCTCGCGGGCGGCGAAGCCCTTGAGAACGCACTCGCGCGCAACCTGTATCGCGGTGTCCCGGTCGATCCGGCGGCGCTCGACTGGGCGGCGCGGCGGGCGCTAGCGCTGGCGGCGCGGATCGATGCGGTGCCGCTCGCCGCTCTCGTCGAGGGTACGCTATGAAGTCCGAATTCTCCCGGATCATCCGCGCGCACGACGTCGGCACAAGCCCGCGCCGCGAGGCGATCGAGGCCAAGCCATTGGAGCGCACCGCGCTGGCGACGCGCTTCGACCTGTCGAGGCTCGACGCGCTGACTGCGGACCTGACCGCGGTTCGCGACGCCGGCGGCATCCGCGTGACCGGCACCTTTGCCGCGGCGGGGGAGCAGGCGTGCGTCGTCTCGGCCGAACCAGTCCCCTTCGCCATCGCCGAGCCGGTCGACCTGCGCTTCAGCGACGCCGTCCCCGAGGGCGAGGAGATCGAACTCGGCGACACCGACCTCGACGTCGTCCCGCTCGAAGGCGACCATCTCGACTTGGGCGAGGTCGTCGCCCAGTCGCTCGGCCTCGCGCTCGACCCGTATCCTCGCGCGCCTGCCGAAATCCGCGCCGCGGCGGAACGCCTGCTGACGACCGAGGCCGAGGCGGAGGCGATCGCCGCCGTGGACAAGGCACGCGCCAACCCGTTTGCCATGTTGCGCCCGCCCAAGTAATCCTCGCGTCATGGAATTCTTCGCCGACGTCTTTACCGCCGGCGGGCTCGCGGCGCTCGGCCAGGTCATCATGATCGACCTGATGCTCGCTGGCGACAATGTTGTCATCCTCGGCACGCTCGCCGCCGGGCTGCCCGCCGCCGAGCGCAAACGCGTTCTTACTCTCGGCGTCGGCATCGCGCTGGTCTGCCTCGTCGGCTTTGCCTTTCTCGCGGTGCGGCTGCTCGACGTCGTCGGCCTGCGGCTGGCGGGCGGGCTGCTGTTGTTGTGGGTCGGGTGGAAGCTGTTCCGCGAGCTTCGCGGCGAACGCGGTGCCGATATCGCCGCCGACACCGTAACGCCGGTCCGTCCAGCCAAGAGCTTCGCCCACGCAGCGCTCCAGGTCGCAATCGCCGACCTGTCGATGAGTCTCGACAACGTCCTTGCGGTCGCCGGGGCGGCACGCAACCATCCGGCAGTGCTGTTCTTCGGCCTCGCCCTGTCAGTGACCCTGATGGCGGTCGCGGCGAGCTACATCGCGCGGATCATCGAGCGCTACCACTGGATCGCCTACGC
>NZ_JANYGL010000027.1 GCF_025362435.1 Polymorphobacter sp.
AGTCGCGCAGACCGCGGTGGGCGACACCATCACCGATGCCAAGCGCCCCGCGACCGAAGCGCTGCCCGGCTTCAAGCTGGTTCAGCCGGTGGTATTCTGCGGCCTGTTCCCGGTCGACGCCGCCGATTTCGAGAAGTTGCGCGAGAGCATCTCGCGGCTGCGCCTCAACGATGCCAGCTTCACCTTCGAGATGGAGAGCTCAGCGGCGCTGGGCTTCGGTTTCCGCTGCGGTTTCCTCGGCCTGCTCCATCTGGAAATCATCCAGGAGCGGCTGACCCGCGAATATGATCTCGACCTGATCACCACCGCGCCGTCGGTGGTCTACCAGATCGAACTGACGCATGGCGGCGGCCATATCGAGCTGCACAACCCGTCCGACATGCCCGATCCCAACAAGATCGCCCTGATCGCCGAGCCGTGGATCGAGGCCGTGATCTATTGCCCCGACGAATATCTCGGCTCAATCCTGAAGCTTTGCCAGGACCGGCGCGGCATCCAGAAGAACCTCACCTATGTCGGCGGCCGCGCCCAGGTGACGTATGAACTGCCGCTCAACGAGGTGGTGTTCGATTTCTACGACCGGCTGAAAAGCATCAGCCGCGGCTATGCCAGCTTCGACTATCACCAGGTCGGCTACCGCGAGGGCGACCTCGTCAAGATGACGATCATGGTCAACGCCGAACCCGTCGACGCGCTCAGCATGATCGTCCACCGCGACGCCGCCGAGGCGCGCGGCCGCCACATGTGCGAGCGGATGAAGGACCTCATCCCGCGGCATTTGTTCAAGATTCCGGTCCAGGCGGCGATCGGCGGCAAGGTCATCGCCCGCGAAACCATCGCCGCGATGCGCAAGGACGTGACGGCGAAATGCTACGGCGGCGACATCAGCCGCAAGAAGAAGCTGCTCGACAAGCAGAAGGAAGGCAAGAAGCGGATGCGCCAGTACGGCAGCGTCGACATCCCGCAGGAGGCGTTTATCGCTGCGCTGCGGATGGGCGACGCCAACTAGGCTCGCTTTAGCGGCCGAGCGGCGATCCGGCGTAGCCTGCGAGCAGCGCCGCCGCATCATCGTAGATCGCGACCGCGCCGGCCTCGCGAAGCACCGTGTCGGAGAACTTGCCCGACCGCAGCCCGATCGCCGCGATCCCGCATTTGCCGGCAGCCTCGATATCGTACGGCGTGTCGCCGACGACGATCACCTCCCCGGCGTCGAGCCCGGCAAGCTTGCCGAGCGCGGTGGCGAAAATGTCGGGCGCCGGCTTGGTGTGCTCGACGTCGTCGCTGCTCGTCGTCGCGGCGACGATTGCGCGGGCATCGAGCAGGTCGAGATAATGCTCGAGCTCGGCTGCCGACGCCGACGACGCAAGCACGACCTGCTGTCCGCACCCATGGGCATGCGCGAGCAAGTCGTGCGCGCCGGGGAACGGCTTCGCCTCGCCGAGGAACTTCGCCTTGTAGATCGCGCCATGCGCGTCGCCGAGCTTCTCCAGCGCCACTTCATCGAGGCCGGGCACCAGCGCAGGCACGAGATTGTCGGTGCCCTTGCCGATCTGGTCGTGGATGGCCTGGCGATCGAAGCTGACCCCGATACCGGCGAACGCCTCCTCCCACGCGAGTACGTGCATGTCGTTGCTGTCGACGAGGGTGCCGTCGATGTCGAAGAGAACGGCTTTGATCTGCATGGTTGATCCCGCGACTGGTTTAGAACGGACGGGCCTCCAACGCGCAGGTCGGGCGTCAGGCGCCGCGCGACACTTGCCCCGGCTGCGACAGCGGCACGAGCAACGACTGGAGGCACAGCGCGTCGCCGGTCGCCGCACCCGAGGCGGTGTTGTCGAAGATGCACCACGTCTCGACGTCGGTCGTCATCTGCCCTGCGAGGGCTTCGAGCCGGGGGCGTTCATAGGCCGAGTGATAGACGCGCGGGCTGCCGTGGAGCCGATGGTAGCGCAGCCCGGGCCATCCTCCCGGGTCTTCTCCGCCGGGCGCGAGTACCGGATCGGCGGCGACGCGCGCGACGCGATGCTCGATCAGGCAGGCGTCGGCATCGGCGGCGAACCATGTCGCATGGCGCGGCTCGCACGCGACCCCGACCTCGCTGCCGAACCGCCGCCGGACCGCCGCGAAAAATTTGCTCGCGACGCCGCGATCGAACTGGAGGCTCAGCGGCAACTGGACGAGGATGACGCCGAGCTTGGCGCCTAGTCCGCCGACCTCGCCGGCGAACGTCTCGAGCAACGCGTCGGCGGCGACGAGTTTCTGGACATGCGAAATCGTCTTGGGGATCTTCACCGAGAAGCGGAAATCGCCGGGCGTGCTTGCTGCCCAGCGCTCATACGTCGCGCGCCGGTGCGGGCGGTGAAACGAAGAATTGATCTCGACCGCCGGTAGTGTCGCCGCATAGCGTTCGAGGTGCGTACCCTCCGCCGGGAAGCTTCCCATGTCAGCGCGCGGGATCGTCCAGCCTGCCGTGCCGATGCGCGGTGCGAAGCTGGTCGGCTGGAGACCGTCAATCGTCGATGTCACGCCGGCGCGTTCCCTATCGTCCGTCTCTCCCGCGCGTCCAACGATCGACCGCTCGACGGGTTCGACCGGGGCCGATCGAACGCGGCTGAGATGCGGCAAGCCCGCGTCAAAACCATCCCCTTGCACTTGGGCGTCGTCGGGATGACATTGTGGAGGCAGGCGGCGCTCGTCCCCGCGCCCGCCCCGGGAGAAGTCCATGCCCGCCTTTACGCGCGAACTCGAACACACGCTGCATAACGCCCTCGCCGAAGCGAGCCGCCGTCATCACGAATATGCCACCCTCGAGCACCTGCTGCTCGCCCTCGCCGCCGACAGCCATGCCGTTGCGGTAATGAAAGCGTGCTCGGTCGACGTCGAGGAACTCGCCTCGAACGTAACCAAGTATCTCGACACCGAACTCAATGCCCTGAAGGCCGACGCCTCGGTCGATCCATCGCCGACCGCGGGCTTCCAGCGCGTCGTCCAGCGCGCGATCCTCCACGTCCAGTCGTCGGGCCGCGAGGAAGTCACCGGGGCCAACGTCCTCGTCGCCTTGTTCTCCGAGCGCGAGAGCCACGCGGTGTTCTTCCTCCAGCAGCAGGACATGACCCGCCTCGACGCGGTCAGCTTCATCGCCCACGGCATCGCCAAGTCGGGCCAGTCGGAGACGCGCGCGGTCAAGGGCAGCGCCCCGGCCAAGGGCAACGGCGACGAGGAGCCCGAGGAGAAGCCAGCCAAGGGTGAGAAGAAGGGCGGCGCCGAGAGCGCGCTCAAGCAGTTCACCGTCAACCTCAACGAGAAGGCGAAGATCGGCAAGATCGACCCGCTGATCGGGCGTCACGCCGAGGTCGACCGGACGATCCAGATTCTCTGCCGCCGGTCGAAGAACAACCCGCTGTATGTCGGTGAGCCCGGCGTCGGCAAAACCGCGATCGCCGAGGGTCTCGCCCGCAAGATCATCGAGGGCGACGTCCCCGACGTGCTTAAGCCCGCCGTGATCTACTCGCTTGACATGGGCGCGCTACTGGCGGGCACGCGGTATCGCGGCGACTTCGAGGAGCGCCTCAAGAACGTCGTCAACGAGCTCGAGAAGCTGCCGCACGCCGTCCTGTTCATCGACGAGATCCACACCGTCATCGGTGCCGGGGCGACGTCGGGCGGCGCGATGGATGCGTCGAACCTGCTCAAGCCGGCGCTGTCGAGCGGCGCGATCCGCTGCATCGGCTCGACCACCTACAAGGAGTTTCGCAACCACTTCGAGAAGGACCGCGCGCTGCTGCGGCGCTTCCAGAAGATCGACGTCAACGAACCGACGGTCGAGGATGCGATCAAGATCCTGATGGGCCTGCGGTCGAGCTACGAAAAGCACCACCAGCTCAAGTACACCCCCGAGGCGATCAAGGCCGCGGTCGAGCTGTCGGCGCGCTACATCAACGACCGCAAGCTGCCCGACAAGGCGATCGACGTGATCGACGAAACCGGCGCGTCGCAGATGCTGGTCCCCCTCGCCAAGCGCAAGAAGGTGATCGGGGTCAAGGAGGTCGAGGCGGTGATCGCGACAATGGCGCGGATTCCGCCGAAGTCGGTGTCGACCGACGACAAGAAGGCGCTGGGCACGCTCGATGCCGACCTCAAGCGTGTCGTCTTTGGCCAGGACAAGGCGATCGAGCGGGTGTCGTCGGCGATCAAGCTCAGCCGCGCCGGCCTGCGCGAGCCGAACAAGCCGATCGGCAACTATCTGTTCTCCGGCCCCACCGGCGTCGGCAAGACCGAGGTGGCGAAGCAGCTTGCGCACATTCTCGGCATCCCGCTGACGCGCTTCGACATGTCGGAATACATGGAGCGGCATTCGGTCAGCCGGCTGATCGGCGCGCCTCCGGGCTATGTCGGCTTCGACCAGGGCGGGCTGCTGACCGACGCGGTCGACCAGAACCCGCACAGCGTGCTCCTGCTCGACGAGATCGAGAAGGCGCATCCCGACCTGTTCAACATTCTGTTGCAGGTGATGGATAACGGCAAGCTGACCGACCACCACGGCAAGACCGTCGATTTCAGGAACACCATCCTGATCATGACGACCAATGCCGGGGCGTCGGACATGGCACGCGAGGGGCTAGGCTTCGGTGCGGCGTCGCGTGAGGGCGAGGACGAGGAGGCGATCAAGAAGATGTTCACCCCCGAATTCCGCAACCGGCTCGATGCGGTCGTGCCGTTCGAGAGCCTGCCGCCGTCGGTCATCATGCGCGTCATCGACAAGTTCGTGCTCCAGCTCGAACTCCAGCTTCAGGAGCGTGAGGTCCACATCTCGCTCGACGAGCCGGCGAAGGAATGGCTGATCGCGCGTGGTTACGACAAGACGATGGGCGCGCGCCCGATGGCACGCTTGATCCAGGAGAAGATCAAGCAGCCGCTCGCCGAGGAGCTGCTGTTCGGCAAGCTCGTCCGTGGTGGTGAGGTCCGGGTCCACGTCAAGGACGACACGCTGGCCTTCGAGATCATCAAGGCCGCGCCGAAGCCGAAGCGGGTCAAGAAGGGTGGCGGTCCCGATGCCGCACCTGCGGCCGAAACCGGCGAGCCGCTGGTCGAAGCTTAAGGCCTGTCCTCCCCCGCGCGCCGGGCCGTCGCGCGGGGGAGATCGGCGCCGTTACGTGGCGAGCGCCTCGGCCCCCCCGATGCGGCGCGACACCGCTCCGAAGAAGCCAAACCGGCAAGCATGCCCCCCTGCCGCCGGTTTGGGACCTTAAATCAGGCGATAACGACGAGAGCGGTGCGTCTGCGACGACTCACTGCTCCGGCGATACCGAACCCGACCAGCATCATCGCCCACATTGCCGGTTCGGGAACCGGACCGACTGTGACCGACGTCACACCAAAAACAGCGCTCGCGGTTTTCAGTGAGCAGCTGAACAGGCAAGACTGTTCGATGAAGGTGAAGGTTCCCGACCCCGTTGCGGCACTGTGGGCGAACCCATATCGCGGTGCGGGAACCGCCCCCGGAAGGAGCGCGTCGGTCGACAGGAAGCTCGTGGGGAGGACCGCTGTGAAGGCAAACGCACTCGACGAGACGTGGTCGATCAGGGTGCTGACGTACGTCCCGCTCGTGAAGTTTCCGCTGATGCCGTCGGGCGTGCCGTCCACCAGCCCGAGCGTTGCCGTCGCGAGATAATAGATCGCGGTGCCCGTGGGAGGCTGAAGCAGCGTCCGCGCTACGCCGCCGACAGTGACGACCGGGCCGAGCGACGTCGCCCATTCGCCGCTCTGATCATCGAACACACCGCCTGCGACTATCGGCAAGGTCGGTGCCGCCGTGTCGTAGAGGAAACTGAACGCGACCTGCTTACCCGCGAGGCTGCCGCTCGTGCCGAAGAAATTGCCCGGCGCAAAGGTCGCCACCAACTGCCCGCCGACATATTCGGTCGAGACGAGATCGTTGCCGGTGTCAGACCCGGACGTGATCGTGCCGATTACGGTCATCAGGCCCTTGCGCGCAGTGGCTGGGGCAGCGCTGAACACGGCGGCGATTGCGACCAAGGTAGCGAGGCTCGACTGTCGGGTCATTGTCACGCGCACCTTCACGATCTGGGTTTGACGCGCAGCAGTGACATCGAGAACGTTAACGAAATCATCGGAAATGCCCCCCTCGACTAGGCTGCTGCAGCTTGCTGCGCTGGCCTTAGGGGCTCACTTTACTTGCAATAAGATGCGGCGACGTGCGCACCACTAAACAACACTCGTGCAACTTTGTGCATTGCACCATGAATTTGTGCGAAGCCGGTTGCGAGCGCCTGTTGCATCTGCGAAACGAAGGCGTGGCGACGCTCTTCTCAGATGGTCTCGGACTGGTGCTCAAGGCGCTGTCGATCAGCCGCGGGCAGTTCGCCGCCGACGTCGGGGTCGACAAGTCGCTGATCAGCCGCTGGTGCTCCGGGAGCGTAACGCCATCCGCACATAATCTCGCCCGGCTCACCCGGCGCATTGCCGACCGTCACCCCGGCTTTTCGCTCCACGACTGGGACACCGGGCTCGACGCACTGGCCGCGAAATTCGGCGTCTTCACTGCGCCCGTGGCGAGCGCACGCGGATTAACCGACTGGGTGCCGCTACCGCTGCTCGAGGAGTCGGCGGTGGCGGTCCGGGCGCACGGCGCGAGCTATGAAGGCTTTTGGCGGACGACCCGCCCCTCGTCCGAGGTGCCAGGCCAGTTCATCCACGACCACGTCGTCCTGCGCTGCTCGGACGACGGGCGGATGAGCTTCCGGCTTGGGGTGATGGACATCCGCTACGTCGGCTGGGCGATGCCGTTGCAGAACAAGATATTCGGCGTCGCCACCGACGTCACGACCGGCACGTTCGTCTTCAGCATCTTCAACGGCGTCGTTCGCCAGCGCGCCGAGGTCGTCGACGGCCTGATCATGACGTGCATGCGAGACGCGGGTGGCACCCCGATCGCGAGTAAGTGCCTGCTCGAGCGCGTCGGCGACCTGACGGGGAATGTTCAGGACGACATCGCGCGGCTCGACATCCTCGCGGGCGAGTATCCACTGACCCCGGCGGCAGCGATTTCAGAGCTGTTTCGCAACCACCTGTGGGACGATGTCGGCCCCACGGCGCTGGCGGCCGGCGGTGAAACGATCCTGATGATGTCGCTCGCACGGTCGATGTCGCGCGGCGCGGCATACGAGCATCGTGGCACGATCGCCGCCGCGGAGCCCTCGTAGTCGGCAGGCACAAACGCCGCGCTGTCACCGAACCGTCATCTTACCCTGCCAAATGGTAACCGAGCCACTGCTGGCTCGAGATATTACGAGGGTTTCGCATGACCGCCCGATTCACGCGCGCCGCGCTCCTGCTGGCCAGCACCGTCATCAGCACCGCCGCGTTCGCTGCCGACATCACTGGCGCTGGCGGCACCTTCCCCGCCCCGCTCTACGCCAAGTGGGGCTCCGCCTATAAGGCAGCGACCGGCAACAGCCTCAACTACCAGGCGATCGGCTCGGGCGGCGGGCAGACGCAGATCAAGGCGCGCACGGTCGATTTCGGCGCGTCGGACGATCCGATGAAGGCCGAGGACATCAGCTCGAACGGCCTCGTCCAGTTCCCCGCGGTGATCGGATCGGCAGTGCTGATCGTCAACCTGCCCGGCGTCGGCAGCGGCCAGCTCAAGCTGACCCCCGAAGTCGTCGGCCGGATCTACGAAGGCAAGATCACCAAGTGGAACGACCCCGCGATCGTCGCGCTCAACAAGGGCGTGACGCTCCGCCCGATGCCGATCACGCCGGTCTATCGTTCCGACTCGAGCGGCACGACGGCGATCTTCTCGAACTACATGACCAAGGCCGCCAAGGGCTGGACCCTTGGCGCCGGCAAGACCCTCAGCTGGCCCGCGGGTTCGGGCGGCAAGGGCAATGACGGCGTCGCCGGTACGGTCAAGAACACCGTCGGTGGCATCGGCTATGTCGAATACAACTATGCCTTTGCCAACAAGCTGACGATGACCAAGCTCGCCAACGCCGCCGGCAAGTTCATCGATGCCACCCCGGCGTCGTTCACCGCCGCCGCGAGCCAGGCCGACTGGGCGCACGCGACCAACGGCGTCGCCAACATGCTGGCGCTGCCCGGTGACAACACCTGGCCGATCGTCAGCGCGACGTACATCCTCGTTCCCGCGAAGCCGACCGACGCGGCGAAGACCAGCGCCGCGCTGGCGTTCTTCGACTGGAGCTTCAAGAACGGTGCGAAGACGGCCGAATCGCTCGGCTACGTGCCGCTGCCTCCGGTTGCGCTGCAGCAGGTCCGCGCCGCCTGGAAGGGCATTGCGGGCGCATCGCTGCCCAAGTAAGCCGGTCCAGTCCGGGCGCGGCCACGGTCGCGCCCACGGAGTTCAGATGCCCGACGCGGTGACAATCCCGACGGCGACAAGCGACGCTGCGCCGTTGGCGCGGCGCCGGGTTTCGCCGCTTCCCGAAAACCTGTTCTCAGCTACCGTCATCGGCAGCGGGCTGATCGTGCTGTTGCTGCTCGGCGCGATCATCGTGATGCTGGCGGACGGCGCGTGGCCGGCGCTCAAGGCGTTCGGCATCGCCTTCTTCTGGTCGCCGGTGTGGGATTCGGTCAACGACAAGTACGGTGCCGGGATCATGGTCTACGGCACCGTCCTCAGCTCGGTGCTGGCGCTGCTGATCGCCGTGCCCCTGTCGATCGGGGTCGCCTATTTCCTCACCGAGATCCTCGCCGCGCCGTTCCGCCGGGCGGTCGGCGTCGTCATCCAGCTGCTCGCGGCGATCCCGTCGATCATCTACGGCATGTGGGGCTTCTTCGTCCTCGCCCCGTGGCTCGCGGCGCACTTCATCCTCGACGTCGCCGACCTCGCTGCGCCGGTGCCGGGGCTCAACAAGATCCTCGACTATGGCTCGGGCAACAGCGTGTTCACCGCCGGGCTGGTGCTCGCGGTGATGATCCTGCCGCTGATCACCGCGATGTTCGTCGAAATCCTCGGCGCGACCCCGGTCGTCCTCAAGGAATCGGCATACGGTCTTGGCTGCACGCGCTTCGAGGTCGTCCGTAGCGTCGCGGTTCCCTACGGACGGCGGGCAATGATCGGTGCCGTCATGCTCGGCCTCGGCCGCGCGCTCGGCGAGACGATGGCGGTGACCTTTGTCGTCGGCAATGCGACGCGGCTGTCGCCCAACATCTTCGCCCAGGGCTCGACGATCGCCTCGACGATCGCCAATGAATTCAACGAAGCGGGGTTCGGCTCGATGAAGCTGGCCGCGCTGCTCGGACTGGGGCTGACCCTGTTCATCATCTCGTTCATCGTGCTGGCGGCATCGCGCGCGCTCGTCGCCCCGCGGGCGGTGAGCTGATGAGCGGGCGAACATCGGCACGCAAGGCGACCAACCTCGTCGTCGCCGCGCTGGCGACGGGAGCAGCCTTGCTATCGCTCGCGGTTCTCGCCTCGATCCTGTGGACGCTGATCGCCCGCGGTGCCCCGGCGCTGCGGCTAAGCACGCTGACCACCTCGATGGCCCCGACCGGCGAGCATGGCGGGCTGGCCAATGCGATCGTCGGCAGCCTGATCCAGGTCGGCATCGGCATGCTGATCGCGACGCCGATCGGGGTCCTCGCCGGCACCTATCTGTCCGAATACGCCAAGGGATCGAAGCTCGGCGACGTCACGCGCTTCGTCAGCGACATCCTCCTGTCGGCCCCGTCGATCCTGATCGGCCTGTTCGTCTATGTCCTCCTCGTCGCGACGACCAAGACCTATTCGGGGTTCGCCGGCGCGGTCGCGCTCGCGGTCATCGCGATCCCGATCATCATCCGCACGACCGAGGACATGCTGTCGCTCGTCCCCGTCGCGCTGCGCGAAGCCGCCGCCGCGCTCGGCGCGCCGAAGTGGAAGGTCGTGACGCAGATCGCGTGGCGCGCGGCGGGTTCGGGAATGCTCACCGGTATCCTGCTCGCGCTGGCACGCGCGGCGGGCGAAACCGCGCCGCTGCTGTTTACCTCGCTCGGCAACCTCAACTGGTCGACCTCGCTCGGCAAGCCGATGGCGAGCCTCCCGGTCGCGATCTACCAGTTTGCGTCGAGCCCTTATGAAGACCTCGTTCAGCTTGCCTGGGCCGGGGCGCTGTTGATCACGCTGGGCGTGCTCGCGATCAACATCATCGCGCAATTGACCGTCGGCCGCCGAAGCTAGGAGAATATCATGGCCGAGACGCCCGAACTGTCGAGCCTCGCCGGGGCGGTTGGCCGCCACGACACCCTCAAGGGCGCGGCACCGTTCATCAGGACGCGCAACCTCGACTTCTTCTACGGCGACAATCACGCCTTGAAGTCGGTCAACCTCGACTTCCCCGAGAAGCGCGTCACCGCGCTGATCGGCCCGTCGGGCTGCGGAAAGTCGACCCTGCTCCGCGTCATCAACCGGATGTACAGCCTGTATCCCGGGCAGCGCGCGACCGGCGAAGTGCTGATGCAGGGCGAAAATCTGATCGATGCCAAGGTCGATCCGACCGACCTGCGCGCGCGGATCGGCATGGTCTTCCAGAAGCCGACGCCCTTCCCGATGACGATCTACGAGAACATCGCCTTCGGTGTCCGCCTCCACGAGCGGCTCGGCAAGAGCGCAATGGACGAGCGCGTCGAGTGGAGCCTGAAGAAGGCGGCGATCTGGGACGAGGCGAAGGATCGCCTCAACACCTCGGCGCTCGGCCTGTCGGGCGGGCAGCAGCAGCGGCTGTGCATCGCCCGAACGATTGCGGTGAAGCCGGAGGTGCTGCTGTTCGACGAACCGACCTCGGCGCTAGACCCGATCTCGACCGCCAAGGTCGAGGAGCTGATCGCCGAGCTCCGCGCCGACTTCACCATCGTCATCGTCACTCATTCGATGCAGCAGGCGGCGCGCTGCTCCGACCAGACCGCGTTCATGTATATTGGCGAGGTCGTCGAGGTCGGTGCGACGGCCGACATCTTCACCAGGCCGCGCGAGCAGCGCACCCGCGAATATGTCACGGGCCGGTTCGGCTAACCGTTGCGCGATCTGCCGCCTTCTATTGGACAGGCAGGCCGCGACCGGGCGCTAGGCGGCCTGCCCTGTCGGCGATACACTGCTGCGAACAGGGGGACACGATCATGACCGAAGAGCTCGTCTTTTATACCAACCCGCGGTCGCGCGGGCGGATGGTGCGCTAGATGCTCGAGGAAGTCGGCGTGCCGTACAGGACCGAGGTCCTCGACTATGCGACCTCGATGAAGGCCGACGCGTATCGCGCGATCAACCCGATGCTGAAGGTGCCGGCGATCACCCGCGGCACCGCGATCGTCACCGAAGTCGCGGCAATCTGCGCCTATCTCGCCGACACCTACCCGACGCCGGCCTCGCCCCCGAGCCGGGCAACCGCAGCGCTTATTATCGCTGGCTGTTCTTCAGCGCCGGCTGTGTCGAGCCGGCGATCGTCAACGCCTCGCTCGGCTTCGTGCCGCCGGCGGAGAAGCGCGCCATGCTCGGCTATGCCAGCCTGAGCGAGACCGTCGACGCGCTCGAAACCGCAGTCGCCGGACGCGAGTTCATCGCCGGGGACCGGTTCTCCGCCGCCGACGTCTATGTCGGCGCACAGATCGGCTTCGGTCTCGCCTTTGGAGCGATCAAGGAGCGCCCGGTGCTTGCGGCCTATGCGGGACGGCTTCGCGAGCGCCCCGCCGCGATCCGCGCCCGCGAAATCGATGACGCGCTGTTGCCCGAGGACATGCGCGGCAAGATGTAGCCTGCGTCGGTTGATGCTATGCAGTTCGGTAGAGCTCGCGACAGGAGCATTCGATGACCCCGCCAAAAGTCACCCAGGCGATGATCGACCTGTACGATCATTTTACCCATGAGGGCCTCGACCGCCGCGCGCTGATGGCCGGGCTGGCGCGGCTCGCGGGCGGGACGGCGGCAGCGGCGGCAATCCTGCCGCTAATCGAGGCGTCGCCGGCCGCAGCGTCGATCGTCGCCGCCGACGACAAGCGCCTGATCACCGAGACGGTCACCTGGCCCGGCGGAACGGTCCATCACCTCAGCGGCTACCTCGTCCGCCCGGCGGTGAGCAACAAGCTGACACTCGGTGCGGTGATGGTGATCCACGAAAATCGCGGGCTGACCGAGCATATCCGCGACGTCGCGCGACGGCTGGCGATCGAGGGCTTCGTCGTCCTCACCCCCGACTTCCTTGCGCCCGACGGCGGCACGCCGACCGACGACGACAAGGCGCGGGCGATGATCGGCGCGCTCGGCCGCGACGCGACGGTCGCCGACGGCGTCGCCACGCTCGACTATCTGGCGACGGTCAAGGGCACGAACGCGCGGGTCGGCACGGTCGGTTTCTGCTGGGGCGGCGGCATGGTCAACGCCGTAGCGTGCGCCGCCGGCCAGCGCCTGCGCGCCGGGGTCGCCTATTACGGGCCTCAGCCGCCGGTGGCGTTGGTCCCGGCGATCAAGGCGCGGATGCTGCTCCACTATGGCGGGCTCGACCAGCGGATCGACGCCGGCATCCCGGCGTACGAGGCAGCGCTCAAGGCGGCGAACGTCAAGTACGAGGTCTTCGTCTATCCCGACGCCAACCACGCCTTCAACAACGACACGTCGGCCGAGCGCTACAACAAGGCGGCGGCGGATATTGCCTGGGGGCGGACGGTGGCGATGTTGCATGAGGCTCTGGGGTAGGGCTCGCGCCGAAGGCACAAACCGGCTTTACCTGCAATTGCATTGATAATAGGGTGGCATCGTGACTGTCGCCCTGCCCCTTCCCGCGCCCGACCTGTGCAACGCGATGGTGGCGCGGCGGTTCGCGCGGAAGGTGACGCAGGTCTATGACGATGCGTTGGGGGAACACGGGCTGACGATCGGCCAGTTCGGGATCCTCGGCAATTTGCGGCGGGCGACCCCGATCGGCGTCGGCGCCCTGGCCGAGCGGCTGTCGAGCGACGCGTCGACCCTTTCTCGCCTGCTCAAGCCGCTCGCCGCCGCCGGGCTGATCTCGATCGGGCGCGACGCCGACGACGGCCGCGCCAAGGCGATCCGGCTGACCGACGCCGGGCGCGAGCGCGTGCTGGCGGCGAAGGAGGCGTGGACTACCGCGCAACGCCACATGGCCGAGCGCCTTGGCTCCGAGCGCCTCGCCGCGCTGCGCTTCATCCTCAACGACGCCTACACCCTGCTTTAATTGGAGACCGCGATGCGCCTTATCCTTGCCGTAATAGCTGCAATTACATCTTCTACCGCCCTCGCCGCGCCTGGCCCATCGACCGCACAACTGTCCGCACCGTCACGCGCACCGCAGGCGATCACCGACGGTGGCACGTGGCGCTGCGCCGGCACGAGCTGCACCGGCATGGCGAGCCCGATGCTGCGCGAGGCGGTCGCCGTATGCACCGGCGTCGCAGCCAGCGCCGGCCGCGTCGCCGCCTTCACCGCCGCCGGCTACAGCTTCACCGACGCCGACCTCGCGCGGTGCAACCGCCACGTGAAGTCGTGACGGAGCGCTCGCCCGTGCCGCTCGCTGCAAAGCCCCTCCCCGCCGCCCCGCTTCCAGCCGACGCCGTCGCGACGATGACCGGGCTCGAGCTGATGCGCGGAATGTTCGCGGGATCCCTCCCCGGCGCGCCGATCGGCGAATTGATGAACATGCGCGGGGTCGAGGCCGGCCCCGGCTTTATCGTCTTCGAAGGCACCCCGGGACCCGAGCACTACAACCCGATCGGCAGCGTCCACGGCGGCTATGCGGCGACCCTGCTCGACAGTTGCATGGGCTGCGCGGTGCACACGATGCTCGGTGTCGGGGTCGGCTACACCTCGATCGACATCAACATCACCTACGTCCGCGCGATCACCCACGCCACCGGGCCGGTCACCGCGCGCGGCGAGGTGATCAACGTCGGGCGGCGGGTCGGGACGGTGAGGGGGACACTGACCGATGCGGCGGGCAAGGTGCTCGCGCATGGCACGTCTTCGTGTTTGATCTTCGAGGTGCGGGCGTGACCCTCTAACTCCTCCCTCGCGCTTGCGGAAGAGGATTTAACAAAAAAGGGCCCCGCGATCGCTCGCGAGGCCCTTCGAATACGCCGCAAACGGCCTAGTTGCGGTTGCCGCCCATGAAGCGAAGGAGGAACAGGAACAGGTTGATGAAGTCGAGGTACAGCGTCAGCGCGCCCATCACGATCGACTTGCCACGGAAGTCGCTGTTGCCGACGACGTCGTACATGTTCTTGATCTTCTGCGTGTCATAGACCGTCAGCGCCGCGAATAGCAGCACGCCGACCGCCGAGATCATCAGCGACCCCGTCGTCGACGGGAAGAAGGCGTTGAGCAGCATCGCGACGACGAGGCCGACGAGGCCCATCATCAGGAACTTGCCCATCGCGCCGAGGTCGCGCTTGGTCGTGTAGCCGTACAGGCTGAGCGACGCGAAAGACGCCGATGTCGCGAAGAACGTCACGGCGATCGAGCTTCCGGTGTAGCGCAGGAAAATCGTCGACAGCGACACGCCCATGATCGCGGCATAGCCCCAGAACAGCGCCTTGACGCTGAATTCCGACAGGCGGTTGATGCCGAAGCTCATCGTCAGGACCACGCCGAGCGGGGCGATCATCGCGACCCAGCCGAGCAGCGACGGGCGGCCGGCCTCGTTGAACAGCGAGTAGACCAGCCCCGACTGGGCGAACAGCAGCGCGACGACGCCGGTCAGCAGGACGCCGCTCGCCATGTAATTGTAAACGGACAGCATGTACGTACGCAGCCCGGCGTCGAACGTGACGCCGTCCGCGACCGGCCCGGACGCGCGCGGGTAGGCGGCGCGGGGGTCGAACTGATTGGCCATCATGGTCTCCATAGAGTCGGCACCTGCCGACACCCCACCAATATCGGCGCTTTACCAAAGTCTTTCAAGAACCTTCCCGGCCTCCAAAGTGGGACGGGTTAGAGGGTCCGCAATACTGTGTTCGGGCGTGCCGACAGTGCCGCCCACGATCCCGCCAGCCCAAGCAACACGGTGACGACCGCGCCGACCCCGACCGTCGCCACCACCGGCCCCCACGCCGGGGCCCATTCGAGTTGCAGCGTCCGCGTGACGACGTACCACCCCGCCCCGGCCCCCAAAAGCAGCGCGAGGCCCGCGACGACAACTGCGAGGAGCGCATATTCGAGCAAGGTCGCGACGACGATCTGCCCGCGGGTCGCACCGAGGACCTTGAGCAACACCGCATCGTAGATCCGCGCCTGGCGGCTCGCGGCGAGCGCGCCGATCAGCACCGCGATACCCGCGGCGACCGTCACCGACGCCGCCGCGCGAACCGCCGCCGATAACTGCCCGAAGACGCTCGCGACCTCGCCGATGATGTCCTTGACCCGGACCAGCGACGTCGTCGGCAGGTCGCGGGTGACGGCGGCGGCGAAGGCTTTCTCATCGGGTGGCGGCATGGCGACGGTCGCCATCCAGCTGTGCGGCGCGCCCTCCAGCGTCCCCGGCGCGAACAGGATCGCGAAGTTGAAGCCGAACGAGCGCCAGTCGATCTTGCGGAAACTGGCGATCCGCGCTGTGACGTCGACGCCGAGGACCGCGATCGTCAGCGTGTCGCCGATCCTGAGCCCGAGCGCGGTCGCGGCGTCCTGGTCGATCGAAACGAGCGGCGGCCCAGCATAATCGGCCGGCCACCATTTGCCTGCGGTCAGGACATTGTATTCGGGGAAGGCGGCGGCGTAGCTCAGGCCGCGGTCACCGCGCAGGATCCACGCATCGTCGGGGACCTTGAGCTTCGCGACGGGCACGCCGTTGACCGCGGTCACCGGGCCGCGCAGCGACGGCACCGACCGCAGTGTCGCGCCCGGCGCGGTGCGCGCGACGAGGGCGCGGAAGGTGTCGATGCCGTCGGTCGGGATGTCGATCGCGAAAAAGCTCGGCGCGCGCGTCGGGATCGACTTGTCGAGCTGTCCGGCAAGGTTGGTCTCGATCACGCTGAGCGTCGCGAACAGCGTCAGGCCGAGGCCGAGCGCGACGACAAGCTGGCGGGTCAGCGCCCCTGGACGGTGGAGATTACCGAGCGCGAGGCGGGCGAGAACGGCCCTCGGTCGCGGGGCGCGGGCGGCGAGCCAGCGGATGAACGCCGCGAGTGCGGTCAGCAGCGCCAGCAGTCCGAGCGCGGCGACGACGAAGATCGCGGCGAACTGCGGGTCATCGGACTGGCCGACCGCGAGCCCGGCGATCCCCGCTCCCGCCAGCGCGATCAGTGCCGCTGGACCCCAGCCCGGCCAGCGCGCCGCCTCGCCAGTTTCGCGGAGCAGCCGCGCCGCGGGCAGGTCGCGCGCGCGGGCAAGCGGGGCGACGGCGAAGGCGGCGGCGATCAGCAGGCCGTAGGCCGCGGCGGTGAGCAGCGGCCCGGCGTAGATGCCGAGCGCGGGGGGGACCGGAAGCGCGTCGCCTGCGAGTGCGACGATCGCCCAAGGCACCGCTGCGCCGATCGCGGCCCCGGCGACGACGGCGGCCAGCGCGACGATGCCGATCTGGAATAAATAGCTCAGGAAGATCAGCCGTGACCCCGCGCCCATCGCCTTCAGCGCAGCAATCGTCGTGCTCTTGCCCGCGAGGTACGCGGTGACGCCGTTGCCGACCCCGACCCCGGCGACGACGAGCGCGGTCAGCCCGACGAGCGTCAGGAACTGGCCGAGGCGGTCGATGAACTGGCGGGTTCCCGGGGCGCTGTTGCGCCGGTCGGTCACCGCCCAGCTGGTCGCGGGGACGGCGGCCTTGAGGGCGCGCGCTGCGGTGTCGGGGGACACGCGCGGGGGCAGTTTCACGCGGTAACTCGCGCGAAACAGGCTGCCGGGTTCGAGCAGCCCCGTTGCCGGCAGGTCGGCGCTTCGCATCAACAGGCGTGGACCGAAGCCGAAGCCGTCTCCGGTCGCGTCGGGTTCGGTGGCGATGATTCCCGCGACGCGGAAGGACGCCGCCCCGACCACGAGCCGTCCGCCGTGAACCCGCCCGGCCAGCGCCGGGTCGATCGCGACGCTGCCCACCGTCAACCGCGCTGCGTTCGCCAGCGTCAGCGCGCCGTATAACGGATAGGCCGCGTCGACCGCCTTGACCTCGGCGAGCACCCGGTCGTCGCCCGCGCCGACCATCGCGCGGAGGCGAACGACCTCCGCGATCCGGCCGAGCCGTGCCAGCGCGGCGCGTTCGGGGCCGGCCGCGCGGCGCTGGGTCA
>NZ_JANYGL010000058.1 GCF_025362435.1 Polymorphobacter sp.
GTAAGCAGCCTTGCCATTGACATAATGGGCAAGCTTGCTGTTCAGAAAACTGAAGTTGGTGAGGGTCGATCCAGCGTAGGCCCCGCTCGCGACGGTCGAGATGTTCGACAGGACACCGGCGTTCGCGGTCAGCTTGTGAACGGTAACCTTCGCTGACGTGGTCGCGGTGTAGGCCAGGACTGTCTTGATCGCAGTTCCCGTCGCAGCATTTCCCTTGGCCGTGACCGTGTAGCTGTATGCCGGTGTCGTCGTCGAGACGTAGGCGGCCGTGGTGGTTTTTGTCCCGTCGGCGGCGGTCGTGACCACCTGAGCGTGAGCAGCGGTCACGGCGGCGACGGTGAAGGTCTTTCCGACCTGCGAGGCCGTGTACACGGCGTGGATGGTGACCGGCGAAGCTGCGGCATGCACCACTGTGTTCGCGGCGGTGACCGTGTCGGTATAAACGTCGTGGTTGGCGAAACCGATGCTGTTCGTCGTCGCTTCGGATGCCGCAAAGATCGTGATGGCAGCTGATACCGGCGTCGCGACAACGAGCGTGGTGCCGAGGACGGCAAGCGAGGCGGCGATGCGGTTCATTCATATTCTCCTGGAACTGGTCTTTAGTCTCTTCCCGGAGATTAGGAGCAAGAAGCGTGCCAGTTCGTTGCTATACTGCAACTCCTTGATTTAATACGAACCCGTAACGAAACCGGCCTTCATCCGTTTCGGTTGTGTAAAGAATCCCGACAGTTTTGACGCGTCGGCGCGATACCCCTCAAACGTCGAGGTTCGCCACCGACAGCGCATTGTCCTGGATGAACGCGCGGCGCGGTTCGACGACCTCCCCCATCAGCGTCTCGAAGGTCAGGTTGGCGCCTTCGAGATCGTCGGCGGTGACGCGCAGCAGCGCCCGCGCCTGTGGGTCGAGGGTCGTCTCCCACAGCTGCTCGGCGTTCATTTCGCCGAGCCCCTTGTAGCGCTGGATGCTGAGCCCCTTGCGCCCGGCATCGAGCACCGCATCGAGCAATTCCGACGGCCGCCGGACGGTGCGGTCGCCGAGCTTCGCCGGCGCGGCATAGGTCGCCGCCTCCTCCGACCCGAGAGCATGCAGCTTGCGCGCTTCCGCCGAGGCGAGAAGCGCGGGGTCGACGATATAATGGTCGGTAACGCCGCGCAGCGCCCGGCTGAGGTGATAGCCGCCGTCGACCGCGGGATTGGCGACCCAGCCGCCGGCCCCCTGCTCGCCGTCGTCAGTCAGGTCGAGCCACGCCGCGGTACGCGACGCTGCGGCGGCGAGCCCGGCGCGGTCGAGATCGGGGGCGAGGCCGCCGGTCAACGCCAGCGCCTCGATGACGCGCGGGTCGTAGCGCTGCGGGACATAGGTCATCAGCGTCTTGAGGCGACGTGCATGCTCGGTCAGCGCGCGCAGGTCGTCACCGCCACGCTGTTCACCGCTCGCGGTTTCGAGGAGCAGCCCGTTCAAGCCGCTGTCGACGAGATAGTCGTCAAGCGCGGGATTGTCCTTGAGGTAGACCTCCGAACGGCCGCGACTGACCTTATAGAGCGGCGGCTGGGCGATGTAGAGATAGCCGCCGTGGATCAGCTCGGGCATCTGCCGGTAGAAGAAGGTCAGCAGCAGCGTCCGGATGTGCGCGCCGTCGACGTCGGCGTCGGTCATGATGACGACCTTGTGGTAGCGCAATTTCTCGATCTTGAACTCGTCGCGGCCGATGCCGCAGCCGAGCGCCTGGATCATCGTCCCGATCTCGCGGCTCGACAGCATCCGGTCGAAGCGCGCGCGCTCGACGTTGAGGATCTTGCCGCGCCGCGGGAGGATCGCCTGGTACGCGCGGTTGCGCCCCTGCTTCGCCGAGCCGCCGGCCGAGTCACCCTCGACGAGGAACAGCTCGGACTTTGCCGGGTCGCGCTCCTGGCAGTCGGCGAGCTTGCCGGGGAGCGAGGCGATGTCGAGCGCGCCCTTCCGCCGGGTCAGGTCGCGCGCTTTCTTCGCGGCTTCGCGCGCGGCGGCGGCGTCGATGATCTTCGAGATGATCGTCTTGGCGTGGTTCGGGTTCTCCTCGAGCCATTCGGCGAGCTTGTCGGCAATCAGCGCCTCGAGCGGCTGGCGGACCTCGGAGCTGACCAGCTTGTCCTTGGTCTGGCTGCTGAACTTCGGGTCGGGCAGCTTGACCGAGATGATCGCCGTCAGCCCTTCGCGCATATCGTCGCCGGTCAGCGCGACCTTCTCCTTCTTCAACACGCCTGATTTCTCGGCGTAGTTGTTGAGGGTGCGGGTCAGCGCGGCGCGGAATGCGGCGAGGTGAGTGCCGCCGTCACGCTGGGGGATGTTGTTGGTGAAGCACAGGACCTGCTCGTAATATGAGTCGTTCCATTCGAGCGCGACGTCGATGCCGATGTCGTCGCGCTCGCCGTGGATCGCCACTGGCGCGGGGATGAGCGAGGTCTTCGACTTGTCGAGATAGGCGACGAACGCGGCGATCCCGCCTTCGTAATACAGTTCGGTCGTGACGTGCTCGGCGTGGCGCGCGTCGGTGAGGAACAGGCGAACGCCCGAATTGAGGAACGCGAGTTCGCGGAAACGGTGCTCGAGCTTGGCGAAGTCGAACTCGACGATCTTGAAGGTCGCCGGGCTCGGAAGGAAGGTGACTTCGGTCCCGCGGCGGTCGCCCTGCGGCCCGACGATGGCGAGCGGCGCCTCGGGCTCGCCGTGGCGGAAGGTCATGCTGTGCTCGTGGCCCTCGCGCCAGATGCGGAGGATGAGATATTCGGACAAGGCGTTGACGACGCTGACGCCGACGCCGTGGAGCCCGCCCGAAACCTTGTATGCGTTCTCGTCGGAATTGTTGAACTTGCCGCCGGCGTGGAGCTGGGTCATCACCAGTTCGGCGGCGCTGACCCCCTCCTCGCTGTGGATGCCGGTCGGGATACCGCGGCCGTTGTCGGCGACGGTGACGCTGCCGTCGGCGTTGAGGCGGATGTCGATGCGGTCGCAATAGCCGGCGAGCGCCTCGTCGATCGCGTTGTCGCTGACCTCGAAGACCATGTGGTGCAGGCCCGAGCCGTCGTCGGTATCGCCGATGTACATGCCGGGGCGCTTGCGGACCGCGTCGAGACCGCGGAGGACCTGAATCGAATCCGCGCCGTAATCGGCCTCGGCCATATTGGTTTCGTCGGACAAATGTGAACCCTTGCAACGCTGCGAGAACCGCGCGGAACTGTCACATCCATATAGGGACTTGCGCGCGCGTAGGCGAGGCCAAAGCGTTACCGCCTAGCCGACGACGACTCCGCGCTCGATGAGGAGCGGCTGGGCGTCGAGACCGGCGAACAGCGCCGCCTCGGTCCCGGTCAGCCAGACCTGCCCGCCGCTCGCGGCGAGCCGGTCGAACAACGCAGCGCGGCGGGCAGGATCGAGATGCGCGGCGACCTCGTCGAGGAGGAGGATCGGCGGGCGTCCGGTGCGCGTCGCAACGAGCCCGGCGTGGGCGAGGACGAGGCCGAGGAGGAGCGCCTTCTGCTCGCCGGTCGAGCTGCGCGCGGCGGGCTGCGCCTTGGCGGCGTTGGTCACGACGAGGTCGGCGCGGTGCGGCCCGGCGGTCGCGCGCCCGGCAGCGGCATCGGCGGCGCGGTTGCGTGCGAGCGTCGCGGCGAGGTCGGAGATCGCCGGGGCATCGAGCGCGACCGTCGCCCGGGGGAAATCGCCTGCGGCATCGGCAAGGGTTTCGCTCAGCGCGGCGACGGTTGCCTCACGCGCGCGGGCGACCGCTGCACCATGCTCGGCCATCGCGCGTTCGAGCCCCGACAGCCAGACCGGGTCGGGTGCGGTTTCCCCAGTCAGCAGCCGCGTCCGCGCCCGCATCGCCGCGTCGTAGCGCGTGACCTCGCCGCCGTGGCCGGGGTCGAGCGCGAGGACGAGGCGGTCGAGGAAACGCCGTCTCGCGCTTGCGGTATCGACGAACAGCCGGTCCATCGCCGGGGTCAGCCACAACACGCTGAGCCACTCGCCGAGCCGCGCGATCGGAGCTGCCGCGCCGTTGATCCGGACGACGCGCCGGTCGGG
>NZ_JANYGL010000074.1 GCF_025362435.1 Polymorphobacter sp.
CCCGGCGGTCCGACGATCGAGCGTCAGCTGGTCGATGGGCTGGGGCTGATCGAGGCGGAGCTGGGGCGGGTCAACGACAAGCTTGGCGCCGAGGATCGCGATGCGTTTCTCGTGCAGGGTAAGTTTCTCGAGAACCGCTACGGCAAGGACGGGACCCTCTGACTTTCTTGATCCTCCCCGCCTTCGGGGAGGGGGACCGCTCTTGCGGTGGAGGGGCGGTCGAACAGGCTCGGATTGTGGGGTCGTTTCACTGCCCCTCCACCACGCCCCAAGAAGGGCGCGGTCCCCCTCCCCGAAGACGGGGAGGATCAAGTCAGGGTTCCGTCCTTGCCGTAGCGGTTTTCGAGAAACTTGCCCTGCACGAGAAACGCATCGCGATCCTCGGCGCCAAGCTTGTCGTTGACCCGCCCCAGCTCCGCCTCGATCAGCCCCAGCCCATCGACCAGCTGACGCTCGATCGTCGGACCGCCGGGAATCGACGACGATTTGCGCTGCGCCGGGGCGACCTTTTCATAGCGGTCGACGAGTTCGGGGAGGTGCTTGCCGAGCAGGCGGTTCAATTCGAGCGCGGTCGGGTCGCCCGCGGGCACACTCGCCAGCTGCGGGCCGAGCGCGGCCAGCTGCGCCGAGATTGCATCGACCTTCGGCGCGGCGAGTGCTGGCAGCGAGCGGCGCTTGGCGTCGAGCCACGCATCGACCTGCGACGGCAGGACGGCGGGCTTGGCGGTCGCCAGCTTGACCGGCTCGGGCGCCGAATCGCGCGGGAAGCTGGCGAGCGCGATGATCATGCAGATCGTCGCGAGCACGATCGCCATCAGCCCGCCCGCGCCGATCGGGCCGACGAACAGCCCCCAGACCACCGTGGCGACGATCACGCCGATCACCGTCAGCGCCATCCGCACCGCCTTTTGCGCGACGCGCTGCGCCTTGCGCGCAGCTCGCCGCCGTCGCGCGTCGCGTCCGGCCTTGCCCTCGCGCAGGCCGCGCGCGAGCGGCTCGGTCAGCGCGAAATTGTCGAGATAGCCGCTCGCGCGCTCGATCATTTCCTCGACGTCGCGGACGGTGCGAGCCATCAGACGGGGGCGAACGACGAGGGCAGTTGCGCCGCCGCAGCCGGGCTGCCGAGCTGCGCCTGCCCGGCCGAGCGGGCGATATAGCCGCGCGATTTCTCGACCTCGACGCCGAGCGTGTCGACCGTCGTCTTCATCGATGCCAGCGCCTGGACCTTGAAGGTGTCGATCGCGTCCATCGTCGCGTAGATGTTCTGGAAGGCGCGCTGGAGCGTCTCGATCGGGATCGTCGAGCTCGCGGCCTGCTGGTGGATCACGCCGGTCTGGGTGCGGAGCAACTCGCCGGTGCCGTCGATCATCTTCGCCGTCGTCGTGTTGAGCGCGCCGATCTGTTCGAGCACGAGCTTCTGCGCGGTCAGCGCCTGCGCGACGGTAACCGCGGTCCGCAGCGCCGCGACGGTCGTCGTCGACGCGCGGTCGACGCCCTTGATCAGCTCGACGTTGTTCTTCTTGACGAGGTCGAGCGCGAGATAGCCCTGCACCGACACCGCCATCTGGGTGAGCAGGTCGGTGGTCCGCTGGCGGACGTAGAACAACGCGCTCTCGCGGATCGCCTTGGCCTTCGCCGGATCGGTATAGTCGAGCTCGTTCGCCTTGTCCTCGAGCTTGGCGTCGAGCGTTTTCGAGACGTGGACCATCTGCTCGAGCTTGCCCATCGTCGTCCACAGGTTCGCCCGCTCGACGTCGACCGCGGCATTGTCGGTCAAAAGCTCGTCCTTGCCGTCCTTCAACCGCTCGAGGATCGTCGAGATGTGCGACTGCGCCGACTTGTAGCTGTCGAAATAGTCGCGGAGCTTGTCGCCGCCGAACGGGATCAGCCCGAAAATCTTCTTGCGGCTGGTCAGCTTGCCGCGCTTCGACGGGTCGAGGTCCTCGACGGTCTGGCGCAGCGCGGTCAGGTCGCTGCCGATCCCCGAATCCTTGTCCATCGCGCGGACCGGGCGATCAAGGAAGCGGTTCGTCTGCCCGGCGGCGTCGGCGATCTGCTTCGCGCCCAATGCGGTCAGCTCATCGACCTTGCGGCCGAACTCGGGGGAGGCGGCATCCAATGCGACGAGGTCGGTGACGAACGCCTCGGCGCGGGCGTCGAGCTCGCTCGCCGCCTTGTCGCTGACCGGGACCAGCCCGCCGGCGCGCGATGGAGCGACCGGCGCAACAGGCGCAGGGGGCGTCAGGACGATCGGTGCTTCGCTGGCCATCGCAGGTCCCCTCGGGCGTGTTCGTGCGCCTATCTAAGCATTCGCGGCGCGCTGTGGTAGTGCTCTCGCACACCAGCGACATGCAACCATCGCGCCCGCGCAACTGTTAAACCTCCGTACCAACCGGAGACGATGATGCAACGCACGATGATTCTGGCCGTGGCAACCCTTGCGATCGCCAGCAGCATGACGATCACGGTCCCGGCTTTCGCCGACCCGCAGGAGCACGATCGCGGGGATCACGGTGACGATGGCGACCGCGGAGGCGACCATGGCGGCGATCGCGGCGACCGCGGTGATCACCATGACAACGGCCGCCATAACGGCTGGGACAAACACGGCCGGGGCGACGACCATCGGCAGAACGATTACCGGACCTATTCGCAGTACGATTATAATCGCCCCGATCCGCGCTACGGCGACTATCGCGCCGAGCGTTACTACCGCCAGGGAGCCTATCCCGAGCGCCGCCTCGGGTCGGGCGACCGCATCTATCGCGGTGGTGACGGACGCTATTACTGCCGCCGTAACGACGGCACGACCGGGCTCGTCATCGGCGCGCTCGGTGGCGGCGTGCTCGGCAACGTCATCGCCCCGAACGGATCGAAGACGCTCGGCGCAGTGCTCGGCGCGGTCGGCGGCGGCCTGATCGGGCGCGGCGTCGATCGCGGCAACGTCACCTGCCGCTGACGCCACGCGACGCAGGCGCCGGACGATCGCCAGTGGCGATCGTCCGGTTGCGCCATCTACGGGTCAGTGCGCGTCGCAGCGGAAGATCGTAGGTGCGGTCGCACACCAGCGCGACCGCGACGATTGCTGCTGCCACCGCCAGCGCTCCCAAGGTGCCGGTTCCGGAGTAGGTCGGGACCAGCGCCCACGGCACCAGCGTCTCGAACCACTGGTCGATCGGGTTCTGCAGAACGTAAATCCCGTATGACGCGCCGCCGAGAAGGGCGAATGGCCGGGCCAGCCACCTTCCCGGCTGGCTTCGCGCGCTGGCGAGGACGAGCGCGGGGAACGCCACCATGATCATCGCGACGTCGTAAAGGGTCTCGTGCCCGTCGGGGACGCAGTGGAAGGTCAGCGCCACCGCCGCCACCGCCGCCCATGCCGGCAAGCGCAGCCACGGCAGCGCGTCGGCCTTCCACAGGCGATTTACCGCGACGCCCGCGAAGAAGGCGAAGCTAACCCGGCCGAAGCCGCCGAGAATGTTAGTCTGGGTGTAACCGACGTCGATCGACTGGAAGTACAACGCCGTCGCGATCAGCATCGCCTCGCCGGCGACGAGCAGCAGCGCCAGCCGCCAGCGATCGAGCCGCGTCACGATCGCCGCGAAGACGAGGTTGACCACCAACTCGGCGAACAGCGACCATGCCGGACCGACCAGCGGAAACAACGCCGTGTCGGGCTGCGACGGGTCGATCGTCGGCACGAACAGCAGCGCCAGCACGATCGTCCGCAACGACCGGCCCGGCGGATGGTAATGGCCGGGCATCGCCGGCACGAAGACGATCAGCAGCGTGATCAGGCTCGCGAGGATGTAGAGCGGATAGAGCCGGATCAGCCGCGCGGCGCAGAAATCGACGATCGTCATCCCCCTCGCCAGCCGCGCCTCATAGGCGTGAGCGAGGACGAAGCCGCTGAGAAGGAAGAACAGATCGACCGCGAGATAGCTCTCCGGCGTCCAGTTGCCGATGGCGTTCTCGGGGATATGCCGGAACACCACCGCGAGCGCCGCGACCCCGCGCAGCCCGTCGAGGGTGTGGAAAGTCCGGCGCTGGTCGGCGGTGGTGGTTCCCGCCGTCACTTCGCCGCGTCGTGGTGGAGTTCGAGGCCGAGCAGCCAGCGGCGCTGGAAGCCGGGCCAATAGGTTGTCTGCGCCGGTCCGGCAAAGCCGCGCGGAGCGTCGGGCCATGTCGCGGCGTCGCCGTCAACCGTCGGCACGTCGAGGTAGCGCCCGTGCGCGGCGTCGCCCTTGAGGAAGCGGTCGAGGAAGGCGGTGACGAAATGCTGGTTGATCGCGGTGATCCGCTCCGACCGCCACACCGGCTCGGCGAAGCTTTCGGCCATGTCGGGGCGGTCGAGCGTCTCGGGCATCGGCGGGTTGCCGCCGGTGTTGTGGTGCGCCTCGCGGTAGACCAGCAGCCAGCGGTTCGAGCTCGTCGCGTGGTCGTACAGCCAGCGGATGCCGTCGGCATATTGCGCCACGTCGTCGTGGTCCCCGGCGATGAACAGAGACGGCACCTTGATCGCGGCGACGCTGTCGGCGGTCCATGAGCGATACGCCGGCTGGCCGCCCCATGGCGCGATCGCGACGATCGCCTTCAGGCGCGGGTCGACGACGCGAACGGTCTGGTCGTCGAGCCGCCCGCCGAGCGGGACGACGGTCGGCGCAGTCTTGTCGTACGCCGCGCCCGCGGTCGCCAGCACGCCGAAGCCGCCCATCGAGTAGCCGATGACGGCGATGTTGCTGGCGTCGATGCGCTTGCCGATCGCGTCCCTCGGGTCGGCGGCGCGGGCGGCGAGGGCGGATAGCACTGCCTCCTGGTCACGCGCTCGGTTGATGATCGTCCCCGCGACGCGCTGCAGCCGTCCCGCCGCGCCGCCCCCGTCCTTGCCGCCCTGGCCGTCGGCATGGTCGATCGCCGCGACGATGTAGTTCTTCGACGCGAGGTTCTCGGCGAGGTACGTCATCCCGCCCGCCCAGCCGCCGAAGCCGTGGCTGATGATGACGAGCGGCAGCCGCCCCGGCTTGGGCGGTGCGTTGGCGATCGCAACGCCCTCGGTCGTCACGCGGAGCGGCGGGAAGCCGTCGGGGGTCAGCGTTCGCGCATAGGTCTCGGGCTTCGCGCCCGGGGCCGCGGTCGCCGGATACCACAGCATGATCTCGAGGCTGCGCCCGCTGGGCGTCGTCACCGTGATGTGCTTGAGCCCGACTGCCGACGGCCCGAGCGCGGCGAGTTCGGGAGCATCGGCGACGGGGATGCTCGGCGACCGGGCGGCGGCCGGGATCGACGCGGCGAGCGCGAAGATCAGGACGACGAGGCGCATCAGGTCGACCCCTGCGGAAAATGCTGGGGTGCGGTGACTCCGACCCAGTCGTGCTTGTTCTCTTCCCACACCGATCGCAGCGGCGCCGGGAAGGCGGGATCTGCAAAGGTGCCGACGGGGATACCGATCAGCTCGGGACGCCGCCCGAGTGCGAGGGCGATGGTGCCGCCGCAGGTCGGACAGAAGCTCGTCGTCGCGGTCGATCCGCTCGCCGTGGGCCGGGTTCATTCGCGGCGTTCGCCAGTGATCGTCACCGCCTCGACCGGGAAGTAGGCGGCAACGCCGAACGGCGAGCCCGACCGCCACTGGCATGCGGTGCAGTGGCACGCCGCCACGACCGGCGAATACGCGTCGACGGTGGCGGTCAATCCGCCGCAACTGCATCGTGCCACAGGCATTCGCTCAACCCCCGCACCCGGCCGCGTCGCCGCGGCGGCTGGCGCTGCGATAGCCACACCGGCGGGCGTTGTCACGGCGGGGACGGCGCGCGTGCTTCAACATGCCGATTTCAAATCGCGGCGATCTCCCGCTAGGATGGGCGATGATCAACGAACTCCAGGTCGCCCGCAGCGTCGCCGGGAACGGCACCAGCGCATGAAGATCACCGCTGCCGTTCTCGACCACATCGGTGCCGCCCCGCCATACGCCGCGAGCCGCCCGCTGCGCCTTGTCGAGCTCGACCTTGCCCCGCCGCGCCCGGGTGAGTTGCTGCTGCGGATCGACGCCGCGGGCCTCTGTCATTCCGACCTGTCGGTAGTCAACGGCGACCGCGTTCGCCCGACGCCGATGGCGCTCGGGCATGAAGCGACGGGGATCGTCGAAGCCACGGGATCGGCCGACAGCGCCTTCGCAGTGGGCGACCGGGTCGTGCTGTCGTTCCTTCCGGCGTGTGGTCGATGTGCGGACTGCGGCGCGGGCGAGGGCTATCTATGTGCGCCCGCCGCCGCGGCGAACGGCGCGGGGGTGATGCTGACCGGCGGGCACCGGCTCCACGACCACGGCGCCGACGTCTTCCACCACCTCGGCGTCTCGGCGTTCGCTACCCACGCGGTTGTCGACGAGCGCTCGGCGGTCAAGGTCGACCGCGACATACCTCCTGAAATCGCTGCGCTTTTCGGCTGCGCAGTGCTGACCGGGGTCGGCGCGGCGGTCAATTCGGCAAAGGTCCGCCCGGGCGAGAGCGTCGTCGTCTACGGCCTCGGCGGGGTCGGCCTCGCGGCGCTGCTCGGCGCCCTCGCCAGCGGCGCGCAGCCGGTCATCGCGGTCGATCCGGTTGAATCGAAACGACTTCTCGCGCTCGAACTCGGTGCAGCAGCGGCAGTCACACCCGACGAAGCCGCGGCAACGGTCAAGGCGCTGACTGGGCGCGGCGCCGACGTCGCGATCGAGACCGTCGGCAAGGCGGTGGTCCTCGCCGAGGCGTACAAGGTCACCCGGCGCGGCGGCCGCACCGTCACCGTCGGCTTGCCCAACCCTGCGGAGTTGCTCAGCATTCCGGCGGTGTCGCTGGTCGGCGACGGCAAGACCTTGATGGGCAGCTACATGGGCTCGGCGATTCCGAGCCGCGACATCCCGCGCTACATCGCTTTGTGGAAGGCCGGACGCCTGCCGGTCGAGCGACTGCTGACGTCCGTGTCGCCCTTGGACGGGATCAACGCCGCGCTCGACGAACTCGCCAGCGGTCGCGCCATTCGCCAGATCCTCGTGCCATGAGCGTTGCCTTCACCAAGGAGGGCGATGCCGAGGCGGTCGCCGCCGACCTCCCCGACCGTCCGATCTCGACCCACCCGAACCTTGTCACCGCATCGGGACTGGCGCAGCTCGACGCCGAACTCGCGACCGCCCGCACCGCTTACGACGCGGCGCAGGCCGGGGGCGGGATATCCGCCGACCGCACCGCGATGGCCCGCGCCACCCGCGACCTGCGCTACTGGAGCAGCCGCCGCGCGAGCGCGCAGCTCATCGAGGCCGCCGACTGCGACCAGGTCCGCTTCGGCTGCACCGTCACCTTCGAACGCACCGACGGCACCACCGCGACGTATCGCATCACCGGCGAGGACGAAGCCGACCCCGCCGCCGGCCGCATCGCGTACATCGCCCCAGCGGCGCGGGCATTGCTCGGCAAGAGCGTGGGGGATGCCGCGATGGTCGCGGGCGCCGAGGTCGAGATCGTCGCGATCGGCTAGTCGGTGTTGATCTCGTCGCGGACCTGTCCGTGGGCGAGGACCGCGAACAGCCCCGTTCCGCCGATGATGTTGCCGGCGAGTGCCGGGCCGATGAAGCCGCCCAGCGCCCAGCCGAGCGACGCCTTGCCGGTCAGCCACAGCAGCCATGCCTCGGCTGATCCGGCGACGACGTGGCTGAAGCCGCCGATGGCGATGACGTAGGTGATCATGACGACGACCCAGAACTCGCTGCCGCGGGCGTTGGGCAGGATCCATGCGATCGAAGCGACGAGGAAGCCGGCGGGGATGCCGCGCAGCAGTGTCGTCAGCGCGTCGTTGTCGAGCAGCCGCGCCGACACCACGACGGCGGCATCGAGCTGTTCGGGCGAGACGATCATCTTGTGCGCCAGCATCGCCGCGACGAGCAGCGTGCCTGCGAGGTTGGCGACGATCGCCAGCCCCCACAGCCGCCCGAGCCGCCCGAAGTTGCCGAGGCTCGGCTTGACCGCAACCGGCAGGACGACGGTGATCGTGTTCTCGGTGAACAGCTGGAGGTTGCCGAGGATGACGATGACGAAGCCGACGCAATAGCCGAACGAGGTCACCAGCGGCGTCCACGAGGCGTCGGGCAGGCGCTGGTGGAGGAACGCCTCGGTGAGGAGCGATGCAGAGATCCCGACTCCGGCGGCGAAGCCCGAACACAGCAGCGAAAGGGCCGGGCGGTTGAGTTCGTCGTCGCCCTGGATGCGGATGACTTCATGGACCACCTTGGCCGAGCCGGAACGCCGTTCGGCGACCGCCTTGTTCTCCTCGGGCGTCAGGCTGGTGGTGTCATCTTCCTGATCGGGCTGAGTATTCATCCGCGGCGAACGGTTACGCGGGGTCGACGTTCCTGTGTCGGGGGCGTCGATGGAGCCAGACTGCTGCCCCCGCTGACGGCCATGGACGAGTGCCGGGCTCCTTACGGCACCGTGCTGCCCGCCGCGTCGGCCGCCTTCTGCGCGGCGGAATCGCGCATGAACTGCTCCCAGCATCCGGTCTGGCCGCCGGTGCCGACCGCCGAGCAGCTGTTCGGGCGCTGCGCCCGGCCGGTCTCCTCGATGTCACGGGTCCGCGCGACCCACGACTGTTCCTTGCGAGCGACCTTCTGCTGACGGAGCGGCTTGGGGATGCGGTAGCGTTCGGATTCGGGGAGGCGAGCGCAGACGACGATCTCGTCTCCGGGGCCTTTGGGGCACGGGTCGGTGCCGAAGACGTCGACCTGGACGACCTTGCGCGGCGGCGGCGAATTGCGCGCGCCGTCCTCGGCATAGGCCGGGACCGCGGCGGCGAAGATCACGGCGGCGAGCGTCAGGTGGCGGATCATCGGTCGGTTTCCTCAGGGCCGCTTACGCTCGGCTTGCCGGTCTTAACGCAGCGTGACGGGTTCAGCCCTTGGGCGTGCGGGATCGCGGGTCGGCCCCCGCGAGCGCCGCGGCGAAGACCGACGCGTCGAACGGGCGAAGGTCGTCGATCCCTTCGCCGACCCCGACGGCGTGAATCGGCAGGCCGAAGCGCTCGGCGGCGGCGACGAGGACGCCGCCGCGCGCGGTGCCGTCGAGCTTGGTCATGACCAGCCCGGTGACCCCGGCGACCTCGCGGAACACCTCGATCTGGTTCAATGCGTTCTGCCCGGTCGTCGCGTCGAGGACGAGGACGACGTCGTGCGGCGCGGCGGGCATCGACTTGCGCAGGACGCGCTTGATCTTGGCGAGCTCGTCCATCAGCCCGCTCTTGTTCTGCAGCCGACCAGCGGTGTCGATGATCAGGACGTCGGACCCGGCGGCGCGGGCAGCGTCGAGCGCGGTGAACGCCAGCCCCGCGGCGTCGGCGCCCTGCTCGCCCGAGATGACCGGCACCCCGGCGCGCGCGCCCCAGATCTTGAGCTGCGCGATCGCTGCGGCGCGGAAGGTGTCGCCCGCGGCGAGCATGACCGAATAATCCTGCTCGGCAAACAGATGCGCGAGCTTGGCGATCGTCGTCGTCTTGCCCGAGCCGTTGACGCCGACGACGAGGACGACCTGCGGGCGCGGGAAGGCGATGACTTCCAGTGGCTTGGCGACGGGTGCGAGGACCTTGGCGATCTCAGCGGCGACGACCGCGCGGACGCCCGCCTCGTCGATCCCTCGGGCGTATTGCCCTGAGCCGAGTTCGGCGACGATGCGCGCCGCGAGCGCCGGGCCGAGATCGGAGGCGATCAGGGCTTCCTCGATCGCCTCGAGCCGCGCCGGGTCGAGCGTCGTCGTGCCGAACGGCACCGCGCCGAACAGCCCCGACAGATTGCCGCCGAGCTTGTCCGACGACCGCGAGAGCCCGGCGGTGAGGCGGGAGAGCCAGCTTGTTTTTTCGGTCATCCGCAATCCAGTTTGCCGCCGGTCACGCTCAACGCGGTGACACGGGCGATGCTGCCGCGCGCGGCGGGGGTGGCGAGGCGCACGGGGAGGAAGGTCTCGCTGTGGCCGCTGACGCCGTCGCGCTCGACGAGGATGCGCTGCGGGCGGCCGATCTCCGCTGCCATTGCCGCCGACCGGCGCAGGTCGCCGAGCGCGCGGAGGCGGGCGGCGCGGTCGCGCGCGACCCCGGCGGCGACCTGCGGCATCCGCGCGGCGGGGGTGCCGGGGCGGGGCGAGAAGGGGAAGACGTGGAGCTGGCTCAGCCCGCACTCGTCGACCAGCGCGAGCGTCGCCTCGAACATCGCCTCGGTCTCGGTCGGGAAGCCGGTGATGAAGTCGGCGCCGAAGGCAATGCCGGGGCGGGCGGCGCGGAGGCGGTCGCAGATCGCGATGGCCTGGTCGCGGCTGTGGCGGCGCTTCATCCGCTTGAGGATCAGGTCGTCGCCCGCCTGGAGCGAGAGATGGAATTGCGGCATCAGGCGCGGGTCGGCGGCGGCCTCGACGAGCGCGTCGTCGACCTCGATCGAGTCGATCGACGACAGGCGCAGGCGGGGCAGGGCTGGGACCTCGCGGAGGATGCGCTGGACGAGGACGCCGAGAGGTTCAGGCCCGAACGAGGTGATGTCGACCCCTGTCAGCACGACCTCGTTGACGCCGCCGTCGACGAGCCGGGCGATCTGGTCGACGATCGTCGCGGCCGGCAGCGAGCGCGAATTGCCGCGCCCGAACGGGATGACGCAGAAGGTGCAGCGATGGTCGCAGCCGGTCTGGATCTCGACGAAGGCGCGGGTGTGGTGGGCGAAGCTGGTCGCGGGGCGCCAGGCGATGGTGGTGGCGAGCATGATATCGCCAACGCGCACCTTCCCCTCGCTTCCTACTCCCCTCCCCTTCGGGGGAGGGGCGGGGGGTGGGGCGGTCGCCCCAAGCTCATCGCCCGGGTAAGTCTCCGCCCCATCGTCGGTGTCGCTATAAACTGCGCGAGGCGGGACTGCCCCACCCCCGGGCCGACGCAAGAGCGCCGTCTCTCGCCCCTCCCCCGAGGGGGAGGGGAGGGCGAACGTGTAGCCCTCCCCCTCCAGCTTCTCGATATTCCCCAGCACCCGCGCCACCTCGGGCATCGCCGCAAACCCCGCCGGGTCTATCTGCGCGGCGCAGCCGGTGACGACGATCCGTGCTTGGGGCTGCGCGCGGGCGGCGCGGCGGATCGCCTGCCGCGCCTGTCGCACAGCTTCGGCGGTTACGGCACAGGTGTTGAAGACGATGACGTCGGCCCCGGCGATGCCTTCGATATGTTCGGCCTCGGCGGCGTTGAGGCGGCAGCCGAAATTGACCACGCTCACAGGTCGATCGTCCCGGTAAAGCTCGTCACCGCCGGGCCCGCCAGCGTCACCGTCCCGCCGTGCCATTCGACCTCGAGATCGCCGCCCGGAAGCGTCACCGTCACCCGCGGATCGACCAGCCCACGCCGCATCGCCGCGACCGCACACGCGACGGCACCCGTCCCGCACGCCAGCGTCAATCCGGCGCCGCGCTCCCACACCCGCAGCACGATGTGGCCGCGGTCGACGATGTGGGCGACGCCGACGTTGACGCGCTCAGGGAACAGCGCGTCGTGCTCGATCAGCGGGCCAAGCTCGGCGAGCGGCACCGCGTGCGCGTCGGCGACGAAGAAGACGATGTGCGGATTGCCGACGTTGACCGCCTGGCCGTGTTCGAGGCTGTCCCACGCCACCGGCAAGTCGCGCGTGTCGACCGGATATGCCAGCGGGATCGCGTCCCAGTCGAACATCGGCGGCGGGTAGGTTACGCT
>NZ_JANYGL010000094.1 GCF_025362435.1 Polymorphobacter sp.
CGGGTCGGGCATCGGCCGGTGATGATCGGGGCGCTGGCGGTGGCGGCGGGGCTGACCGCGCTGACGGCGGCGGCGCCGGGGTGGCACCTGCTTCTCGTCATGCGGCTTTTGACCGGGATCGCGCTCGCCGGCATCCCCGCGGTGGCGATGGCGTATATCGCCGACGAGGTCGACGCCGCCGCGATCGGCCCGGCGATGGGGCTGTATATCGCCGGGTCGGCGATCGGCGGGATGGCCGGGCGATTGGGCGTCGCGGTGGTGACGCAGCACTTCGGCTGGCGCGTCGCGATCGCCGCGACCGGCGCAACCGGGATCGTCGCCGCGATCGCCTTTGCCGTGCTGGTGCCGCGGTCGACCGGCTTCGTCGCGCGCCGCCCGAGCCGCGCGTCGTGGACCGCCGGGGTCCGCCGGATCTTCGCCGACGCCGCGCTGCCGTGGCTCTACGCCGCCGCCTTCGTCCTGATGGGGGTGTTCGTCACCGTCTATAACTACGTCGGGTTCCGCCTGCGCGGGGCGCCGTACCACCTCAGCGACAGCGCGGTCGGCGCGGTGTTCCTGCTGTATATCGTCGGCTCGCTGAGCTCGACCTGGGTCGGCGGCATCGCCGGGCGGCGCGGACGGCGGAAAATATTCTGGATGCCCGTCGTCGCGCTGATCGCCGGGGTCGCGCTGACCGCCGCGACGCCGCTGCCGCTCGTCATTTTAGGGATCGCCGTCGTCACCGCGGGCTTTTTCGGCGCGCATTCGATCGCGTCGAGCTGGGTCGGACGCCGCGCCCGCGGCGACCGGGCGCAGGCGGCGGCGCTGTACCTGTTCTTCTATTACCTCGGGTCGAGCGTCCTCGGCTCGGCCGGCGGGGTGGCGTGGAGCTGGGCCGGCTGGCCGGGGGTCGCGGGGTTTTGCGGCGTGCTCGGGGTAGCGGCATTGGGCATCGGCGCGCGGCTTTCCGGGGTGCCGCCGCTGCCCGAACCCGAGGAACCGGCCGAATTTGCCTCGGCGGGGTGAGCCTCCGGGGGGCGTCCGGGGTGTGGGCCTGTGCGGAACGATGTGCGCGTGGAGGTGCGCGCTTAGCCGAGGCGCAAACGAACCGAATTGGCGTGCGCGGGGAGGCCCTCGGCGGTCGCCAGGGTTACCGCCGCTGGCCCGATCGCGGCGAGTCCGGCGGCGTCGCAGCCAAGGAAAGTCGTCCGCTTCATGAAGTCGGTGACCGATAAGCCACTGGAAAACCTCGCCCTTCGCCCCGTCGGCAAGACGTGGTTGGGCCCGGCGACATAATCCCCGACAGCTTCTGGCGTATGCCGCCCGAGGAACACCGACCCGGCATGGCTAACCCGTTGAAATAGCGCATCCGGTTCATCGAGCATGATCTGCAGATGCTCCGCCGCCAAGGCATCGATCAGCGGAATCGCGGCGTCGAAATCGGGCACGACGATGATCGTGCCATACGCCTCCCAGCTCGCCCGCGCCGACGATTGTGTTGCAAGATCAGGCAGTTGCCGCTCGACCGCCGCCACCACCGCATCGCCGAACGCCTCCGAATCGGTGATCAGGATCGACTGCGCAACGGCATCATGCTCGGCCTGCGCGAGAAGATCGGCAGCGACCCATTCAGGATCCGATTTATCGTCCGAAATCACCACAACCTCGGAAGGACCAGCCACCATGTCGATCCCGACAACCCCGAACACCTGCCGCTTCGCCTCGGCCACCCAGGCGTTGCCGGGGCCGACGATCTTGTCGACTTTGTCAATCATCTCAGTACCATAGGCGAGAGCCGCGATCGCCTGCGCGCCGCCGATGCGGTAGATCTGGTCGACCCCGGCAAGCTCGGCGGCGGCCAGCACCAGCGGATTGAGCCGCCCGCCGGGGGTCGGCGTCACCATCACTACCCGCTCGACGCCAGCAACCTTCGCGGGAATCGCGTTCATCAGCACCGACGACGGATAGCTCGCCATCCCGCCGGGGACATAAAGCCCCGCCGCCGCCACCGCCGACCAGCGGTAACCCAATCGAATCCCAGCGGAATCTGTCGTATCGAGGTCGCCCGGCCGCTGCGCCGCATGGAACGCCCGGATGCGCTCCGCCGCCAGTTCGAGCGCCGCCAGCACATCGGGAGCGATGCCCGCCCGCGCCGCCGCGATCTCCTCGGCAGATACCTCGAAGCCAACTTCATCAAGGTCGATCCGGTCGAACTTGGCCGTCAGCTCGGTAACAGCGACATCGCCCCTTGCACGGACATCGGCGATGATCGCCGCGACGTCGGACGAAACACCGGCATCGCTCTCGCGACGCGCGTCGACCAAGGCCTTGAAATCGTGTGCGAAGCCGGGACCAGAGGCATCAAGCCGCAACGGCATCGGCGACCTCCGCAGCGGCGCGGAAGCGCTCGACCCACGGCACGACCTGCGCCGCACGGGTCTTAAACGCAGCGCGATTGACGATCAGCCGCGACGACACCTCGGCGATCGTCTCGACCTCGACGAGCCCGTTTTCGGCGAGCGTCCGCCCGGTCGAGACGAGGTCGACGATCCGGCTGCACAGCCCGAGCATCGGGGCCAACTCCATGGCACCATTGAGTTTTACGCACTCGGCCTGGACCCCGCGGCGGGCAAAATGGGCGCGGGTGACGTTCGGATATTTGGTCGCGACGCGGACATGGCTCCACGTCCGCGGGTCGTCGCCGGCGGCTTGCTCGGCGGGTTCGGCGACCGACAGGCGGCACCGGCCGATGCCGAGATCAACCGGCGCGTAGATTTCGGAGAAATCGAACTCCATCAGCACGTCGTTTCCGGCGATGCCAAGCTGCGCCGCGCCGAACGCGACGAAGGTGGCGACGTCGAACGCGCGCACCCGGATCAGCGCTACACCATTGAGATTGGTCGAGAATTTGAGCGCGCGGCTGTCCTCGTCGGTGAACGCCGCCTCGGGGATGATCCCGGCACGCGCGAGCACCGGCAGCGCTTCCTTGAGGATGCGGCCCTTCGGCAATGCGATGATCAGTTCGTCGGCCATGTCGCCCGATACCGATGCGACCGTTGCGCGTCCAGCGCGGCGCTGTCACAGCAGCCCGATGACCGCAGCGATCCGCCAAGCCTTCGCCGACCAGGCCGACTGGGCGCGCCGCCTCGATGCGCCGTTTACGGTGGTGTTGTGCGAGACTTTGGGCGCGATCATCGACGAGACGACCGAGGTCGGCCGGCGCGTCCTCGGCTGGGCCGGCAACCCGCACGCCGATGCGCTTGCCCTCCGGCTGCTTGGCGGCCTGAACGCGATGGTCCGCGGCGGCGAGGCTCCTGCGCTCGCGGCGTTGTACCCGCCAAACCCGATGCCTAATCCGGCGGCGCTTGCGGCGCAGTTGCACGCGACGCTCGCCGACCCACGGCTGCTGCCGTGGCTCGACTCGGCGCCGCAGACCAACGAGGTCGCCCGCTCGGGGATGCTGATGCCGGGCATGATGGTCATCGCCGCCGCGACCGGCCTCCCGCTACGGCTGTTTGAACTCGGTGCCAGCGCCGGGCTAAACCTGCGGATGGACCGCTATCGCTATGATTTCGCAGGCCAGACCAGCGGTTCGGAACAAGCGCCACTGACGCTGACACCTACTTGGCAGGGGCCACTGCCGCCTTTTGCACCCGTGACGGTCGTCGAGCGCCGCGGTGTCGATCTTGCCCCTGTTGACGTCCGCGATCCAGCAGGCCGGGCACGGCTTCTCGCTTATGTCTGGCCCGACCAGACGGAGCGAATCGAGCGGCTGACTGCGGCGATGGCGGCATTCGCCGATGACCAGGCGATGCTCGACGCGGGCGATGCCGCGCCGTGGGTCGAGCAGCACGTTGCGCTGCGGCCCGGGACCGCGACGGTCGTCTACCACAGCATCGCGTGGCAGTACTTCCCGCGCCACACCCAATCCCGGGTCACCGCGCACTTGACAAGGCTCGCGGCGGCTGCGACCACGATTAGCCCGCTCGCATGGCTGCGCTGCGAGTTCGCGCAGCCTAATGCACCCCGTCCGACGCTGCGGCTGACGATGTGGCCGGACGGCGAAGACCGGCTGCTGGCGTACGGGCATCCGCATGGCGCGACGGTCGAATGGCTCGGCTGATCCTTGCGTCAGCGAGCCCGCGCCGGTTGGCGCTGCTCGCACAGATCGGGATCGTCCCCGATGAAGTCGACGCCGCCGACCTCGACGAGACGCCGGGAAAGCGCGAACTTCCGGCTCTGCATGCAGCGCGGTTGGCGGCGGCGAAGGCGGCTGCGGTCGTCGCGCGGCACCCCGGAGCGGTGATCCTCGCCGCCGACACTGTCGTCGTCGTCGGGCGGCGCATCCTGATCAAGGCCGAGATCGAAGCCGAGGCGCGAAACTGCCTCGGCCTGATCTCGGGACGCCGCCACCGTGTGATCACCGCGGTCACGGTCATCGACCCTGCTGGAGCCGTGCGGAGCCGCGCCGCCGCATCGGAAGTGACCTTCAAGCGCCTGACCCCGCGTGAGATCGACGCCTACATCGACGGCGGCGAGTGGCGCGGCAAGGCGGGTGGCTATGCGATCCAGGGCAGCGCCGCCGCGCTCATCCGCGCCTTTGCTGGATCATGGTCGGGGGTCGTCGGATTGCCGTTGTACGAAACACGCGCCCTGCTCGCCGCCGCTGGAATCACTACAAATGTCTGAAACGCTGATCGAATTCGGTATCGGCGAAACCCGCGCGGTGGTGCTCGACGCCGATGGCGGTATCGTCGAAGCGCATATCGAGCGCGACGGCGGCTGGCGCGCGGGGGATGTCCGCGAAGTCCGGCTGGCGACGATCCTCGTTCCCGGCGTCCGCGGCATCGTCGGCGTCGGCGGGGTCGAGGCGGTGCTCGAACCGCTGCCGCGGGCGCTGACCGAGGGTGTGACGCTGCGCGTCGAGGTGGTCCGCGAGGCGCTCGCCGAGGCCGGCCGGGTCCGGCTGGCAAAGGTTGTAGCCACAACCGCCGCGGTCGGCTCGGGGCCGTCGCTGGCCGAACGTTTGCGCGGTCGCGGGCTGGTCGTGCGTGAGGCGGCCCGGCATGGTCTCGACCTGTTCGAGGCAGCAGGGTGGAGCGAGGTCGTCGAGACGGCGCTGAGCGGTCACGTCCCCTTCCCCGGCGGGTCGTTGACGATCAGCCCGACCCCGGCGATGACGGTGACCGATGTCGACGGTGCATCGCCCCCGGTCGAACTCGCCCTCGCTGCCGCCGATGCCGCCGGCGCTGCGATCCGCCGATTTGATATCACCGGCTCGATCGGCATCGACTTCCCGACGGTCGCCGACAAGTCGACACGAACCGCGATCGGTGCTCGGCTCGACGTGGCACTGCCGCCGCCGTTCGAGCGGACCGCGGTCAACGGCTTCGGCTTCGCCCAGATCGTCCGGCCACGTCTCCGCGCGTCATTGATCGAAGTCTTGCGCGCGGACCCGGCCGCGACGGCGGCGCTGCGGCTGCTGCGCCAGGCGGAACGCGGCGCACCGGGCCGATGCACGCTCGTCGCTGGCCCGGCGGTGATCGCGTGGCTCGACGCGCGCCCGGATATTGTCGCCGAACTCGCCCGGCGGGTCGGCGGAACCGTCGCCTTGCGAGTCGACGCCTCGGCAACTACGTCGGGGCATGTCGCGCTCTGAACCCGCCCCGCTCGCCTGTGTCCGCTGCGGCAAGCCGCAGTCCGCATCCTTCGCGCCATTCTGCTCGGCGGGGTGCAAAGACCGCGACCTGCTCGACTGGCTCGACGAACGTCACGCAATTCCCGGGGAAGCGCTGGACAACGACCGCGAGCACGACTAAATCCGCCCCTCGCTTGGCGAAGCGCCCGGGTAGCTCAGGGGTAGAGCAGGGGATTGAAAATCCCCGTGTCGGTGGTTCAAATCCGCCCCCGGGCACCAGCCAGTCCTTATGCCGACGGCAGTACGCCATGTCTCTGTGGCATGCGATTTTCTGCCCGCATTCTCGGTGGCTTGGAGGTTACGCCTGCATCGCTGGTGTCGCGCAGAGACGATACAGCGAGGTTTCGCAGCGCGAACAACACGCGATTTCTCCCGCGCTGCTTTTGGCGGTCGGGAGATGCGATGCTGCTTTGATGCGATGCTTGGGCGAGATCCGGCACCAAGCAGAGATGCTTGATCAAGCGAACCCGAGCGCGGCCCGCTGCGCCGACCACTCGATCGGCAGGCTGGTCGTGCGCGCCAGGCGCTGGCGGTTGAGCGACGGCGGCTGGCGGCCATCATGGATCGCCGCGACGATGTCGGGCGCGAGCATCGACAGGCGCAGCAGCAGCGCGAAGTATTCGAGCGAGTAGCCTTGGCTCTTCGCGACATCGCCAAGCGCCCGATTGCAGGCTGCGGCAGCGACCGCATCGCGTGCGGCAAACGCACCAGCCAGCAACTTGATCAGCGCCGGGTCAGGGCTGGCCTGCAGGCCGCCATCGGCACCGGGGATGAGCAGGCGAACCTCCTTGCCGCGCCGCAGCCGCACGATCGGCAGCGACAGCAGATAGGGCGCGATCGATGCCGGCGAGCCGAGCATCGCTGGATGGAGACGGCCGATGGCGATCTGGATATCGACCCGATCGTTGTGCACCTCGATGCGCTCGATCAGGCCGCGACACGCGGACGGGTCGGTATCGTTCGCGCAGGCTCGCGCGTTGCCAAGAATCGCCGTCAGTCCATTGCCATCGAGGTCGAGTGCAGCGACGGCGGCGTGGACACGCCCGGCATCACTGAGCAGTTCCTGGATCTCGCCGATGACCATCTTCTCGAGATCGCGCGCCGGCATCCGCCAGACAGCGCCTTTATCACGTGAGGCAGTATCGGCGCAGGTGGCGTAATAGTGGTATGTGCGGCCGGCCTTTCCCGCCGAGCAGGTCCGCATCGGCCGGCCGAGGCCATCGTAGAGCAGCCCGCCGAGCAGATTGCCGTGCCGCAGGTTGCGCGGCGAACGACGATCGGCGCGGCGATCGGCGAGCTGCGCCTCGGCTCGCTCCCACAGATCACTCGGAATGATGGCGGTGTGTTCGCCCGGGTAGTGCGCGAGCTTGTGCCGTATCTCGCCGCGATAGACCCGGTTGCCGAGCAGATGGGCGAGACTGCCGCGGGTGAAGGCGTTGCCGCCGCGCACGCCGCCCTCCTTGGTTGTACTGACCTTGGTGACGATCCCCTCGCGCGCCAGTGCATCGACCGTCGATGTCACCGAACCAAGCGCAACGTTGCGCTCGAATATCCGGCGCACGGTCGCGGCCTCGGCGTCATTGACCACCAGCTTCCTGTCACGCACGTCGTAGCCGAGCGGCACCGGCCCGCCCATCCACATCCCCTTCTTCTTCGACGCCGCGATCTTGTCGCGGATGCGCTCGCCGGTGACCTCGCGCTCGAACTGGGCAAAGCTGAGCAGGACGTTCAGCGTCAGTCGGCCCATGCTCGTCGTGGTGTTGAACGACTGGGTGACGCTGACGAAGCTCGCCCCCTGTGCATCGAGCACCTCGACGATCTTGGCGAAGTCGGACAGCGCGCGCGTCAGGCGGTCGACCTTGTAGACGACGATGACGTTGATGCGTCCTGCCTTCACCTCGGCCATCAGCTGGACCAGGCCCGGTCGGTTCATGTTGCCGCCCGAGAACCCGCCGTCGTCGTAGAGCTCGGGGCTCAGCACCCAGCCTTCATGCTTCTGGCTGGCGATGTACGCGGCGCACGCCTCGCGCTGGGCGTCCAAGCTGTTGAACACCTGCTCGAGCCCCTCCTCGGTCGACTTGCGGGTGTAGATCGCACAGCGGACGACTTGGGCGGAGCGTGACGGTGCCGACCCGCGCGGCGATGTTGCCTCAGCCATGGGTGCTGGCCGTCAGCTCGTCGTGCCGCCGCCGCATCGTCGCTGCCGCCGAGGTCGCGGCGGCGCCAACGGTCCGCGCGCCGGCGCGGACGCCGAAGAACCGTGGTCCGGACCAGTGCGCCCCGGTGATCGTCGCGGCGACCTGACTGAGCGAGCCATAGCGCTCGCCGGCCATCACGAAGCCGTCGGCGTCGGCCAGTACCGAATAGGTCGTACCGCGCCAGCTGCGGACAAGCCGCGTCCCCGGCTTGAGCACCACCTCGTCGCGACCAGGGTCAGCCGAATTCCCGGCTGCCGCCGCGCGCCGGAGCGTGCGGACGGTCGCTGGCGTCAGGCCACCGTGGACCCGCTCCTGCACACGGTAGGCGATGCCGCGCCGGAGCAGGTCGGGGGTCAGCGCCGGTGGCGACGCGCGGAACACCCGCCGCCACTCGGCACGCAACTGCGCCGGCGACATCGTCGCCAGCGCAGCAAGATCGTTACCTTGTGCCACGTCAGGCGTCCGCCGCCGGTGCCGCGCCATTCTGCGTACGCGGGCTGGAACGGCCATCTGGATAAATGCCTGATGTCCGATCGAGGGCGGACGCGCTGGTCGTCATCGCCCGAGGCTCAGCCCCCGGCGTGCCGACGATCCGATAGGCGTAGCCGCCACCCTTGCGCTCCTCGCGGACGATGGTCCGACCCTTCTTGCGCAGCCCCGACAAGAACGCCCGCATGCTGTGCGGCTGCCAGCCGGTTGCCGCGATCAGTTCGACCGGGGTGGCACCCTTCGTGCGAAGCAACAGCTTGAGGACATTGTCGGACTTGCTGGTCGGTTTAGCAATTGACGGCGGGGCGTTGGCGCTTGCCGTAACGCGGCGCACGCGAGCGGGCCTGGCGGGGGCGGTCACAGTGTCGATAGTCGTCGTCATGGTCGGTCTCCATGGGAGCCGGCACACCATCATGCCGTGCTTCCCACGAGCCGAAGCCCCGGGGATCGGTGGGTCCGGGGCCGCTTACCGCAGGGGGCAGCCCCGCGACTCACGACGTAACCAACGCTCCGTTCCGAACCACAGTCCACTCATTAATGGTGGTGAGCCGCCAGCCCGATTTCGGATGCCAAGCCTGCAAGAGCGGACGCTCGCTCATAAAACTGTCGGATTGTTACGCTTCCCTCACAAAAGCGTAGGAAGCGGGGGCAGAGACATCCGGAAAATCTTGGCAAGACAAGCTTTTTATGGTGCGCCAACGTAATGACCATTTATGCGCATTCGGTGCCGGGCGACAATAGCTGCCAAAGCTGGGAGATTCTGGCCGACCATTTGGCGGAGGTCGGGGCGCTGGCGTCGATCAACAGCGGCGCGTTTGGTTCAGCGCCATTCGGAATTGCCGTGGGTCGGCTCCACGACATTGGCAAATGCTCTGAGAAGTTTCAGGACTATATCAAGGGTCTGGGCCCCAGCCCCGACCATTCGACGGCAGGCGCGATTGTCGCTACCGAACTCTACGGGCCGAAGCTCGGGCGGCTGCTGGCGTTCACGATCGCCGGGCATCATGCCGGTCTCGCCGATGGCGCCGACAGCCTCGCGCGGCGGCTCGCCGACCTAGGAAGAGTGCCCGATTATCGCGACTGGCGCGCGCACATCGCCGATCTGCCGGGGCCAGCCGATCTTGTCTCGAGCACAACACATCTAAAACCCTCGCCCGAACCCGGCTTCGCGTTCGCATTTTTTACGCGAATGCTGTTTTCTGCGCTGGTCGATGCCGACTTCATCGCCACGGAGCGCTTCTATGCGCACGCAGAGGGCAAGACCAAGGTGCGCGGCGGGCATCGGCCGCTCGCCGACCTACGCGACAGGCTGCATGCGGCGATGGCGGTCGCGCGCGACGACACGCCGGTCAATCGCCTCCGCGCCGAGGTGCTCGATCACGCGATCGCGCGCGCCGAACTCGCGCCCGGCCTGTTCACGCTGACCGTCCCGACCGGCGGCGGCAAGACGCTCGCTTCGCTCTCGTTCGCGCTGGAACATGCGGTCCGCCACGGACTGCGGCGGGTGGTCTATGTCATCCCCTATACTTCGATCATCGAGCAGACGGCGGGGGTGTTCCGCGCCGCGCTGGGCAGCGACGACGACATCCTCGAACACCATGCCAATTTCGAATGGGACCGGTCCGGCACCGATGCCGAAGGGCGCGACGGGGCCGACAAGCTCCGCCGCTTGGCGGAGAATTGGGACGTGCCGATCGTCGTCACCACTGCCGTCCAGTTCTTTGAAAGCCTGTTCGCCGCGCGGACCTCGCGATGCCGCAAGCTGCACAATCTGGCAGGTACAGTGATCGTCCTCGACGAGGCGCAGACGCTTCCTATCGCGCTGCTGCGGCCGTGCCTCGCAGCGATCGACGAACTCGCGCGCAACTACGGCTCGAGCGTCGTGCTCTGCACCGCGACGCAGCCTGCGCTGCGGCGGACCGACGACGCGCTGCCGAAAGCCTGGGCGCTGGCGATCGACGACACGCGTGAACTCGCCCCCGATCCGCGCGATCTGTACGACCGGCTGCGGCGCGTGACGGTCGAACGACTGGCCGAGCCGGTCGTCGACGCTGTCATCGCGGCGCGGTTCGCGGAAACGCCGCAGATGCTGTGCATCGTCAACAGCCGCAAACACGCCCGTGAACTGTTCGAGACGATCCGCGACCAGCCCGGGTCGCGTCACCTGACGACATTGATGTGTGCGGCGCACCGGCAGACGGTTCTCGCGGCGGTCCGCGCTGGCCTTGCGGCGCGCGAGCCTGTCCGCGTCGTCGCCACCTCGCTGATCGAAGCGGGGGTCGATGTCGATTTCCCCGAAGTCTGGCGGGCGATGGCAGGCCTCGACTCGATCGCGCAGGCGGCCGGGCGGTGCAACCGGGAGGGGCGGCTCGACGCCGGCCGCGTCGTCGTGTTCGATCCGGCCGATAACCCCGCCCCACGCGCGTTTGCCGCGATGACGGCGGCGACGCGGGCGATCTTCCGCCGTCATCACGACCTGCTCGGTCTCGATGCGGTGACCGAATATTTCCGCGAATTATACTTCGCACACGGAGCCGACCGGCTCGACGCTGCGCGGCTCGATGGCGAGGTGTACCCGATCATGCGCAACATCGGCGACACCGCGAACCGGTTCGACTTCCCTTTTGCCAGCATCGCCCGGGCGTTCCGCATGATCGACGAGGCGATGGTCCCGGTGCTGGTGCCGTATGACGACAAGGCGCGGGCGCTGCTGGCCCGGCTGACCCATGCGGAAAAGCCCCCGATCGATGTCCTGCGCGGACTGCAACGCTACACCGTGCCGGTTCCCGACAAGGTTCGCCGCGCGCTGATCGACGCGGGCAACGCCGCCGCGATCGGGTCGGCAGCGAAGGACGGCTCGCCGTTCGTGGCGCTGCTCAACGAAGAGCTCTACGATTTCATGGTCGGCCTCAAGCTCGACGATCCGGGCTTTCGATCGCCGGAGCAAAATATTTTCAGTTGAACCTCACTCACCATTATGAAGGATCGAGACTGCAGTGGCTTGCAGGCATTTCGTGCACATGGGACATCGGGGTCGATCTAAAGTGAAACGCAAATATCGGTTCGATTTATCGATCGGTTGAGTGCAACTGCTTATCGAGATCGAACTCGAACCCGTATAGTCGCCGATTCGTGGTGCGGATCGAACACGGTTGTTAGAGTATCTTTGAGCAAAAATAGTTCCTAGTCCAAGGACTGGGGACATAACCGGGGGCGGGTAAGCGTGGGGTTTGGGGTTCGATTGCGCGTCCGGGGCGAGCATGCGTGTTTCACGCGGCCCGAGATGAAGGTCGAACGCGTCTCGTACGACATCATGACCCCGTCGGCGGCGCGCGGTATCCTCGAGGCGATCCACTGGAAACCGGCGATCGTCTGGGTGGTCGACCGCATCCATGTGCTGAAGCCGATCCGCTTCCAGTCGTTCCGCCGCAATGAGGTGGCAACAAAAATCCCTGCAGAGAGCGCACGTCGGGCGATGGTCCGCGACAGCATCGCGGGGCTCGGCGTCGTCGTCGACGACGTCCGCCAGCAACGCGCGATGACGATGCTGGTCGACGTCGATTACGTCATCGAGGCGCATTTCGACCTGACCGCGCGCGCTCAGGCCGACGACACGGCGGCCAAGCACGTAAGCATGTTCAACCGCCGCGCCGCAAGCGGCCAGTGCTTCCACCGCCCATGCCTCGGCGTCCGCGAGTTCGCCGCCGAGTTCGATCTCGTCGCCGAGGGCACGCCGCTGCCGCCGTCGGCGCTGGACGACGACGGCGTCCGCGATCTTGGCTGGATGGCCTACGAACCCGGCTATACCGTCGGAGCACCGGCGCGCTTCTTCCGCGCGCGGATGGAGGCCGGGGTGCTCGATGTCGCCGCCTGCCTCGCCGACGGTCTCGCGGCGTGACCGTCCTCCAGTCGCTCAGCGGCTATTACGACCGGATGGCGGCGCGCGGCGAGGCCGAGCCGCTCGGCTTCAGCCGCGAGAAATTTGGCTGGTGCGTGGTGCTGAGCGCTGACGGCGCGCCGGTCGATGTCGTCGACCTGCACGATCAGACGGGCAAGAAACCGGTGGCTCGGTTGCTCGATGTCCCCGCCGGGGTAAAGCGCACGGTCGCGGTTCTGCCGAACCTGTTCTGGGACAAGACTGCCTACGCGCTCGGGCGTACCGCCGGGAGCGGCAAGCGCACGTTGGAAGAACATAGCGCTTTCCGGGCGGCCAACCTCGCGGCGGTGTCAGGCAGCGACGATCCCGGACTGGCGGCCTACCGCCGCTTCCTCGAAACCTGGAGTCCCGAGCGATTCGACGCGTCACCGTTCGAGGTGGCGATGCTCGACGCCAATATCCTGTTCCGCCTCGATGGCGACCGGGGTTTTCTCCACGAACGTCCCGCCGCGCTTGTCGTCGTCAACGCGCGTGCGGGCGGCGGCAGCGACGCAACTACATGCCTCGTCACTGGGGTGATGCTGCCCACAGCGCGCCTCCACCGCTCGATCAAGGGGGTTGAAGGCGCGCAGACGGCGGGGGCCGCGCTGGTCTCGTTCAACCTCGACGCCTTTACTTCCTACGGCAGGACGCAGGGGGCGAACGCGCCGGTATCCGAGGCTGCGGCGTTCCGTTACGCCGCCGCGCTCAACCGCCTGCTCGATCGGGGCAGCGTCAACCGGCTGCGGATCGGCGACATGACGGTCGCCTTCTGGGCCGATGCGGGCGGCGGCGAGGGTCCGGCGGCGGCGGCGGAAAGCCTGTTCGCCGAGATCTTCACTCCGCCGCCGCCGACCGACGCGCAGGAGGCGCGGGTACTCAGCGACGCGCTGGCCAAGCTCGCGGTGGGGCGGCCGGTGTCCGACCTTCGCGCCGATGTCGATCCGGCGACGCGGCTCAACGTCCTTGGATTGTCGCCAAACGCCGCGCGCCTGTCGGTGCGGCTGTGGTTGAGCGAGGGGATCGGCACGCTCGCGGCACGGCTGGCGCGGCACTACGACGACCTGCGCGTCGAACCGCTGCCGTGGCGCGCGGAGCCTGCCGTCCGCTGGCTGCTCGTCCGCACCGTCGCCGCGTTCGGCAAGTTCGAGAACGTCCCGCCGATGCTTGCCGGCGAGGTCACCCGCTCGGTCCTGACCGGCGCGCCTTACCCACAGTCGTTGCTCGCCGCCGCAATCATCCGGCTGCGCGCCGGCGACGATCCCGGCACCGGCTGGCACGCCGCCGTGATCAAGGCGTGCCTCAATCGCCGTGCCCGTGCCCGCCATCATCCGCAACCGCCGCCGCCCAAGGAGATTGTCCCCGTGAGCCTCGAACGCGAGCATCCCCATTCCGCCTATCAGCTCGGGCGGCTGTTCGCGGTCTACGAGGTCGCGCAGCGCGCGGCGCTCGGGCGCGGGGTCAATTCGACGATCCGCGACAAATATTTCGGCGCCGCCGCCGCCAGCCCGGCGAGCGTCTTCCCGCTTCTGATCGGCAATGCACAGAACCATCTTGCCCGCGTCCGCAAGGATCGGCCCGGCTGGGCCGTGCTGATCGAACGCGAGATCGACGAGATCGTCGGGCATTTGCCGCCGGCGTTCGAGCGTTCGCTGCGGCTCGAGGATCAGGGCCGCTTCGCCATCGGCTATTACCACCAGCGCGCGACGAAGATCGGCGGCAAGCTCGCCGTCGACGAGATCGCCGCTGCCGCCACGAACGATGAGGGAGACACCTTCCATGACTGACAGCCCGGCACTCAGCCGCCGCCACGAATTCGTCCTGCTGTTCGATGTGACGAACGGCAATCCGAACGGCGATCCCGACGCCGGCAACATGCCGCGCCTCGACCCCGAGACCAACCAGGGGCTGGTCAGCGATGTCGCGCTCAAGCGCAAAATCCGTAACTATGTCGCGCTGGCGAAGGGCGACGCGCCGGGGCACGAAATCTACATTCGCGACGGCGCGACATTGAACGTCGAGCACAAGCGCGCCTTCGCTGCGCTCGCCCCTGAAATCATCAAGGACGAGGATTTCAAGAAGGGGCCGAAAGACCCGGTCAAGGCCGACGCGCTGACCCGCTGGATGTGCGACAATTTCTACGACATCCGTGCCTTCGGCGCGGTGATGTCGACCGGGGTCAACGCCGGCCAGGTGCGCGGCCCGGTGCAACTGTCGTTCGCGCGCTCGGTCGAGCCGATCCTGCCGCTCGAAATCTCAATCACCCGTCTCGCCGCGACGACCGTCGCCGACAACGAGGCCAAGGGCGGGCGAACGATGGGCCGCAAGCACATCGTCCCCTACGGCTTGTACCGCGCGCACGGCTATGTCTCGGCCCCGCTCGCGTCGCACGCCGTGAAGGGCACCGGCTTTTCGGAGGCCGATCTCGATCTGCTGTTCGACGCGCTCGACAACATGTTTGACCATGATCGCTCGGCGGCGCGCGGCGAGATGGCAACGCGCAAGCTGGTCGTCTTCCGCCACGCCAGCGCGCTCGGCAACGCCCGCGCCCAGTCGCTGTTCGACCGCGTCACCGTCGACCGCACGCACGCCGGTTCGATCCAGCCCATCGGCGCGCCGGCAACCGACAACTGGCCGGTGGCGCGGGCGTTCGGAGACTATGCCGTCCGCGTCGACCACAGCGATCTGCCCGACGGCATCGAGATCATCGAGCGATAGGTGGCACGCGGCGGCCCGAACCTCGTGACGGTACTGGATCAGATTGCCTGGTCATATGCGAATCTTGGCCGGGCTCACGCCGCGCTGACGGCCAACCGGACGAGCTATATCATGGTCGATCACATGATCCGGGCCAAGCTGTACAACGGTCTGCGGTCCGGGACCGATGGCAATGCGATCTATCTACGACGATGAGCGAGCCAAGACGCTTGCAGAACGTGTTTGCGCCTATTGTGGATCTGTCGAACGTCTGACGCTCGATCACGTGATCCCGCGTATCCTCGGTGGTAGTGACGATGGTGCCAACCTCGTACCCGCATGCCGTTCCTGCAACAGTAGCAAAGGATCGACGGACCTGCTGTTTTGGTGCGAACAGCGCGACACATTTCCGGCGCTGATGCTGCTGCGCCGCTACCTGAAACTGGTGATGGCGTTTTGCCGTTCCACCGGCTCGCTCGACCTCGCCCGGCACGATGTCTGCACACGCGAGCTTCCATTCAGCATCATGAAGCTGCCAACTGACTTTCCGCCGCTGACGGATTTGCGGTTGTGATCCATCCGCCCGACCCCGCGACCGAAGACGCGCTCATCCCCCTGTCGGCGCTGCAGCACCAGCTGTTCTGTCCCCGGCAATGCGCGCTGATCCACGTCGAGGGTCTGTGGGCCGAGGACGGCGCGACGGCGGCGGGGCGGGTGCTCCACGAGCGCGTCGATGCGGGCAAGCCCGACCGCCGCCCCGGCGTTCAGGTCGTGCGCTCGATGGCGATCCGCAGCCTCGTGCTCGGGGTCAACGGCAAGGCCGATGTCGTCGAACTCCACGGCAAACCGCCGCGCCCCTATCCGGTCGAATACAAGAAAGGTCGCCCCAAGGCGCACCGCGCCGACGAGGTTCAGCTCTGCGCGCAGGCGATCGCACTCGAGGAGATGTTCGGCCTCCCCGTGCCCGAGGGCGCGCTGTTCTATGGCACGACTCGGCGGCGCAGCGTCGTCGCGATCGATGCCGGCCTGCGCGCGCTGACTGCCCGGATCGCCGCCGAAACCCGCGCGATGATCGCCGCTGGTCGCACGCCGCCGCCCGTCTATGACGCCGCGCGGTGCGACCGCTGCTCGATGATCGACCTCTGCCAGCCGCGACGTCTCGAACGGCCTCCCGGCGTCGCGGCGTGGCTGGCGCGCGAGATCGCCGCCGACGGGACGCCCCCGTGAACGTGCCGCCATGAGGAAACTGCTCAACACGATCTACGTCACCAGCGACGACGCCTGGCTGCGCAAGGACGGCGCGAACCTCGTCGTCGAGGTCGGCGGGGTCGAACGCGGGCGCGTGCCGCTCCACATGATCGAGGGCGTCGTCGACTTCGGGCGCGCCGGGGCGTCGCCGGCGGCGATGGCGGCGTGCGCCGAAAGCGGCGTGACGATCAGCTTCCTCATGCCCAACGGAAAGTTCCTCGCCCGCGTCGAAGGTTCGCGCACCGGCAATGTCCGCCTGCGCCGCGCCCAGTTCCGGGCATCGGAGGACGCGGGTGTCGCGCTCGGCATCGTCCGCAACATCGTCGCCGCCAAAGTCGCCAACCAGCGCGCCGTCGTCCGCCGCGCGCTGCGCGACCACCGCGCCGCTCTGGGTGAGACCGCCATCGCTCTCGACCGCGTCGAACGTCAGTTGACCGACGTCGCCCGCCGAACGCTTGTCGCCACCGACATCGCGACCCAGCGCGGTCTCGAAGGCGAAGCGGCGGCGGCATATTTCGCGGTGTTCGACGCGCTGATCCGCGTCGACGATCCGGCGTTCCGCTTCAACGGCCGCTCGCGTCGACCGCCGCTCGACCGGATCAATGCGCTACTATCGTTTCTGTACGCCATGCTCGGCCATGATTGCCGCTCGGCGTGCGAAGCGCACGGCCTCGACCCGCAGGTCGGCTTTCTGCACGCCGACCGCCCGGGGCGCGCCAGCCTCGCGCTCGATATCATGGAGGAACTGCGCCCCGTCCTCGCCGACCGCCTCGCCCTGAGCCTCATAAATCGCCGCCAGCTCGCCGCGTCCGACTTCATCGTCGAGGCCGCTGGCGGCGTCGCGCTGACCGACGACGCCCGCCGCCGCGTCCTCGTCGCGTGGCAGGAGCGCAAGGCCGAGACGATCCGCCACCCGTTTCTTGGCGAGACGATCGCGTTCGGCCTGATTGCTCATATCCAGGCGCAACTGCTTGCGCGTCACCTGAGGGGCGACCTCGACGGCTATCCGCCGTTCGTGTGGCGCTGACGCGGTCCGATGCTGATGCTGGTTTGCTACGACGTTAGCACCGAGTCGCCGGACGGACGGAGGCGATTGCGCCGGGTCGCCCGCGCGTGCCTCGATTTTGGCCAGCGTGTGCAGAACTCGGTATTCGAGTGCGAGGTCGATCCGGCGCAATGGACCGCGCTGCGCGCACGGCTGCTTGGCGAAGTCGATTTCGGCGTCGACAGCTTGCGCTTCTATCGTCTCGGGGCCGACGGCAAGCGTCGCATCGAACATGTCGGGGCGAAGCCGATCCTCGACCTGACCGGCCCGTTGCAGTTCTAGAGCATTTTCCGATCAGTATGCATCATAGCCGGCATGCCTGAAGTAGTTGGCGCATTCGTCGGGTGTGAAGGCGTCGAGGCTATTGCCGATGACGGTCCAGAGTTGGTCGACGGTTCGGGCGGCGGCTTTGCCGAGCAGCGCCTTGAGCTTTGAGAAGGCGTTCTCGATCGGGTTGAAGTCGGGGCTGTAGGGCGGGAGGAAGAGCAGCCTTGCACCGGCGGCCTCGATGGCTTGGCGGACGGCGGTGCCTTTGTGGGCTGGCAGGTTGTCCATGATGACCACGTCGCCGGGGCTGAGCGTGGGCACCAGCACCTGCTCGACATAGGCGAGGAACCACGCGCCCGTCATCGGACCGTCGAGCACCTTCGGCGCGGTCATGCCCGTCAGCCGCAGGGCACCGGTAAACGTCGTCGTTTTCCAGTGGCCATGCGGGACGCTCATCCGCAGCCGCTGCCCGCGTGGGGCCCGCCCGTGAAGGCGCGCCATCTTGGTGCTGGCCGCGGTCTCGTCGATGAACACGAGGCGGTGCGGATCGAGGTCGACCTGACCCTCGAACCACGCCTCGCGGCGCTCTACGACGTCGGGACGATCCTGCTCCGCTGCATGCCCGGACTTTTTTTGAGCGTGATCTTCCGGCGCGCGAAGAATCGCCACAGCGTCGCGATGCCGACAGTGATGCCGTGCCCAACCAGCAGTTCGCGCAGCTCGGCGAGTGTCGTATCCGGCCGCTTCGCCACCGCGTCGAGGATCACGTCCGCATGCGCCTCGATCCGTCCCGAGCGTCGGTCGCCACCCTGCCGCCTAGGAGCCGTGCTCCCCGAGCGCCGCGCCAGCGCATGCCAGCGGATCGCGCTCGACACACTAACCCCGAACCGAGCCGCCGCCTGGCGTCGCGACACGCCGCCGTCAATCACCGACACCACACGCTCCCGAAGATCAATCGACAGCGCCTTGGTCATGCATGCCAGCCTCCCTCGCCAGCATGCAGCTTGAATCAGAAAACAACCAGCTTGGGAATCCCCAACGAATCTGTCAGCTCGAAAGATGCTCTAGCGCGAACGCCTAGCGATGGCACGTTGCATCGATAGTTCGCGCCCGATCAAACTTCTTGTTTAAACAGTGTTTTATGGCAGCGTGGACATTGACGGGCCGCGTAAACGCGACGCCTTTGCCGAGGTTCGCACAATCCTGCGGATTTGGCGTTCATTCTCATTGTGATAGACAGATGTCCGTCGCCCCGTCACGGGGGCGCGGATCGAAACCAGCTTCCCGTCGCGCTCGGTCGCGGCAAGGGCAAGTCGCCCCGTCACGGGGGCGCGGATCGAAACATGAGAAGGCGCGCGATGGATTGCGTCGCGACTGTCGCCCCGTCACGGGGGCGCGGATCGAAACCGGCACCCAGCCCGAGCTATCGAAGCCCGAACCGTCGCCCCGTCACGG
>NZ_JANYGL010000117.1 GCF_025362435.1 Polymorphobacter sp.
AGCACCCGAGCTATTTCACCGCGATCGGCCTGCCGCTCGAACGCCCTCTGGTCGATCAGCTTGCCGCCGCCGGCTACACGAGGAAGACCGACGCCGCCTTTATCCAGTCGTTCGAGGTCGCCAACCTCAAGGCGTTGCGGACGATGACCGGGCTGCGGCTGATCCAGCTCGTCGACGAGGGGCATCCCGCCGACGATGCGACGACGACCTACGACACGATGATGACCCCGGCGGGGCTGAAGGTGATCGCGCTTTATGCCGACGGCATCGGCCCGGCGAAGGCGCGGATTATCCCGCGCGGCGCCGCCGGCCGCTCGCTCGCGCCGACGCGCCTAATCGCCGACGCGCACGCCGCCGGGCTGCTGGTGCACCCGTACACCTTCCGTTCGGAGAACGAGTTCCTGCCGCTCGAACTTCGTCGCGGCGACGACCCCGCGGTCCACGGCGATGCCGCCGCCGAATATGCGATGTTCTTCGCCGCCGGGGTCGACGGCCTGTTCTCCGACTTCCCCGACGAAGCGTTCAAGGCACGCGCTCAAGATCGCCGCGATTGAGCGCAACCGTACGTCGCAGGGCGACACGCTCGGCGTGTGCGCCTATGCCGCATATCCAATGGTAATGACGCGATTCTGCATGCGATTGATTGCGTCGGTTCTCATGATCGCTTTTGCAGTTGCTGCGCCGGTCGCTGCCGCGCCGTGGGGCGAGGCGGGCGACTCGCAGCTGCGGTCGGACCTGATGATCCTCGACGACGCCGGGGTGATCCATGTCCTGACGACGCAATGGCCAGTCCCATGGGCGGGCATCGCGGCCGGGCTCGACGACCCGGCGCTCTATACCAAGCCAGCCTATGTCCGCGAGGCGGCGCGGCGGGTGCTGGCGCGGATCAAGCGCGACACCGCGGAGGGGACGCGCGTCGAAAACCTCAGCGACGCGACCAGCCGCCCGGCGCTGATCCGCGGCTTCGACGCGCAGGGAAAGGCGAACGCGCAGATCCAGGAGGTCGTCGACATCACCAGCGGCGGCAGCGACCTCCACGTCGCCGCGGGGGCGATCAGCGACGACCGCAAATACGGCGGCGGCGCCGCGCTCGCCCTCGACGGCAGCTATCTGGCGCAGCGCGTCAAGGGTTTCGAGATTTACGCGGGCGAGGTCAGCCACTGGTGGGGTCCCGGCTGGATCTCGGCCCTGAGCTATTCGACCAACGCCCGCCCGTTCCCGCAGGCCGGCATCGCCAGCGCCGGAACGCAGCGTTTCAAGACGCCGTGGCTGAGCTGGATCGGGCCGTGGCGCGGCGAGTTCGTCATAGGCCTGCTCGATGATCGTCGGATCGACAAGAACACGCTGTTCGACGCCTTCCGCTTCACCTTCATGCCGGTCCGCGGACTCGAGATCGGTTTCGCGCGGTCGCAGATCCTGTGCGGCGCGGGTCACCCGTGCAACGCGATCGACGTCGTCGACCCGATCAACGACAACCTCCACCCAAGCAAGACCGCAAGCGAAGCGGTGTTCGACTTCAAATATCACAGCAAGATCGCCGCCCACCCGGTCGAGATCTACACCCAGATCATGAACGAGGATTCGAGCCCGATCACCCACAGCTATTCGAGCTACCTGATCGGCACGAGCGCGTGGTTCCCGGTCGGCAGGAACACGCTGCGCGTCACCGGCGAATATACCAGCAGCATCTCGACCCTCAACCTGTTCAGCTTCGGCACCGTCGGCTACGGCATCAGCTACACCGACGGCAAATATCCCGACGGGCTGCGCTATCGCGGGCGCGCGTTCGGCTTCAGTCTCGACAGCGATTCGCGGCTGGCCTCGATCCAGGCGAACCTGACCGACGCCGCCGACCGCAGCTATACGCTGAGCCTCCACCATGCCCTCGTCTCGCGCCCCGCAACCGCGACCGCCAATCCGATCACGTTGTCGCCGGTGACGATCGACTATGCCGAGGCGCGGGTCGCCTTGCCGACGCCGATCGGGCTGCTCGGGCTCGCCGGGCGCGTCCAGAGCGACCAGCCGCGCCCGTCGCGCGGTGCGACCGCCGCCGCCGAAATCAGCCTGCGGGTTCAGATTCGCTGACCGCCGCGAGGATGATGTTGAGCTTCGCCGTCGCGATCGGGCGGCTATGGTCGTACTGCCACGCGACTGCGGTCAGGTTCGCCACCCGTCGTCCGAGCCGCATCACCGTCGCCACCGCAAACGTGTCGCGCATCCCCCCGGCGCGAAGATAGTCGACCGTCGCCGTCAGCGGCTTGAGCGTCGGCAGCGGCGCGTCGTCGGGCAGCGCGAGGACCAGCGCGGCCAGCCCGGCGAATTCGAGCAGTCCGGCGACGACCCCGCCATGGAGGCGTTCGGGCGAGCCGATCAGCGCCGGCTCGAACGGCAGCCGCAGCCGCACTTCGTCGCCATCGCGCTCGAAGGCCAGCCCGAGCAGCGCCGGATACGGCAGCATGTCGAGCGTCCCGCGATCGTCGCGCAGCCGCTCGCGCATCGCCTCGAGGCTCATGCCGCGCCGCCGTACATGAAGGTGCCCGCCATGTTGGCGAGCGGGCGTGCAGGGTCGCCCTGGTGGGCGAAGCCGCGGACGAAGGCGACGCTCGACGTCAGCCGGTAGCAGATCGCCCGGCCGACGATCGTCACCCCCGGCTCGGGGCCGTGGAGATAGTCGAGGCGCAGGTCGAGCGTCGCGTGGCCGGCCATCGACTTGAGCCTGGCGAACACCGCGAAGCCCGCCGCCGAGTCCATCAGCGAAAAGATCGCGCCACTGGCGATGACCCCGTCGTCGACGATCAGCGACGGCGAATACGGCAGGACGAGCTCGGCCCAGTCGTCGCCGTGGGCGTGGTAGCCGATGCCGAGCGCCTTGAGATGCGGGACCCCGTCCATGAAGCGCTGGATGAAGCGGGCGTTGCGCGCCTCGCGCTCGGCGTCGACCGCAGCCGCATCGCTCATGCCGCGAGTTCGCCGATCCGCGCGAGCATCGAGGCGAGACCCTGCGTCCGGTTCGATGACAGGTGCCGCGCGAGGCCCAGCGCATCGAGCTTCGCCTTGACCGCGGCGACGTCGATATCTTCGGCGCGCTGGTCCTGGACGAGTAGCAGGACCAGCGCGACCAGCCCCTTGACGATCGCGGCGTCGCTGTCGGCGGAGAAATGGAGGATGTCGCCGTCGCGGACCGGGTAGAGCCAGACTTGGCTGGCGCAGCCGCGGACGCGGGTCGCTTCGGTCTTCAGCGCGTCGGGCATCACCGGCAGCGCGCGGCCGAGGTCGATCAGCAGGCGGTACTTGTCGTCCCAGTCGTCGAAGGCATCGAACTCGGCCTCGACATCGTCGAAAGTGGTTGGCAGCTGCATCGCCGCTGGGTGGACTCGGGCGGGCGCGGGGTCAAGGCGGTTAAAAGTCGACTCCGGCGGCAATCGCCTCGAGCTTCTTGATCCGCTCGCGCAGGTCGGCGAGGTCGATGCGGTTGGCAACGGCGGGGACATCCCCCGTCAAGCGTCCGCCGCCGACATCGAGCTGGTGGCGGCGCAGGTCGAGCCACGCCTTCCAGCTCCACGCGAAGACCATGCTCAGCAGCGCCAGCCCGGCGAGGCTGCTCGCGGCGAGGATCAGAAGCGAATCGGCGGGGACCATGATGACCTCCTTTCGAAACTGGTTAGCGGTCGCGATTCGGGGTGCCGAGCGCGTCGATCTGGTCCGACAGGCGCTTCGACGGATCTGTGGCGAGGCGTTCGAGGACGCGGATGCGCTCGTTGAGGCGGTCGATTTCCGACTTCATCCGCGTACCGTCCTCGATGCTCACCGCGTTCGGCGCGTCGACGAAGTCGCGGTCGCGGCGTCCGCGCCTGCTGCCCCGGCCGACCCCATAGCGGGCGCTTGCCACTCTCCCGATCGTGACGATTAGAATGATCAGCACGACCATTTCGAACGGGTTCATCGAACGGATTCCTCTGTGGCGCGAATGGGTTAGTTGAGCTTGGATGCCGGCGTGCGGAGGTCGTCGATCTCGGCCGCAAGGTAAGTGCCGCGGTCGGTGACGATCCGGTTGAGAACCGCGACATGCGCCTCGAGCCGCTCGATCTTCGCCGCGTATTGCGCCGCCTGTTCACCTGCGACCTTGGCGGTCGTGTCGAGCTGGCGCTCCTTGAAGGTCAGCCAGCGCTTGACGACGCCGGAGAGAATGGCGGTCAGCGGGATCAGCACCCAGACGGCGCCCCAGATGTAATCGTGCATTGGTCGTTCCCCTGTTGGCCGCGCGACTAGCGCAGCGCTTCAATTTCGCGCGCGGTTCGCTGCGCCGGGTCGGTCACGATCGTCTCAAGCGTCGCAGTCCGGCGGGCCAGCGCAGCGACGTCGGCGGCCATTCGCGCCTGCTCAGCGGTCGCTTCGGCGGGGCCGCGGGCGTCGAGCTTAATCGCGCGGTGGCGGAGTGCGGCGCGGCGGCGCTGAGTCACCCACAATCCGCCAGCCCCGATGAGGATGCCGAGGAAGACCGAGCCCGGATCGGGATGATCGTCGGAATGGTGACGCGACGGGTGGATCACGACCGGCATCCCGGCCTGGCTTGCCGGCGGGGCCGGGGGACCGTCTTCGTTGCTCTCGACGACCGTGGTCGAGCCGTCCGCAGAAGTCGTGATCGTCTTGGTCGTCATCGCCTATCCCCTGATCCCGAGCGCCTAGCGCAGCTGGTCGATTTCGTTGGCGAGGCGGCTGTTCGACGAGGTGACGTACGCCTCGATGTCGCGCAGCCTGCGCTCGGTCTCGCGGAAGCTCGACCGCGTGTCGCGGATTGTCCGCTGCGGGGCGACGCGGACTTTCTTCCAGAATTCGCGCTCGTCGGGCGTCTCCTCGTAAAGCGAGTAGGGCTTCGGCGAGGCCGTCCAGGCGACGATCCAGTAGGCGAAGAAGATCGGCGGGAAGAGGAAGAACATCGTCATGACGAAGCCGAGGCGAACCCAGAGTACGTCGATGTCGAAGTAATCCGCGACCCCGGCGCAGACCCCGGAAACCTTGGCGTTGCGCTTGTCGAGGTAGAAACTCGTGCGGCTGGCAGACATGGCGGTTCCCCTTAGCGACGGGTGGCGAGGCGCGGCTCGGCCGCGTCGGTCAGGCGATCGGCTATCCGGTCGGCGGGGCCGCGCAGCGCGCTGTCCTTCCAGCCAGGATTGTCGGCGGCGATGATCCGTTCGATCGAGTCGAGGCGGGCATCGAGCCTGCGGGCGGTGTCGTGGAGGTCGTCGAGCAGGTTTTCGTCCTGGATCGAGATGCCCTTCGACCGCCGCCACTGCGACACGTAGTGAAGGATGATCCACGGCAGCCCGATAAAGAGCATCGCGCAGACCGTGATCGGGATGAGCGTGTCTTCCATGACCTAACCCTCGTTCTTCGCGAGCCGGGCCTTCATGGCCGCAAGCTCGGACTGGATACCGTCGCTCTGGCGGAGGTCGGCGAACTCGTCGTCGATCGTCCGCAGCGGCCCGCCGAGGTCGTACGAATCGGCATGCCCCTCGGCGAGGTCGGCGCGGCGCTCGATCACCTCGAACTTGGCGAAGGCGTCCTCGATCCGCGGGCCCTTATACATCGCTCGCATCCGCGACCGCGTATCGGCGTTCTCGATCCGCTTGAGCAGCGTATTCTGGCGCTGCTGCGCCTCGCGGATCTTGCCCTCGAGGCGGCGGATGTCCTCGCCGTTGGCGTTGAGGCCGTCCTCGAGCTGGGCGATATCGGCGCGGGTCGCATCGGCGAAGGCCTTGGCCTTGCTCTTCTCGAGCAGCGCGGCGGTGGCGAGGTCCTCGCGGCCCTTCGACAGCGCGAGCTCGGCCTTTTCGGTCCAGCTCGCCTGCGCCGCCTCGGCGCGAGCGACGGCACGCTCCATTTCCTTCTGGTCGGCGATCGTGCGCGCGGCCCCGGCGCGAACTTCCGCCAGCGTCTCCTGCATCTCCATGATGATCATGCGGATCATCTTGGCCGGGTCTTCGGCCTTGTCGAGAAGCTCGGTGACGTTGGCGGCGATGATGTCTCGGGTACGCGAGAAGATGCTCATGTCGGTCTCCTGGGGAGAGGCGATTTTAGACGATGCGGCTGGCAGCGATAGGGGCGGCGTAAGCCGGCCCGGCAGCGGCGGCGACGAAGCTAACTGCGAGCAGTGCCGAACCGAGGATGCCGATCACGGCGCGGGCGTAGGGGAAGTTGCTTGTCATTGAAGGTCTCCTGACTGGGCGGGGATAATCCCCGTCTATGCAAGATACTATGCAGGAGGCGTGCCAAGTGCCTTTCAGCCGCTAAGTCGTTGTTATTTCTCAGTCCACTTGCCCGTTCGCTCGCCGCTGCCACGGGCGAGTTGCGAACTATTGGGAAATTACGCTAATATCGGGTTCATGCAGTCGCCTGCCGCCCTGATCGGTCAAGCCCCGAACTTTCTCGATGCGGTCGAGCACGCCACCCGCGCGGCGGCGATCAACCGCCCGGTGCTGGTGATCGGCGAGCGCGGCACCGGCAAGGAGCTGATCGCCGAGCGTCTCCACCGTCTCAGCTCGCGCTGGAGCGGCCCGCTGATCACGCTCAACTGCGCCGCGCTGCCAGAAAATCTGCTCGACGCCGAGTTGTTCGGCTACGATACCGGCGCCTTCACCGGGGCCACCCGCGGGCGTCCCGGACGGTTCGAGGATGCCGACGGCGGCACCCTGTTCCTCGACGAGATCGCGACGCTGAGCCAGGCGGCGCAGGAACGCCTGCTTCGCGTCGTCGAATATGGCGAGCTGACACGGCTCGGCTCGAATCGCGTCATCCGCGTCGACGTCCGCGTCGTCGGAGCGACCAACGAAGATTTGCCTGCGCTCGCCGCAGCGCACCAGTTTCGCGCCGACCTGCTCGACCGGCTGAGTTTCGAGGTCGTCACCCTGCCGCCGCTGCGTGCGCGGACCGAGGACATTCCTGTCCTCGCCGGGCACTTCGGGCGGCGAATGGCGGTCGAGCTCGGCTGGTCGGGCTTCACCGGCTTCAGCGCCGCCGCCGAGAATGCGCTCGCCGTCCACGACTGGCCGGGCAATGTCCGCGAATTGAAGAACGTCGTCGAGCGGTCGCTGTACCGTTGGGGCGATGCGGGCGAGCCGGTCGGCCATATCGTCTTCGATGCATTCGATTCGCCGTGGCGGCCGGGGACGCGCCCGCTGCCCCTGATCATCGCCGCGAACGATGTGCCGGCCACGGTCCCCGCTCTCGCCGCGTCCGATGCTGCCGTGCCCGCGATCACCGATCACAGCAGCGTCGCCGACCTGCGGCTGGCCGTCGCGTCGTACGAGCGCGACATTCTCACCGCCGCGCTGGCGAAGTGCCGCCACAACCAACGTGCGACCGCGACCGCGCTGGCGTTGACCTACGACCAGCTTCGCCATGCGCTCAAGCGGCACAATATGCTGTGAACGGGTTGCTTAAGGCGTGAGATTGAGGCGTTGTCTGCCTGCGATAACCTTGGAGGATCCGATCATGTTCACCCTGCCCCCGCTGCCGTTCGAACCGACCGCGCTCGAGCCGTACATGTCGGCGAACACCTTCAGCTACCACCACGGCAAGCACCACAAGGCGTATGTCGACAAGGCCAACGCCGCGATCGAGGGAACGTCGATGGCGAACATGTCCGACGTCGAGGTCGTTCGCGCGGCCAAGGCGAAGGGCGACCAGGGCCTGTTCAACAACGCCGCGCAGGCGTGGAACCACAGCTTCCTGTGGAACTCGCTGTCGCCGATGGGCGGCGGCAGCCCGGCCGGCGCACTCAAGGACGCGCTCGAGCGCGACCTCGGTGGCGTCGAGGCGTTCGGCGAAGCCTTCAAGAAAGAAGCAGTCGGCCATTTCGCCAGCGGCTGGGCATGGCTCGTCCACGACGGCTCGGCGCTCAAGATCATCAGCACCCATGACGCCGACACCGCGCTGGTCCACGAAGGCCTGACCCCGCTGATCACGCTCGACCTGTGGGAGCACGCCTATTACCTCGACTACCAGAACGCGCGCCCCGGCTTCGTCGACTCGTGGCTGATGCACATGATCAACTGGGACTTCGCCAGCGAGAATTATGCTGCAATCGCTGCGTAGCACGGCGACCCCGCGCTAAAATGCCCGTTGCGCTCGCGCAACGCAGTCGCCTATCAGGGGTCATCCGTACGGGTGGCCCCTTTTGCCGCCCGGCTTCGCGTTGACAAGGGCACGGCATGGCAACCCAATCTCCCGGCCACTCGGGCGACGACCTAACCCCCACGGGCGAGCGGCGTCGCGATTTCATCTTCGTTGCGACCGGCGCGTTCGCCGCGATCGGCGCGGCGACGGTGGTGTGGCCGCTGATCAACCAGATGAACCCGAGCGCGGACGTTCTCGCGCTCGCATCGATCGATCTCGATCTCGCGGCGATCCAGCCGGGCCAAGCGGTCGTCGTCAACTGGCGCGGCAAGCCGGTGTTCGCGCGCAACCTCGTGGCCAAGGAAATTGCCGAGGCGAAGGCGGTACCCGTCGCGTCGCTGCGTGATCCCCAGACGCTCGCCGAGCGGACCAAGCCCGGCCACGAGAATTGGCTGATCACGCTCGGCGTTTGCACCCATCTCGGCTGCGTCCCGCTCGGGGCGCGCGAAGGCGAGAACCGCGGCGCGTTCGGCGGCTATTTCTGCCCGTGCCACGGCTCGCAATACGATACCGCCGCGCGCGTTCGCGCCGGGCCGGCACCGAAGAACCTTGAAGTGCCGCAATACGCCTTCAAGACGCCCACCCAAGTCACGATCGGTTGAGGGTAACACCATGAGCTTCCCCTGGGCCAAGCATTACGAGCCGACGTCGCCGTTCATGAAGTATGTCGACAGCCGGCTGCCGATCCCGCGGCTGGTCTACGACAGCCTCGGCGCTGGCTATCCGGTGCCGAAGAACCTCAACTATTTCTATAACTTCGGCGTCCTCGCCGGGGTCGCCCTAGTCATCCAGATCCTGACCGGCGTCATCCTCGGCATGCATTACGCCGCGAACACGACGATCGCTTTCGACTCGGTCGAGCACATCATGCGCGACGTCAACGGCGGCTGGATGCTCCGCTACATGCACGCTACCGGCGCCAGCTTCTTCTTTGTCGCCGTCTACATCCACATCGGCCGCGGGCTTTATTACGGGTCGTACAAGCCGCCGCGCGAAGTGCTGTGGCTGCTCGGCCTCGTCATCTTCCT
>NZ_JANYGL010000008.1 GCF_025362435.1 Polymorphobacter sp.
AAGGAGGGCACGGTGCGGTGCCCCCTCCACCATCGCAAGGGCGACGGTCCCCCTCCCCCGAAGACGGGGGAGGATTAAGACGTGGCGAACACCCGTGCCATCGTCGCCTGCGCGTCGTCCTGGATCCGTGCCAGATGCCCCGCATCGACGAAGCTCTCGGCGTAGATTTTGTAGACGTTCTCGGTCCCTGACGGGCGGGCGGCGAACCAGCCGTTGGCGGTGGCGACCTTGACCCCGCCGAACGCTGCGCCGTTGCCCGGCGCGGTGGTGGTGACGGCGCTGACCGGGTCGCCCGCGAGGCTGCCGGCGAACGCGGCGGTATCGAGCGTCTTGAACGCGGCCTTCTGCGCCGGGCTCGCAGGGGCATCGGTCCGCGCATAGAACGGCTCGCCAAGCGTCGCGGTCAGGCGGCGGTAGCGCGCGCTCGGGTCCTCGCCGGTCGCCGCCGTCATCTCGGCGGCGGCGAGGCCGAGGATCAGCCCGTCCTTGTCGGTCGTCCAGACGCTGCCGTCGCGGCGAACGAACGCCGCCCCCGCGCTCTCCTCGCCGCCGAAGACGAGGCTGCCGTCGCTCAAGCCGCCGACGAACCACTTGAATCCGACCGGGACTTCGAAGATGCGGCGGCCGTGTGCGGCGGCGACGCGGTCGAGCATCGCGCTGGTGACGACCGTCTTGCCGACCCCGGCGGTCGCGCTCCAGCCGGGACGAGCGTCGAGCAGATAGTCGATCGCCGCGCTGAGGTAATGGTTCGGGTTCATCAGCCCCGACGGCGTGACGATGCCGTGGCGGTCGGCGTCGGGGTCGTTGGCGAAGCTGATGTCGAAGCGGTCCTTCATCGCGATCAGCCCGGCCATCGCGAACGGCGACGAGCAGTCCATGCGGATCTTGCCGTCCCAGTCGGGCGGCATGAAGCCGAACGCCGGGTCGACCGTCGCCGAAACCACCGTCAGGTCGATGCCGTAGCGCTCGGCGATCGGCGCCCAATAGCCGACCCCGGCTCCGCCGAGCGGATCGACGCCGATGCGGATGCCCGACCGCGCGATGACGTCCATGTCGATGACGTTGCCGAGGTCACCGACATAATGGCCGACATAGTCGAACGGCGTCGCTGCGGGGGCAGCGCGGCGAACCCCGGTGAGCTTCGCGGCCAGTAGGTCGTTGGCGCGCGCCTCGATCCAGCCCGTGGCGTTGGTGTCGGCGGGGCCGCCGTCGGGGCCGTTATACTTGAAGCCCCCGTCGCGCGGCGGGTTGTGCGACGGGGTGATGACGACGCCGTCGGCGAGATGGTCGCGGCGCCCGGCATTGTACGTCAGGATCGCATGGCTGATCACCGGGGTCGGGGTGAAGCCGCCGGCCCTTCCGCCAATCGCGTCGGCGTCGGCCATCGCCGTCACGCCGTTGCCTGCGAAGACTTCAAGCGCCGACGCCAGTGCGGGTTCGGACAGGGCATGGGTGTCGCGGCCGATGAACAACGGGCCGTCGATGCCCTGGCTGCTGCGCCAGTCGCACACGCCCTGCGTCACGGCGAGGATATGCGCCTCGTTGAACGCGGTATCGAGCGCCGAGCCGCGGTGCCCCGAGGTGCCGAAGGCGACGCGCTGCGCGGCGATTGCGGGATCGGGAACCAGCGCCGGGTAAGCGGCGAGGAGGGCGGCGATGTCGGTCGATTCGGTCATGCGCCACCTCCTACCCGTCTGGTCGCCGCCGCGAAAGCGCCGAGCGGCGCGCGGCGAACACCCGGTAACGCAGGCGCCCCGGGCTCGTGGCTGATGCACTCTATCAACGCCGAGAAAAAATGAGCGTTAACGTTACGCTTACCAACCCGTTTGATACCCGAAATTAACTTTTATGAGGGCAAGTCGAATCGGCTCGATGTCTGCAACCTGGCGTCGGCGTGTATCGGTCGTGTAGCGAAGGACGACGGCTTGGGCGTAATTCTGGACCAGCAGTTCGCGAACGAGGTCCCGCTGAACGCGGAGCCGGCCGCCGAGGGTCACCTGAGCTGGAACGTCGCGCTCGATCTCTGGCTGGTTGCGGAGCTGGTGTGGCTCATTGCGGTCGTCGTGGTTCTGGCCTCGACCGACCTTCGCGGACGGCTGCCGGGGACTTCGCATCTTCCTATCGCAGCGGGCTGGATCGTCGCCTTCGCGCTGCTGTCCTGGTATCACCGCTCGATCGAGGCGCAGGTCGTGCGGACGGACCGGCTCAAGCAGGCCTTCTACGACTGGACGAAGGCGAGCATCATCACGATCATCGGCGGGTTCATGCTCGGCGAGTTGAGAGTCACCTCGCGCGTCTGGGTCTTCGCGACCTTCGTCGCGGGTGTCGTGACGATCACAATTATTGGCGCGATCGCGCGGCATGTGATCGCCGAACTGTCGCGCAAAGGGTCGCTTGGCGAGCGCATCGCGATCTACGGCTGCACCGAAAAGACCGAGGCGCTGATCTCGCTGATCGAGAACGGCGCGGGACCGGTCGCCAAGGTCCTGCTGATGTCCGACCGGCGCAACCGCGGCGGCAAGACCAGCTACAACGGCATGGTCGTCGGCCACGACCTCGAGGATTTCGTGACCAAGATCAAGGCGAGGAAGATCGACACCGTCATCATCGACCTGCCGTGGTCGGCAGGATCGCGCATCGACGACGTCGTCCAGTGCCTCGAGCAGATCAGCGTCAACATCTCGATGGCGCCGGCGACGCTCGACCTCGAGGGGGCGAAGCAGTCGGTCACCTACGTCGGCGGGCGGCCGACGCTGTCGCTCTACCGCCGCCGCATGACCGGCGGCCAGGCGATCGCCAAGATCGCCTTCGACCGGACCGCGGCGGCGATCGGGCTGCTGATCCTCGCCGTGCCGCTGCTGATCGTCGCGCTGGCGGTCAAGACCGACTCGCCGGGGCCGGCGCTGTTCCGCCAGAAGCGCAGGGGCATGAACAACGAGGCATTCGACATGCTCAAGTTCCGCAGCATGTATGTCGCCAGCGCCGACGCCAACGCCGACAAGCTGGTGTCGCGCAACGACAGCCGCGTTACCAAGGTCGGCGCCTTCCTCCGCAAGACCAGCATCGACGAGCTGCCGCAGCTGGTGAATGTCCTGTTCGGGCAGATGTCGCTCGTCGGGCCGCGCCCGCACGCCTATGGCGCCAAGGCCGACGAGCGGCTGTACGAGGAAGTCGTCAAGCGCTACCCGGCGCGCCACCGCGTCCTGCCCGGCATCACCGGGCTGGCGCAGGTGCGCGGCTTCCGCGGCAACACCGAGGAAGAAAAGGACATCGTCAACCGCGTCGAAAGCGACATCGAATATATCGACCGCTGGACCCCGGCGCTCGATATCCAGATTATCGCGCGGACGGCGGCGGTGTTCTTGTTCCAGGCGGGCGCTTATTGATGGGGCGGATCGACGAGCGGCGGCCGTTCGTCCGGTAACCGACTACTACGAATAGCACGCTCGTCATCCTCGCGACCGCGGGGATGACGGTTGAAATGAAGCTCCTCTCGCTCCAACGCTGAACACGGAGCGGGTTCCGCCGCGACCCCCACCCGCGTACCACCCTCCCATGCGCCCCCGCGATTTCCTCCTCCTCGTCGCCGTCTGCCTGACGTGGGGACTGAGCAACGTGCTGTCGAAGATCGTCGTCGGGCAGTGGCATATTCCGCCGTTGTTCTTCGCCGCGCTACGCTTCGCGATGGTCGCGGTCGTCACTTTGCCGTGGCTCCGCCCGGTGCCGCGCCCGTTCTGGCGGATCGTCGCGGTCGGGCTGCTGATGGGGGCGGGCAACTTCGCGCTTCTGTTCATCGGGCTGCAGACGGCCACCCCGTCGGCTTCGGCGGTGGTGATCCAGCTCGGCGTGCCGTTCACCACCCTGTTGTCAGTCGTCATCCTTGGCGAGCGGATCCACTGGCGGCGCGGCCTCGGCATCGGGCTGACGCTGGCGGGCGTGATCCTCGTCGTGTGGAACCCGCACGGCATGGCGATGTCGACCGGGCTGTGGTTCATCGTCGCGTGCGCCGCCGCCGGGTCGCTCGGTGCAATCCTGATGAAGCAGATGGAGAATGTCGCGCCGCTGCGCTTCCAGGCGTGGGTCGCGCTGGTCTCGTTCGCCCCGCTCGCCGTGGGCTCGGCGTTGTTCGAGCATGGCCAGGTCGCACAGGCGGTCGCCGCCGGCTGGCCGTTCGCCCTGACGATGCTGTTCTCGGCGTACGTCGTCAGCCTCGTCGCGCACACGACCTATTACGGGCTGATCGCGCGATATGAGGCGAACCTGCTCGCGCCGCTGACGCTGATGACGCCGCTGGCGACGATTTCCTTCGGGGTGATGCTGACCGGCGACCGGCTCGACGCGCGGATGATCGCCGGGACGGTGCTCGCGCTGACCGGCGTGCTGATCGTCGCGCTGCGGCGGACCCCGGTGACGCCGATGCTGATCCGCACCGAGCGTCCGTAGGTCAGGCGAGGACGACCGTTGCCGCGACGACCGCGAGCGGCGGCACCTTGGCAAAGGTCAGCGCCGCGAACCCGGCCAGCGCGATAACGCCGTCGCGCCACGACAGGATCGCGCCGGTCCCGACCGGGTCGTAGAGCGCGCTGGCGAGGATGCCGACGACCGCGGCGTTGGTCCCGCGCAATGCCGCCCGCGCCAGCGGCTGCGCCGAGAGCGCCGACCAGAACGGCAGCGCGCCGAACAGCAGCAGCATCCCCGGCGCGAACAAAGCGACGAGCGCGAGCAGCCCGACCCCGGCCCCGCCGATCGCCGTCCCGAGATACGCGGCGAAGGCGAACAGCGGCCCCGGCAGCGCCTGCGCCGCGCCATAGCCGCTGAGAAACGCATCGCCGCCGATCCAGCCGGGCGGCACGACCTCGGCGCGGAGCAACGGCAGCACGACATGCCCGCCGCCGAAGACCAACGCACCCGACCGGTAGAAGCTGTCGGCGACCGCGACGCCTAGATCGCCGGTCGCGGCGCGGAGCAGCGGCAGCCCGGCGAGCAGAATCGCGAATACGGCCAGGCACGCACCCCCGGTCCGGCGCGACACCGGGGAGCGGCGCTGTGCGGACACTTGTGCGGGCATGTGTGCGCTGGGTTCGCGTGTCAGGATCAGCCCGAACAGCGCCCCGACGGCAATCGCCGCGAGCTGCCCGAAGCGCCCCGCGACCGCGACGATCGCCACCGCGACGACGGCGATGGCGAGCCGCTTGAGGTCGGGCGTCAGGCTCCGCGCCATGCCGACGACCGCCTGCGCGACGATCGCCACCGCCGCGAGCTTGAGCCCGTGGATCACCGCCACAGCGACCGGGCCGTGCAGGCTGCGTGCGACAAAGGCGAACGATATCATCAGGATCGCGGACGGCAGGGTGAAACCGAGCCACGCCGCGAGGCCTCCCCTGACCCCGGCGCGGCCGAGCCCGATCGCCACTCCGACCTGGCTCGACGTCGGTCCGGGGAGGAACGAGCACAGCCCGACGATCTCGGCGAACGCCGCCTCGTCGAGCCACCGCCCAACGAACGCCCGCCGGAAATATCCCAGATGCGCCACCGGCCCGCCGAACGCGGTCAATCCTAGGCGCAGGAAGGCGAGGAAGACCTCGATCACGCCCGCTCGTCCTTGGGAGAATCCATGACGATATAAGAGGTTATGCTCGCCAGCCCGGGGATGACGCCAAGCACTTCGGTGTGGAAATACTTGTACGCGGCGAGGTCGCGGACCTCGACCCGCAACAGATATTCGATGCCGCCGGTGACGTTGTGGCACTCGCGAACCTCGGGCGCATCGGCGATCGCCGCCTCGAACCCCGCCTGCGCTGCCTTGGTATGCGTCGCCAGCCCGACCGTGACGTAAGCGAGAAACCCCGCCCCGCGCGCCGCCGGATCGATCGTCGCGCGGTAGCCGGTAATCGTCCCCGAGCGCTCGAGATCCTGCACCCGCCGCAGGCACGCCGACGGCGACAGCCCGACTTTTCCGGCGAGGTCGAGGTTGCTGATGCGGCCGTCTTCGGACAAGCCGCGCAATATCTTGCGGTTGATCGGGTCGATATCGCTCATAGGTTGCAGAGATAGCCGATCCACGACGATCTTCGCAATGACCTTCGTTTCGCTTCCGGCTATACTGCGGGCACCATGACCCAGTCGCTGTTCCTCGCCCTCGCCGCCTTCGCGCTGGTCTCGTCGATCACGCCGGGGCCGAACAATTTGATGCTGATGGCGTCGGGGACCAACTTCGGCTTCGCCCGGACGGTGCCGCACATGCTCGGCGTCGCCATCGGCTTCACCCTGATGATCGTGCTGGTCGGGGCAGGCCTCGTCACCGTGATCGGGCTTGTCCCGGGGGCACTGGTCGCGATCAAGTGGCTGAGCATCGCCTACCTGCTTTATCTCGCATGGAAGATCGCGACCGCGGTGCCGAAGCCCCTCGTCGCGGGCAAGGCATGGGGCAAGCCGATGACCTTCGTTCAGGCGGCGCTGTTCCAGTGGATCAACCCGAAGGCGTGGACGATGGCGCTGACCGCGGTGTCGGCGTACATCCCGGCGAGCGATCCGCGGACCGGGCTGATCATCGTCGCTTTGGTGTTCGGCACGATCAACCTGCCGAGCGTCGGGCTGTGGGCGGCGATGGGGGTGTCGCTGCGCCGCTTCCTCAGCGACCCGCGACGCCTCCGGGTGTTCAACGTCGTCGCTGCGCTGACGCTCGTCGGCACGCTCTACCCGGTGGTGTTCGGGCACTAGCGCGGCTACGCCGATGCGATGACCCGCCCCGCCACCGCCGCCGATCCCGCCGAACTCGCCGCCTTCCTCGCGGCCAACCCGCAAGTCGTCTTCTTCGACCTGTTCTACACCAACCTCAGCGGCGTCCCGCGCGGCAAGCGCTTGCGGCGGCACGAGATCGAGGGCGCCTATGCCGACGGGCGCTATCTGCCGGGGTCGGTGCTGGTGGTCGACATCACCGGGCTCGACATCGAGGAATCGGGGATGGTCTGGGCCGATGGCGACGCCGACCGCGCGGCGTGGCCGGTGCCGGGGAGCCTCGCCCGCGCCTTGTGGCAGGGGCCGGACAGCGCCAGCGTCATGCTCGGGATGCACGAACTCGATGGGCGCGCGTGCGTACTCGACCCGCGCGCAATCCTCCGCCGCGTCCTCGACCGCTTCGCCGCCGACGGCCTGACCCCGGTCGTCGCCTGCGAGCTCGAATTCTACCTTGTCGACGCGGCGCGAACGGCGGACGGCGGCATCCAGCCGGTGCCCGGCCCCGACGGCCGCCGCGACCCGCACCCGCGCGTCTACGGCATCGACGAGCTCGACGCTGAAGCCGGGTTCCTCCGCGACCTGTGGGCGGCGTGCGACGCGATGGGGGTACCCGCCGGGGCAGCGATCTCCGAATACGCCCCCGGCCAGTTCGAGCTGACCCTCGCGCACAAGCCCGATGCGCTGGCGGCATGCGACGATGCGGTCCGCTTCAAGCTCGCCGCCAAAGGCTGTGCGGCGGCGCGCGGGCAGGTCGCGACCTTCATGGCCAAGCCCTACCCCGACCGCTCGGGCAGCGGGCTGCATATCCACGTCAGCATCGACGACGCGCACGGGGCGCACATCTTCGCCGATCCGGCGCTAACCGGCACCCCGGCGATGCGCCACGCCGTCGCCGGAGCCGCCGACCTGATCGCCGACGGCATGGCGATCTTCGCGCCCAACGCCAACAGCTACCGCCGCTTCCGCCGCAACAGCTACGCCCCGGTCCGCGCCGGGTGGGGGCTCAACAACCGCACCGTCCCGCTGCGCATCCCCGCCGGGCCGCCGTCGAGCCGTCACGTCGAACACCGCGTCGCCGGGGCCGACGCCAACCCGTATCTCGCGGTCGCCGCTGTCCTCGCCGGCATGCACGACGGGCTGACCCGCCGCGCCGATCCGGGGCCGCCGATTGCGGGCGACGGCTATGGTGAGACCGGCGAGCGGCTGCCGACCGACTGGGCGTATGCGATCGAGCGCTTCGCCCGGTCGGAGGTGCTCGTCGACTATCTCGGCGAGGAGGCGGTCGAGATGTTCGCCACGGTCAAGCGCGTCGAGCACGAGCGCTACACCGCCGTCGTCACCCCGCTCGACTATGACTGGGTACTGCGCTCGGCGTGAGGGCCTGCCCCGAGCAGTCTAGTCCACCAGGGTGGGGACGGCGGGAGCCTTGACCGGAGTCGCGACCGCCTCCTCGTCCCCCAGCATCCGGTCGATGATGAAGCGGGGGCGGCGCTTGGTCTCGAAGTATATCTTGCCGACATATTCGCCGATGATGCCGATGCACAGCAGTTGCACGCCGCAGATCAGGTAGATCGGGACCACGGTCGACGCCCAGCCGGGGACGCTGTGGCTGGTGAAGACCGCGACCCACAACGCCCACAGGCCAAGCGCGAACGCCACGGTCGAGACGAGGAAGCCGAGCAATGTGATCAGGCGCAACGGGCGCGTCGAGAACGACGTCACCCCGTCGAGGGCGAAGGCGAGCATCTTGCTCAGCGGGTATTTGGACTCGCCGGCGAAGCGTTCGGCGCGGCGATACGGCACCGTCGCCACGGTGAAACCGAGCTGCGGGATCAGCGCGCGGAGGAACAGGTTGCTCTCCGAATATTGCGCCAGCGCGGTCAGCGCGCGGCGGCTCATCAGCCGGTAGTCGGCGTGGTCGTAGACGATCTCGACTCCCATGCCCTTGAGGAAGCGATAGAAACCCTGCCCGGTCATCCGCTTGAAGGCGCTGTCGGTGCCACGGTCGCTGCGCACGCCGAGGACGATCTCGGCCCCGCCGCGATAGGCGTCGACCATGTCGGCGATGATCGCCGGATCGTCCTGGAGGTCGGCGTCGATCGAGACGACGACGGCGGCGGTCGACGCGCCGAGCCCCGCCATCAGCGCATTCTGGTGGCCGCGGTTGCGCGACAGCTTGATCCCGCACAGCCGCGGATCGGCGGCGTGAAGCTCCTCGACGATCGCCCAGGTCCGGTCGCGCGAGCCGTCGTCGACGAAGTGGACCTGTGCCGACGAGACGCTGCCCGCCGCGAGCAGGCTGTCGAGCAGGGCGCCAAGCTGGCGTGCCGTCTCGGGCAGCACCGCTTCCTCGTTGTAGCACGGCACGACGATGTCGAGCGACGGGGCGGCGCGAAGGGTCATCGCATCTCCTCGGGGGTCATCGGCGGCTTGAACGCGAAATACCGCCCGCCGACGAACGACAGCAAGGTATAGACCGGCATCCCGCCGAGCTGCGCGAGGTGCGCGTCGATCCCGAGCCACTGGTGGAGCATGACGACGGTCGCGAGGTTGCCGCCATAAGCGACGGCGGCAACGACGATCCACCGAGCGAAGCTGCCCAGCCAGTGCCCGCGATGGGTGAAGGTCCAGTTGCGATTGAGCACGAACGAGACGACGAAACCGACGAGATAGCCGGCAAGGTTGGCCGCGCGATAGTCGACGCCGATGTGCATCAGCAGGTAGATGATCGCCAGTGTCAGCAGCGTATTGATCACGCCGACGGTGGCAAAGCGAATGATCTGCATGAGTTAGCGGCTCGACCTAGGCAGCAGTGTGACAGCGGTTGCAGCGTCGTCGAAGTGAAAGGCGCGGCCACTGGCCGGGCACCTGTCGGCATCTCGAGCGAATATTGACCAGTCCATCGCGTCACTCCCGCCGCCGCGACCATGGTCGCGTTGCCGGTCGGCGGTATAAGAGGGACCGCGCGGCTTGTCACGGTTGCACTGCAGCATCGGCGTGACTTCGCCCTTCGACCCGGTTAAGCGCGACTAACGTTAACGCGTTCTCGCCCCCGCATTCGTACCCGGACAGGATCGCCATGCCAGCAACCGAGCCAACCGATCGCCGGCGCGCCCTGACTGTCGCGATCCTGGTCGCGTTCGGTGCGGCGCTGCTGGTGTTCCAGCTGCTCGATCTCGGCTGGAGCCCGCTGCAGGCGTGGGACGAGTCGCGGCTCGCGGTCAACGCCTTCGAGATGATGCAGACCGGCGCGCGCTTCGTGACGACCTACGACTATCGCCCCGACCTGTGGAACACCAAGCCGCCGCTGGTGATCAACCTCATGGCGTGGTCGATGCAGCTGCTCGGCCCGACCGCGTTCGCGCTGCGCCTGCCATCGGCGCTGGCGGCGTGCGCGACCGTGGCGGTGGTGCTGTTCGCCGTCCGCCGCACGACCGGCTCGCTCGGCTGCGGCCTCGCCGCCGCGACGCTGCTTGCGGCAGGACCGATCTTCCACGGCTACCACGGCGGCCAGACCGGCGATTACGACGCGGTCCTGACCCTGTTCACAACGGCGTACGGCTTTATCCTGTTCGACCTGATCGAGCGCGATCGACCGGCGCGGGCACTCGCGCTGACGGCCGGGCTGCTCGTCGGGCTGGCGATCCTGACCAAGGGCATCGCCGGGGTCATTCCCGGCGTCGGAATCGCCGTCTACGCACTGGTCTTCGCGTTCCAGACGCTGCCGCGGAAGCTCATCGACTATGCCATTGTCGGGGCGATCGCCGGGATCATCGGCGGCGTCTTCTACTGGCTCCGCGGCGGCGCGAACGACGGTTACCTTGCTGCCGTTGCCCTCAACGAACTCGGTGGCCGGTTCGGCAGCTCGATCGAGCAACATCAGGGCGGCAGGTGGGTCTACCTTCGCGAACTGGCGATCTACCTCCCCGGCAGGTTGTGGCCGGCGCTCGTCGCGCTGCCGCTGCTCAGCGCAGGACCGTCGCGACGACTGGCGATCTTCTCGCTGTGCCAGGTCGCCGGCGTCCTCGTCGTTTATTCGAGCGCGGCGACCAAGATCGGCTGGTACATCATCCCAGCGATCCCTTTCCTCGCAACCTTGATCGCGCTCGCCGGTCTCGGCCTAATCCATGGTGCGAGCCGCTTCCCACCGCGCGTATCGACGGGCATCAAGTTCGCCCTCGCCCTGATCGTCGTCGGCTGCGCCCTGTTCTCGATCCGGCATCGCTACATCAAGCAGTTCATCCCGCCGACGCCGCCGCGCGCTTTCGACATGCTGATCGCCGCCGCGAACGAACGGAAGCTGCTGCCGCTCGTCGTCGTCGATACCGGATTTCATAACGACGCCGGCTTCGCCGGGTACGCGCCGACTCTCCGCTTCTACGCGCTCGCCGCGGCGCAGAGGAAAGTGACGGTCACCCAAGCTGTCGACTTTGATGCGCTCGGCGCCGCGCAAGCCTTCGGCAGCTGCGACCCCGCCGTTCGGGCGCGCGTCCCGAATTACGGGCAGGTCGTCTGGTCGGGGTCAGGCTGCGTCCTTGCCGAGCGTCGGGCAGTACCATCCGGGGTGGACGGCTGAGTCGGCACGCGTCATCTTGCCGCAATCATCGGGAGGAGTTGAATGGAGTTTGCAATCGTCGGTGGGCCGCGGGGTTTGCGCGGGTCTGCTGCGCTAGCGTGCCCTACGCCGACAACCCCGGTGGAACCGCGATGATCCTGATGCCATCACCGTTTGCGACTACGGCAGCCTCGCCCGCGGCGCCGGCTGTCGACGGCCGGCATCGCCGCTCCGAACGGTCGCGCGACAGCATCGTCGCAGCGATGCTCGGCCTCGTCGCGGAAGGCGCGATCAGCCCCAGCGCGGAGGAGGTCGCCGCTCGCGCCGGGGTCGGCCTGCGCAGCGTCTTCCGCCACTTCCGCGATATGGAAAGCCTGTTCCAGGCGATGCAGATGCGTCTCGCCCAGGATTATCAGCTGTGGCTGGTGCCCTTTTCGACAATCGACTGGCGCTCGCAACTCGCAGAACTGATCGAGCGGCGGGTCATGACCTACGAGCGGCTATTGCCGTTCATGCGCGCAGCCGACGTCCATCGCCATCGCTCGGTCACGATCTACGACGAGCATCTCCGGATTCGCGCGATCATGCGCGCGCGTCTCAAGTCGGTTGTCGGCGACGCCTTTGCCGGTGATCCCGACGGCTTGGAGGCGCTCGACCTGCTGGTCAGCCCCGAGACGTGGCAGCGCCTGCGCCTCGCGCAGAACCTGACCCCCGCAGTTGCCCGTCGCGTCATCGAGCAACAGGTCGAACGTGTGCTGCCGCCGCGACCGCGCGACAGCTAACCCGCGCCGCTGCCCCCGCGAGGCAGCCCGCGCCTAGAAGTTATGCCCGAGGCGCAAACCGATCGTCCGCGGGGTGTTGGTGACGATGTACGGGCGGATCGCGCACGAGCCGCATTCGGCATAGCGCGACAGCTGGGCGCGCTTGTCGAAGGCGTTCTCGACGACGATCTCAGCCGACAGGAACGGCCAGTTGACGCCGAGCGCGAAGTCGACCGTCGTATACGCCGCCAGCCGCCCGAGCGCCGTGGCCGGGTCGTATGACACCGCGGTCGGCGTGAACGCGACGGTCCTGATGTCGGCCGACGCCGAGCTCTGGTGGACGACGACCGCCTGGACATGCCCCTTCAGCGTGTCGTTGAGCGGGGTTTCATACCGCGCGGTGCCGTTTATCTTGAACTGCGGCGTGATCGGCAGGCGCGTGCCCGCCGGAGCGGCGATGAAGTTGCCGCTGGCGGCGCTGCAGGTATAGGTCGGGTCGTCGATCCCGCAGAGGTTCTTGCGCGTCTTGGCGTCGGTATATGCGCCTGCGGCGACGAAGGTCAGGCCCGGCGCGGCGGTCCAGTTGAGGTCGGCTTCGATCCCCTTGATCCGCGCATTCGGCCCGTTGTGGACCTCGGTGAAGCTGTTGGCGCCGAGGAAGGCGAACTGGAACTTGTCCCAGTCCTGCCAGAAGAACGCACCGTTGAAGCGGACCGCGCGGTTGAACCAGCTGGTCTTGAAGCCGAGTTCGTAGTTGGTCAGGAAGTCGGAGGCATAAGGCGCAATCCCGGCGCGGCGGTTGATGCCGCCCGGGCGGAAACCGCGCGAGGCGGTGGCGTAGACGAGGTGATCGGTATTGATCCGCCACGTCGCATTACCCTTCCAGGTGAAGCCGGTGTCGCTCGCATCCTTCGGCACGACGGTGCCGTTCTGGAAGGTGCCGAGGTTGGTGCACGGCCCGCCGGGAACGTTCGCCGGCAGGATCGTCCCCGTCGGATTGTCGCGCACCGTCGCGCCTGTCGAGGTGTAGCAACCGGCGACACCGGTCCGCGAACTGCCGGCAGCGTTGTACGGTGGACCATTTGGATCGCGACCGAAGCCGAAGAAGCCGATCAGGCTGTTGTTGTATTTGAAGAAGCGCCCGCCTGCTGTCAGCGTAACGGCGGGGACGATGTCGTAGCTCGCTTCGCCAAAGACCGCATAGTCGCGGTCGACGCGGTCCTGCTGGGTCAGCCACAACGTCCCCGGATGGCCGTTGACCGACAGATTATCGGCGAGACCGGTGACCTGGTAGTCCTGATGGATCAGGTGCGTCTGGCGCTGGTAGAACAGGCCGCCGACGACGCGGAACGGCTGGTCGACCGGCGACGCGAGACGCAGTTCCTGGCTGACCTTGGTGAAATGGTCGGCCCCGATGATCGTCTGCGACGGATCGATGTGCTTGCCGGCATTGTCGGTGAAGTAGAAATACTGGGCGATCCCGCCGGCCCCGGCGTAGAGCGAGTCGTACTGCTCGGCATAGTCGGTGTAGTCCTGCGAGCTGTGGACCTTGCGGTCGAGATACGCCCCGGCATAGGTCAGGTCGAAGTTGCCGATCTTGCCGGTGACAGTGAGCGCCGCCTGGACGAAGCGGTCGCGGTAGTATTCGGGCGAGAAATGCTGGACCTTGAGGTCGCCGAGGCTCGGGTCAAAGCCGAACGCGCCGTGGTTGACCTGCGTCTGGCCGAACACCGTCGGCTCGATCGTCCAATTGTCGTCGAGGTCGATCTTGAGCGCGGCGCGGCCCCCGGCGATGTCGACGGTGTTGTAGTTGTTCTTGACGAAGGCGGCGTTGTTCTTGGTGATGACGCTGCCGTCGCTCGCGGGAAGGAAGGTCCGCGTGCCCGCGACGTTGTCGATGAAGCCGGCGTTGTGCTGGTACCAGCCGACGACGCGGAGTGCCGAACGGTCGGTCAGCGGGGCGTTGACGAAGCCCTCGACCTTGCCGCCGATGCCGCCGTGCGAAACCGTATTGCCCTCGACGTCGATCGCCCCGGCCCAGCCGCCCGGATCGGGCTTGTTGGTGATGATGCGGATCGTCCCCGCCTCCGACGACGCGCCGTACAGCGTGCCCTGCGGCCCGGCGAGCGCCTCGATCCGGGCGATGTCGTAGATGTGGATGTCGAGCGTGCCGCCGATCGTCGTCACCGGCTGCTCGTCGAGATAGACGCCGACGCTGGGCAGCGGCCCCGAATGGTTGCCGTCGCCGCCGCTGGCGACGCCGCGGATATAAACGGTGGTCTGGCCCGGCTGGAGGGTCTGGAAGGTGACGCTCGGCAGCAGCTTGGTGAAGTCGTTGAAGTTCGACACGTCGAGCTGGTCGAGCTTCTTGGTGCCGAGGACCTGGATGCTGATCGGCACGGTCTGGACGTTCTCGGAGCGCTTCTGCGCGGTGACGATGATCTCGTCGAGTGCACTGCCAGCGGGGGCATCGGCGACGGCGACCTGCGCCGCGTCCTGCGCGAACACCGGCGACCCGATCGCGGTCGTTGCCAGCAGCATCGCGACAATCAATCTGGGCTCGCTGTCGCGCATGAACCAATCCCCCGGGCTACGATCGAAGGATCGCCCCCGGCACTGCGGACGTCAAGCGGCGTGCTGCGTCGCGGCAAAACGATTGCACCAGTGTTGCAATTTCGCGTCAGTCGGCGAGCCGCCCCAACGCCTCGCGCAGCGGGCTGAGCCATTGGTCGTACACCCGCCACTGATCGAGCCCGGCGGCGCTGATCGGGCGGCGGACCTGCTCCGAACTCGGCGTGCGGATCGCCCGCTCGGTCTCCCAGAAGCGCAGGCACGCCGGATCGAAGTCGAGCCCGCAATTATCGAGCAGCCGCCGGACCTCGCGCTCGGGATCGGCGACGAGGGCCTCGTGGTCGAGCCGGTGGATCGCGCCCGGCTGGACCGCGTCGAAGTGATCCATCAGCCCGGCATAGTCGCGGTAATACGCCCCCATGTCGGCGAGGCCGTAGCTGAACCCCTGCCCGCGGGCGAAGTGCTGGGTGAAGTTCGACCAGCCGCACGCCATCGGCTGGCGGCGCGCGTCGATGATCTTGGCGTTGGGCAGGATCAGCCGGATCATCCCGGCGTGGAGCCAGTTGTTCGGCAGCTTGTCGATGAACCGCGGCCGCCCGGTCTTCCGCTGGACCTTTGCCCGCGCGAGATAATCGGTCCCGAACGCGGCAAGGTCGGCGGTTGCGAGCGCCTCGGGATAGGCGGTGACGCTGCTCGCCCCGTCGCGCTCGCCGACCTGCCACGCGAGTGCCGGGATGTCGGGGAGTTCGGACGTGCCTTCGACGTCGGGGTGGCTGCTCAGGATTTGCTCGACCAGCGTCGACCCCGAGCGCGGCATGCCGATAATGAAGATCGGATCGGCGGCGGGATCGCCCTGCCCGGCGCGCGCGGCGAACAGTTCGGCGGTGAAGAAATGGCGCGCGCGGTCGACGGCGGCGGTCGTCTCGGCGGCGTCGTACTTGAGCTGGCCTGCGCGGATCGCGTTGCCCTCGGCGTAGTGCGCGAAGCTGGCTTCAGGGTCGCCGCGATCGCCGAGTGCCTTGCCGAGCGCGAAGTGGAGGTGGAGGCGGTCCTCGTCGGCGAGCCCGGCATCCGTCAGCGCGAGGGTCATCGCCGCGACGTCGGCGTCCGAAAAGCTGACGGTCTTAAGGTTGGCGAGGCTCCAGTACGCCTCGCCGAGCGCCGGGGCCTGGGCGATCGCCTCGCGGTACGCCGCGATCGCCTCGCCCTGCCGCCCGACGGTCTTGAGCGCATGGCCGTAGCTCATCCACCCCTTCGGCTGGCGCGGATGGTCGACAAGCAAGTCGGCATAGACCGCAAGTGCCGCGTCGAAGTCGCCGAGCCGGGCAAGCGCCGCCGCACGCAGGTTGCGGTAGCTCGGATTGCCGGGATCGAGCGCGAGCAGCCGCACGATTTCGTCGAGCGCTTCGGTCGACCGCGTCCGGCGGTGGAGGATCGTCGCGAGGTTGAAGCGCGCCTCGCGGAACGACGGCGCAAGGTCGAGCGCGCGACGCAGGAGCGTCTCGGCATCGCGGTAGCGCCCTAGCCGCCCGGCGAGTTCGGCGAGCATCCGCATCGCCGCGACATCGGTCGGCCGCCGCTTGAGGCGCGGTCGCAGCAGTCGCTCGGCAACCGCGAGCCGCCCCTCGCCGAGCGCAACCGCCGCCGCAATGAGCTCGGCATCGTGAACCGATGCGGCAACGGCGTGGCAATGCGCGGCGTCTCCGCTGGCGCGGTCGCCCGCGGCGATGGCGCGGTCGCCACGGTCCTGCCACGCCTCGGCGGTCAGTGGTCGCAAGTTCGCCATCGCCGACCAATCCCGGCGCGCGGCGGTACTGTCAATGGCAGGCGCCCAGCGATCCGCATTCTGGTCTTGGTACGCTGCTGCAGCGGTCGTAACTCTTCGACTAACTGAGTGCTGGCGATTCACTTCGATTTGCGAGATGGCTGATCGCCGACCGGGTCTGAACAGGCATAACATCGAGGGATTTCGAGCATTGGCCGACGCGTCGCCCGCCCTCCCCGCCGCGCAGCGCCGCCAGCTGACGATCCTGTTCTGCGATCTCGTCGGGTCGACCAGGCTCGCGACCGAACTCGACCCCGAGGACATGCAGGACGTCATTCGCGGTTTCCTCGAGACGTGTCGCGACCGGATCGAGGCAGCGGGCGGCGTCGTCGCCAAATATATGGGCGACGGTGTGCTCGCCTATTTCGGCTTCCCCGACGCGCATGAGGACGACGCCGCGCGGGCACTCCACGCGGCATCGACGATCGTCGCCGCGACGAGGCGGCTGCCGACGCCGCACGGCGGCGCGCTGGCGGTACGATCGGGCATCGCCACCGGCCTCGCAGTGGTCGGCGAGCCGCTCGGCACCGGCGCTGCGGCCGAACTTGCCGTGATCGGCGATACGCCCAATCTCGCGGCGCGGCTGCAGACGCTCGCTTTGCCCAACCAGATCGTCATTTCCGATCGAACCCGTGAACTCGTCACCGGCGTCTTCGAAGTCGAACAGCTGCCGACGACCGCGCTCAAGGGGTTCGCCACCGACCGCGCGGCGTGGCGCGTCATTGGTCCCAGCGCCACGCCGAGCCGCTTCGGCCAGCGCCGCGATCGTGGCCTGACGCGCTTCGTCGGGCGGGCCGTCGAACTCAACACGATCGCGACGGCGTGGCAACGGGCGGCGGCGGGACATGGCGGAGTCGTCGGCGTGATCGGCCCTGCCGGCGTCGGCAAGTCGCGGCTGGTCTACGAGGCGCATCGCCGGATCGCCCGCGAGCCGCACATCGCTGTCACCGCTGCCGGCGTCCCGATCTTCGCCAACAGTCCGTTCCACGCGATCGGCCAGATGATCCGACGGCGGCTGGCGGTTCTCGGCGGCGAGACGCTCACGGGTCTCGAGGCAATGCTTCGCCGGACCGGCATCGCCAGCGACCCGGCGCTGCCGCTCATCGCCGAAATGCTCGGCATCGCTTTGTCCGATACCGCCGAGCCGCTCGCGATGAGCGCCGATGCCCGGCGCAGCGCGCTGATCGAGGCGCTGGTGGCTTTGTTCGACAATGGCTCGGCCGGCTGGCCGACGCTGCTGATGATCGAGGACCTGCAGTGGCTCGATCCGTCGTCGCTGAGCCTGATCGCACGCCTTGCCGAGGGCGCTGCGACGCGCCGCCTCCTCATCCTGTTCACCGCGCGTGATCAACCTGCAGGCATGGAACTCGCGGCGACGCGGCGGATCGATCTCGGCGGGCTCGGGCCGGACGACATGCGCACGCTGCTTGGCGCGGTCACGGTCCAGCTCGACACCGCGACGATCGACGGCGTCATCGAGCGCTCGGCCGGGATCCCGCTGTTCGCGGAGGAACTTGCCGCCCTTGTCGCGGTACAGGCGGATAATGCCGACGCGCGGATTCCGGCGACGCTTTCGGACCTGCTGATGGCGCGGCTCGGCGGGCTCGGGGCGGCGCTGCCGGTCGCCCAGACGGCAGCGGTGCTGGGCACGGAATGCGCGCTCGACCTGCTTGCCAAGGTGGTCGGCGATGCGGAATCGATCGACGGCGCGATCGCGCGGCTGGTCGCGACGGGGTTGATCGAACCGCACCCGACCAAGGTTGTTTTCCGCCACTCGCTCGTCCGCGACGCCGCCTACGAAGCGCTGCTTCGCCGCGACCGCCGGTCGCTCCACGCGCGCGCCGCCGCCGTCATCGCCGCGGAGTTTCCCGACCTGCTGGCCGAGCAGCCCGACGTCGTCGCGCACCATCTGACCGAGGCCGGCAGCGCCTATGCCGCCGATGCGTGGTTGCACGCGGGCCGCGCGATGGCGGAGCGCAGCGCGTATGTCGAAGCCGAGCGCGCCTTCGACCGCGGTCTCGCGCTGCTCGACCGTATTCCCGTCGGCGCCCGCGATGCAATCGAGCTACGCCTCCAGAGCCGGCTCGCTGTCGCGGCGCAGATCAACCACGGTTATTCGGCCGAACGAACCGTGGCGGCGGCGACGCGGGCACGCGAACTCGCCGAACTCGGCGGCGACATCACCAGCCAGGTCGAAAACACCGCGTGGCAATGGGGCGCGGCGTCGAGCGCGGGCGACTATGATACCGCTGGTCGGCTCGCCAGCCACGTCTTGCGGCTGGCTCGCGCACACGGCGCGCCCGAAGCCCTTGCGACGGCACATATGATCGCGCTGACCTCGCGCTACCGGGTCGGCAAGCTGCTGGCTGCCGAAGAAGCGTTCGAGCACGGTCGCCATTATTTCGAGCAGCAGGCTTTCGCCGACCGTCCCGGAGCGATCGAGCAGACCTTCGGCAACGCGGCGATCATCGCGTGGCTGCTCGGGGACCATCAAGAAGCGCTGCAGCGGCTGAGCCCCGTTCTCGCGCTCGCCGGGGCGACCGAACATCCGTACCGGCAGGCGATGGCCGCGTTCATGGCGGCGCTGGCGCTGACGATCTTCGGCGCGTTCGACGAGGCACGCCGATCGGCGCTGCTGGCAACCGAGATCTCGGACAAGCACGGCTTCCCCCAATACACGCTCGGCGCACGGATCATCCTGGGCCGCGCCGAGGCCGGGCTTGGGCGGGCCGAGGCCGGCGTGGCGCTGCTTCGCGGCGGCATCGCGGCAATAATGGAGACGCGGCTCGGGGCTGCGATCACGCTGTACCTGACGTGGCTCGCCGCAGTCGAACAGATGATCGGCGACACCGCGGCGGCGACGGTGACGATCGACCGCGCCCTGACCGCCAACCCGCTCGAACGCTTCTACCGGCCCGAGAGCCTGCGCATCCGCGCCGCGCTCGCGCTTGCCGCGGGCGACCACGCAGCCGCGATCGCCGCTGCCGCCGAGGCAGTTGCCAACGCGCGGGCGATGGGCGCACGCAGCCTGCACGCGCTGGCGGTCGCCGACCACAATGAGATTTTGCGGGCGGCGGGCAGCGGCGCTAGCTTACCATCCTGACGGCCTCGCCGCTGACGACCTCGTCGGCGAGAATCCCTTGCTGCGACATGATCTTGGCGCCGGTCGAAGTCATCCAGAAGCGGTCGTCACCACCGACGGTGACGAAGGCGAAGCTGCCCTCGAGAAGCTGGTCGGGCGTGGTGAAGGTGATCGTCGCGACGCCGGTCCCGTCGGCATCGAAGCTGTATGTGCCGGTCAAGACTGGATAAGTAACGATGAGCTTGCTGCCCAGACCTTCCAGTTTCGTGATCGTCGACGTCTGCTTCCCGGTGATCTTGCCGCTGTCGAGCAGCTCCATCACGCCGAGTCCGACAAGGTAGTATTGATCATCATTGCCATCTACTGCGAAGCCACTGAATTTGAAAGAAAAACGTCCAGCACGCATGCTTCATTCCTTCCAGCGGTATAACGCGCAACTGTTGACAGAGCGAGTTGGCCAAGTAAAGTCCTGGCACCATCGCTGCAACATGGGGGAAATCATGACCGACACCAAGCCGAGCATTGCCGCCTCGACGGCACAGGTTTTCTGCCCGGGTCCGGTCACAAAGGGCCTGTCGAAAGAACAGATTGCTGCGCTCGTCGAATTCAAGAAGGAACTCGTCGCGTCGCTGCAGAAGCTCTATCTCGTCGTGCCGGAGACCGAGGCCGACACCCTGCTCAAGCAGTTCGTCGCGACGCTGCCGTAGCGCTCAGGCTCTCGGCCTCAACGCCCCGGCCGAGGTCATCGAGGTCGTCGAACTGGGCTTCGCGGCACAAGGCGGCGCGGTCGCGGACCTCGATACCAGTGGGATTGATGTCGACCCAGCCGGCTGCGCGCCACGCCGACAGCTTGCGGTTGACGCTTTCGCGGGTCGCCGAAATGACCTTGGCGAGGTCGGACTGGCTGCGCGTGTCTCGCCGGTCGCCCGCCAGCAGCAGCCGCGCCAGCCGGGCACCGACGCCGAGCACCGAAGCCGCCTCGACGAGCCCGTTGACCGACCGCAGCCGCTCGACGAGCAGCGCCAGCAAGCGCAATGCCGCCTGCGGCTCGGCCTCGAGCGCCGTCATCAGCGTGTCGCGGCCGAGGCGCAGGAGCTGCGACGTCCGGGTCGCGGTGGCGTCGGCGGAGCGATTGCCGCCGTCGAGCACGGCCATGTCGCCGATGACCGCACCCGGACGCAGCCGGGCGAGCCACGTCTCGCGGCCGTCGGCGCGGCTCAGCCCGACCTCGAGTTCGCCACTCAAGACGAGATAGGCAGCGTCGCCGGGGTCGCCCGCTGAAAACAGCCGCGCCCCGTGCGCCAGCCGGATCATCGTCCCCGACCCCGCCAGCGACCGCCGCATGTCGAGCGACAAGGCCCCGAACACCGGACTGCGGCCGAGTTGGTCGGTCCATGACTCGATCGTGCCCACCGTCGCCGCGCTCCCTCAGCCGTGAGGCCGGAGCTTGTGCCATGGCGGCGGGGAATCCGATAGACGCAACGCGGGGCGGAGATTGCTCTCCGCCCCGGCGCAGTTATCAAACGTGTATTGCTATCGTTCAGCGCGAAGCAAATTGCGGTTCACGCGAGTTGAGCTGGCTCATCGCATTGCCGACGGCGGCCTTGTAGCACTGGATGCCCGCTGCCCGGCCGGCAAGGTCGTAGTCGGAGTTGAAGCTGCCGCAAACGCTGTGAGCGGCATGCTCGATACGCGCCTTGAGCGTCGTCTTGCCGGCCGTCGAAGCGACGTCGAGGTCGGCGTACGATACGCGGGTCGACGGCGGCGTCTGGGCGCTGGCCGACGGGCCGGCGACGACGGTCATGAGGGCGACGGCTGCGAGGATGATCTTCATGGTGGTAAGTCCCTGTTGCTTCGGTGCCGGACTATCCGTGCGCCGATGCCCCCTGATACGATGGAGGCCGGAAGGCCGCTGTGATGCGCATCACAACGAATGATCGACCGAACGCTCGGGCGCGAGGCGGATGACGAGGTCGGCGCGAGCAGGCATCTCAGCGAGGATGTGTCGTGTCAGCCGCTCGTAGTGCGCAATGAAGCGCCCGACCTCGGCGGCCGTGATCGCCCGCGCCCCGCGGCGTTCCTGCTCGGTCCGCCAGCCGGCGACGACCTCGAAACCCGGCGCGGCGAGCAGGATCAGCCGGTCGATCCGGGCGAACAAGGCGCGGTAGCCGGGGCCGCCCAGCGCGGCGTTGACGTATGCCCGCCACCGCCCGTCGCTGTCCTCATTGCGTTCGAGCGCGTTGACCGGGTCGGCGAGATCGGCGTCGGACTGGGCAACCGCGTCGACGCACCAGCCCTCGAAAATCAGCACGTCGAGCCCGGCGACGACCGGTTGCCACTTGCTTTCGGGTGCGCGGTCGTCGGACCTCTTGTCGAAGCGCGGCAGCCGGACCGCCTCTCGCCGGTCGAGCGCGGCGAACAGCGTCAGCCCGAGCGCGGTGTCGTGGGTCCCTGGCACGCCGCGCGTCGCGAGGAGGGGATGGACGGTCGCCGCTAGCGCGAGGCGATCGGCGCGGGTCCGGTAGAGGTCGTCGAGCGACACTGTAGCTGCGGCGATACCGCTAGCAGCCAGCCGCTCGACCACCGCCGCAGCGACGGTCGACTTGCCGCTCCCCTGCGCCCCGCAGATGCCGATCACGAGCGGGCGGCGCGGGATCTCGGCCAAAGCGGCGCGGACGTACCACTCGACCAGATCGGCGGCAGTCATCCCCCCAGCCGGTAGCCGACGCCCAATTCGCTGCGGATCAGCGTCATGCCCTCCGGTCCCAATTTCTGCCGCAGGCTGCGGACGACGACGCGGAGGTATTCGACGTCGTCATCGTGCGCCGGTCCCCAGCCGGCCCGGAGCAGCTGGCGATGGGTCAGGACGCGCCCCGGATGCTTGGCGAGTTCGGCGAGGAACACATATTCTTTTGGCGTCAGCCGGACCTCCTCGTTGTCGCGGCGGACCCGGCGCAACGCGAGGTCGATCGTGATCGGGCCGACGGTGACGACCTCGGCCTCGGCCTCGCTCGCCAGCCGGTGGCGCAGGCCGGTGCGAATGCGGGCGAGGAGCTCGTCGCTGTCGAACGGCTTGGTGACGAAATCGTCGGCGCCGAGGTCGAGCGCGGCGACCTTCTCGCCGGTCTGGTCGCGCGCCGAAACGACGATCAGCGCTGCCTTGCCCTTGATCAGCGGGATCAGTTCGAGCCCGTCGCGGTCGGGCAGGCCGAGGTCGAGCAGGACGAGGTCGGGCTTGTCGATCGCCAGCGCGCTCATCGCGGCGCGCGCGGTATCGGCCTCGACGACGTCGTAGCCGGCGCGGGTCAGCGTGCCGCGGACCAGCCGCCGGATCGCCGCTTCGTCGTCGACGACAAGGATCGTCGCCGCGCTCATTCCGCCGCTTCTGCTGCGACTGCGGGCGTGCGGACAAGCAACGCCTCGGGGAAGTAGACCGCGAAGCGCGCGCCCTGCGGCTCGCCCTGCGTGCTCGCGGCGACGGTCAGCCCCATCGCCTCGGCGAAGCCCTTGACGATGGCGAGGCCCAGCCCGGTGCCGTCCTTGGTCCGGTCCGACCCCTCGACACGCAGGAACGTGTCGAAGATCCGCGCCTCGGTCCCCGGCGGCAGGCCGGGCCCCTCGTCGGTCACGGTCAGTTCGATCCCGTCGTAACGGCGCGTTGCGGCGATCGTCACGGTCGTCCCGGGGTCGGCATATTTGCCGGCATTGTCGAGCAGGTTGATCAGGCAGTGATGGAACAGCTGCGGGTCGATCCGCACCAGCGGCAGGTCGGGCGGCACCGCGAGGACGATCGGATGGTCGGCGAGCGCGCGGCGGACGTCGTGGACCGCCCCCGCGACGGCGTCGGTCAGGTCGGTCGGCACGATGTTGAGGTTGAGCGCCCCCGCCTCGATCCGCGCCATGTCGAGCAGGTTGGCGACGAAGCGCCGGAGCCGCTGGGTTTCGGAATCGAGCGTGTCGAACAGCGGGGTGTTCGCCGTCGTCGCGGCGGTGGCGCGAAGCTCGTTGGCGGCGGCGACGATGCTCGTCAGCGGGGTCCGCAGGTCGTGGCTGACGCTCGCCAGCAATGTCGCGCGGAGGCGATCGCGCTCGCGGAGCTGGGCGACGTCGGCCATCTCCGCCTCGAGCTGGATGCGGTCGAGCGCGAGCGCCGACTGGTCGAGGACGCTCGTCAGCAGCGCGAGGCTTTCGGGGCGCAGCGGATCGCGGCCGTCGTCGCGCGCCATGCCGATCACCGCGATCGTCCCGCGCCCGGTGTTGAGCGGGTGGAACAGCCAGTCTGCTGCCGTCAGCGTGTCCGACCCGCGCCCCGCCGGGCGACCCTTGTCGGCGACCCAGCGCGCCGCCGCGAGCTCGACCGCGCCGAGCTCGTCGCCGGGAGGCACTGCCGCGATGAGGATCAGGTCGCCGCGCTTGGGCAGCATCATCACCGCGCGGACGTCGAACAGCCGGGCGATCTCGGCGCAGATCGATTGCGCCAGTTCAGGTACAGTCGTCACCCCGGTCAGCTGCCGCGAAAAGCCGGCGAGCGCGGCATTGGCGCGCGCGCCCGAGGTGGCGAGGTCGGCCTGGTACCGCGTCCGCGCCGCCAGCTGGCTGACGATCACGGCAACGACGAGGAGAACCATGACGGTGACGAGGTTCGCCGGATCGGCGATCGTGAAAGTGTAGAGCGGCGGCAGGAAGAAGAAGTTGTACGCCAGCGCCGACAGCACCCCGGCGAACAGCCCGGCGCGCAGCCCCGAGATCGTCGCCGCGGTCAGCACGGGGACGAGGTACATCATGTCGACGCTGTTGACCGTCCGCGGCCCGGTGACGATCTCGGCAATGCCGGTGACGCACGCGACCATGACGAGCGTCCACAGATAGTCGATGGGCCGAGTGATGTTCGCGCGTGGTGCGGCGGCCTGTGCGGCACCCTTGCCGGTCGGCAGGACGTGGACCGCGACGCCGTCGATGCCGCGGACCAGCCGGTCGACGACCGAGCCATAGCGCCGCTCGAACCACCATGACCGCAGCGACTTGCCGACGACGATCTGGGTGATCCGCGCCTCGGCGGCGAAGTCGCACAGCCCGTCGACGACGTTCGCCGCCGGGATCGTCGCGGTCGCGCCGCCAAGCTGTGCGGCGAGCGCCAGCGTCGCCGCCAGCCGGGTTTGCGAGTCCCGATCGAGGCGGCGGCTGCGCTCGGTTTCGACGTGGAGCGCCGTCCACGGCGCGCGCAGGGCATCGGCTAAGCGCTTGGCGGCGCGGACCAATTCCGGAGCGCTGGCGGCGGCGTCGACCGCGACGAGGACGCGCTCGCCGGCAGCGAAGGTCCCCGCCAGCGCCCGCGCGCGCAGGTCGCCGAGCATCTCGGCATCGACCGCCTGCGCCGCCCGCCGCAGCGCCAGCTCACGCAGCGCCTGGAGGTTGGTCCGCGAAAAGAAGTGCCCGAGGGCGCGCGCCGCTTCGTCGGGAACATAGACCTTGCCCGCCTTCAATCGCTCGATCAGCTCGTCGGGCGGGATGTCGACGACCTCGATATCGGCGTCGTCGAGCATCCGGTCGGGCACCGTCTCGCGCACCCGCACCCGGGTGAACGAGGCGACGACGTCGTTAAGGCTCTCGATGTGCTGGACATTGACCGTCGAGAACACATCGATCCCCGCCGCGAGCAGCTCGTCGACGTCCTGGTAGCGCTTGGGATGCCGCGACCCAGGCGCGTTGGTGTGGGCAAGCTCGTCGACCAGCACGAGGCGCGGGCGGCGCGCGAGGATCGCGTCAATATCCATCTCGTCGAGCGCGCGGACCGAGCCCTCGGTATGGCGGCGCGGCATGATCTCGAACGACCGGGTCAGCGCCTCGGTCTCGGCGCGGCCGTGGGTCTCGACGACGCCGATGACGACATCGACGCCTTCGCGGGCGCGGGCGGCGGCGTCGGTCAGCATCTCATACGTCTTGCCGACCCCGGGCGCGGCGCCGAGGAAAACCTTCAGACGGCCGAGGCCTTCCTGCGCGGCGGCGCGCAGGAAGGCCTCGGGAGCGGGTCGGTCTGGATCTCGTGCGGTCACCCGGCGGTTTTAGCGCCCGACGCGTCGAGCTGTCGATTGAGCAACAGTACGTTGACGCGCGGTTCACCGAGAATCCCCGCGAGCGGAGCCTCGACCGCACCCTCGACGATCGCCTGGACCTGCGGCCCGGTCATCCCGCGTGCCTTGGCGACACGCGCGATCTGGACCCGCGCCGATGCCGGCGAGATGTGCGGGTCGAGCCCCGATGCCGAGGTCGTCAGCAAGTCGCCGGGAACGTCGCCGGTGAGGCCATCGGCGCGCACCGCCTTGACGTCGGCGCGGACGCGGTCGACCAGCGCCTTCGACGTCGGCCCGAGGTTGGAGCCGGATGAGGCTTGGCCGTCATAGCCCTTGCCCGCCGCAGACGGGCGTCCGTGGAAGTATTTCGCCGCGGCGAAGGTCTGCCCGATCAGCTCGGAACCGACGACCTTGTCGCCGTCGCGGACGAGGCTGCCGTTGGCTTGGGCCGGGAACGCGAGTTGCCCGATGCCGAGGATGAGCGCGGGATAGGCGAGGCCGAGCAGGATGGTGAACGCCACCAGCATGACCAGCGATGGGCGAATTGCGGAGCGGAAATCAGCGTTCATGGTGAGCTTCCTTAGACCAGACCGAGGCCGGAGACGGCGACGTCGATCAGCTTGATGCCGATGAACGGCGCGACGATGCCGCCCAGGCCATAGACCGCGAGGTTGCGCGCGAGCAGCGTCCCCGCCCCCGCCGGGCGATACTTCACGCCCCTGAGGGCGAGCGGCACCAGCGCCGGGATGATCAGCGCGTTGAAGATGATCGCCGACAGGATCGCGCTTTGCGGCGACGCCAGCCCCATGACGTTGAGCACCGCCAGCCCCGGATAGAGCACGACGAAAATCGCCGGCAGGATCGCGAAGTACTTGGCGACGTCGTTGGCGATCGAGAAAGTCGTCAGCGCCCCGCGCGTCATCAGCAGCTGCTTGCCGAGCCCGACGATCTCGATCAGCTTGGTCGGATCGCTGTCGAGGTCGACCATGTTGCCCGCCTCGCGCGCCGCCTGGGTGCCCGTGTTCATCGTCACGCCGACATCGGCCTGCGCGAGCGCGGGGGCATCGTTGGTGCCGTCGCCGCACATCGCGACGAGCTTGCCGCCGGTCTGCTCCTTGCGGATCAGCGCCAGCTTGTCCTCGGGCGTCGCCTGGGCAAGGAAGTCGTCGACCCCGGCTTCGGCGGCGATGCTGGCGGCGGTCAGCGGGTTGTCGCCGGTGATCATCACCGTGCGGATTCCCATCCGGCGCAGCTCGACGAAGCGCTCGCGGATGCCTGCCTTGATGATGTCCTTCAAATGGACCGCGCCGAGGATGCGGCCATCGCGGACGACGGCGAGCGGGGTCCCGCCCGACCGCGCGATCTCGTCGGTGATCCGGCGAAGCTCAGATGCGGCGGCGCTGTCGGGAAGCTTGTTGAGGACCGAGTCGACCGCGCCCTTCTCAATGAAGGTGGCGCCGAACTTGAGCCCCGACAGCCGCGTCGACGCCGAGAACGGCACGACCTCGGCACCGGCCGGCATCGTCGCCGACTGGCCGTGCCTCTCGCGGGCGAGGACGACGATCGAGCGGCCCTCGGGGGTCTCGTCGGCGAGGCTCGACAGATACGCCGCCTCGGCGAGCTCGCCCATCTGGACACCGGCGACGCTGCGGAACTCAGTCGCCTGGCGGTCGCCGATGGTGATCGTCCCGGTCTTGTCGAGGAGCAGGACGTCGACGTCGCCCGCCGCCTCGACCGCGCGGCCCGACTTCGCCAGCACGTTGAAGCGGACGAGGCGGTCCATCCCGGCGATGCCGATCGCGGACAGCAGGGCCGCGATCGTCGTCGGGATCAGCGTGATCAGCAGCGCCGCGAGCAGGACGACCGAGACGCTGCCGCCGGCGTAGGTGGCGAACAGCGGGATCGTGCCGACCGCGATCAGGAAGATGATCGTCAGCCCGACGAGCAGGATGGTCAGCGCGATCTCGTTCGGCGTCTTCTGCCGCGACGCGCCTTCAACCAGCGCGATCATGCGGTCGAGGAAGCCTTCGCCCGGCCCGGCGGTGACGCGGACGGTGATCTTGTCGGAGATGACGCGGGTGCCGGCGGTGACGGCCGAACGGTCGCCGCCCGCCTCGCGGATGACGGGGGCGCTCTCGCCGGTGATCGCGGCCTCGTTGACCGAGGCGACGCCCTCGATGACTTCGCCGTCGGCGGGGATCAGGTCGCCGGTGTCGACGAGGACGAGGTCGCCGACCTTGAGCGCCGATGCCGCGACGGTCTCGCCCGAGACGCGCCTGGCAACGAGTTCGCCCTTGGTCTGGCGGAGCGAGGCGGCCTGCGCCTTGCCGCGCCCCTCGGCGATGGCTTCGGCGAAGTTGCCGAACAGGACGGTCAGCCACAGCCAGACGACGATCTGGACCTGGAAGCCGATGGCGAGGCCGGTGCCGCCGGCGAACAGCAGCACCGTCAGCAGCGTCGCGACGACGCCGGTGGTGAACATCACCGGGTTACGCACGAGCTGCCTCGGGCTGAGTTTGCGGAAGGCATCGATCACCGCCGGGCCGACGAGGGCGGGCGTGAACAATGAAGGGGCGACGGCGCGGGCCATTATCGGGACTCCGGATTAAAACAGCTGGCCGTGAACCATCGCCAGTTGATCGGCGATGGGTCCGAGCGCGAGCGACGGCAGGAAGGTCAGGCCGCCGAGGATCAGGATGATCCCGATCAGCAGGCCGACCCAGAGCGGGCCGGTCGTCGGGAACGAGCCCGACGATTCGGGGACAACGCGCTTGGCAGCGAGGCTGCCGGCGATCGCGAGGACCGGGATGATGACGAAGAACCGCCCGAACCACATCGCCACCGCGAGGAGCCCGTCGTAGAACGGCGTGCTCGCGGTCAGCCCGGCGAACGCCGACCCGTTGTTACCGACGGCGCTCGAGAAGGCGTAGAGGATCTCCGAATAGCCATGCGGGCCCTTGTTGTTGAGCCCGGCCAGCCCCGCCGGGACGATCGCGGCGATGCCGGTAAAGCCGAGGGTGATCAGCGGCAGGACGGCGATGGCGAGGACGGCGAGCTTGACCTCGCGGCTCTCGATCTTCTTGCCGACATATTCCGGCGATCGCCCGACCATCAGCCCGGCGACGAAGACCGCGAGGACGGCGTAGATCAGGAAGCCGTACAGCCCCGACCCGACGCCGCCGATGATGATCTCGCCGAGCTGCATGTTGAACAGCGGGACGAGGCCACCGAGCGCGGTGAAGCTGTCGTGCATCGCGTTGACCGCACCGCACGAGGCGTCGGTGGTGACGGTGGCGAACAGCGCCGAGGCGGCGATGCCGAAGCGGACTTCCTTGCCCTCCATGTTGCCGTCGGCGGCGTGGAGCCCGAGCGCGTGGAGGTTGGGGTTGCCCGCGCTCTCCGCCCAATAAGCGACCGTCGTCCCGGCGAGGAACAGCAGGAGCATCGCGGCGAAGATCGCCCAGCCCTGCCGGGTGTTGCCGACCGCCTTGCCAAAGGTCCACGTCAGCCCGGCGCCGATCGCGAAGATCGACACCATCTGGAGAAAGTTGGTCCACGCGCTCGGGTTCTCGAACGGGTGCGCCGAGTTGGCGTTGAAGAAGCCGCCACCGTTGGTGCCGAGCATCTTGATCGCTTCCTGGCTCGCCACCGGGCCGAGCGCGAGGGTCTGCTTGGCGCCTTCGAGCGTCGTCGCGACCGCGGTCCCGGCGAAGGTCTGCGGGACTCCGCCGGCGACGAGGACGACGGCATAGACGATGCACGCGGGGAGCAGCAGGTAAAGCGTGACGCGGGTCATGTCGGCCCAGAAATTGCCGAGCCCCTTGCTCTCGCGCCGGGCAAATCCGCGGATCACCGCGAAGGCGACGGCGATGCCGGTCGCTGCCGACAGGAAGTTGTGCGTCGCGAGCCCAGCCATCTGCGTCAGGTGGCTCATCGTCGACTCACCCGAGTACGACTGCCAGTCGGTGTTGGTGATGAAGCTGACCGCGGTGTTCATCGCGAGGTGCGGATCGACCGCGGGGAACGCCTGCGGGTTGAGCGGCAGGACGTTCTGCAGCCGCATGAAGGCATAGGTCAGCAGCACGCCGACGAAGCTGAAAATCAGGACGTGGACCGCGTAGCGCCGCCACGTCATGTCCTCGTCGGGGTCGATCCCGCCGAGCGCGTAGAAACCGCGCTCGACCGGGCCGAGGACGACATGGAGCGGGGTCCGCCGCCCCTCGTACAATGCGAACAACCACGCGCCCATCGGCTTCGTGATTGCGATGATGCACGCCGTGAACAGCGCGATCAGGAGCCAGCCCTGGAAGGTCATCGACGCTCTCCGGCGATCAATAGTCTTCGGGGTGCGTGAGCACCGCGACGAGATACAAAAGAAGGCCGAGCGCGGTCGCCGCGCTGAGCCACATGGCGAATGTCATGAAAGTTGCCCCTCAGGCGCGGTCGGCGAGTGACACGTAGAGCAGGCTGAGCAACGCCAGCCCGGCGGCGATGCCGATCCAGATCAAATCCTGCACGATGACGCTCCTCGGCATATTGAAGGCCGGGGATAGGCGCGGGGCGGTGGCCGCTCCATGCGATTGCACGCGGCGTGCATAAAGCCGGCGTAAAGATCGGGGGACGGTCGGGCTGTCCTACAGGCCTCGATCCGGCATAGAAGAACGCGACTCGCCACCGGGCGGATCGCGCTCTTTCTCATTGCTGGAAAAGTCAGTCTGGTCGCGTGTTTCGCGGGAAGCGCGAAGGCGAAAACGATGTGCTTCTGTGTGAACTTATTTTGAACTTAAGGTCGGAGCGGAGGGGAAAGCGCGCGAGCGGGGCTCAATTCAAGAGTGTCATCCCGGCGAAGGCCGGGACCCATGATCTCAACAGACAGTGATCGTGGGTTCCGGCCTTCGCCGGGATGACAACGTGATGGAGTGAGGCTCCTACGCGTCAGGCGAGAACAACATTCCGCCCGCTTGCACGTCGCGCCACCACACCCGTCAAGCCGAAACCGAACAACATCATCGCCCAGCTCGCCGGCTCGGGAACCGCGCCGGTAATCGCGGCTGGTGGGCTCGACCCGATGTAGAGCGAATACAGTTTCGGATCGAGGAGCGGGTTGAGCGTGATCGTCGGGTCGACATACGCCGAACCGCTTCCCTCGTAGCTGCCGAGCCCGGTTGGCCCGGCGTGGGCCGATGCATCGAGGGTTAGCGAGCTGTAGAAGTCGAGTGAGCTGCCGTTGAGGAAGGCGCTGCCGGTAACGAAATTGACGTCGACCGAATAGCCGTGCGTGCCGCACCCGGTCGTCTGCCCAAGGTAGCCGGTCGGATCGCACACGGAATAGACCACCTTCTGCAGCGACTGGTCGAGCACGCCAGTCAAGCCGGTGTGGACGACGCCCTGGCTGAAGGCTTGCCCCGTCGCCGACAGGATCATGATCCCCGAAGCGGTCGCGACTGCGCCGCTGGTCGACAGGAAGGGCAGTAGCGCGTTTGCTGCCGCCTGGTTCGCGGCGTGGATGATGACGCCATAGCCGAGCTCCATGTCGCCGTAGGCAGAGTGCGCGCCGCCGCCGACATTACTCGCGGTCGCCTGCGCGGTTTGCTCGGGCGTCTTCGTCGCGAGCAGCGTGACCCGCGAGCCGGCGCCCCCGACCGACAAGGTGCCGGTATAGGGCACGAAGGCACCGCCGGCGAAATAGGTCGTGGTGCCGTCGCGCTCATAGCCGTCGCGCCGGTTCTGCCCGTCGGGAAAGACGACGTAGCTGCCCGACGAAGCCGCGACCGGGGAGAACGTCGGCAGTGTTGGCGGCGGTCCGCCGCCGCCGCCGCAGCCGTCGGGGCTGCCCTCGCAGTCGCCGGCCAGCGCGACAGTCGGCAATCCGGCGGCGACAATCGCGGCGGTCGCCAATGAAATCAATAGTATAGAACGCATCTATGCCTCCCGGGCCGACAACAATTTAGGTGTCGCTACCGAAGCCGGAGGGCTCGGTCGATTGCCTATTGAGGCATGTGGACTTTGCCGTGACTTGCCCGATACTGGCGAACGATCGGGGGAGAGTCGGGTGCGGTTGCTGCTGATCGACGATCACCCGTTATTCGTCGACGGCTTTGCCACGATGATCGCGCAGCTTCGTCCCGACTGGCACTTCGCCTTTGCCCACAACTCGATCGACGGCGTCGCGCTGCTCGTCGCCGACCCGGACTTCGACCTCGTCCTCGTCGACCTCCAATTGCCCGACCGCGACGGCTTTGCGACGATCGCGGCAATCGCGGCGGTCTGCCCGCACCTGCCGCGCCTCGTGATTTCAGGGCGCGAGGACGCGGCAGCACGGATGCGGGCGCAGGTCGGCGGCGCGAGCGGCTTCATCGTCAAGAGCCTGCCGCCCGAACGGATGATCGCGGTGATCGACGACGTCGTCGCCGGGGGGTCGGGCTTCGCCGGCACCGGGGCGGCGGGCGCGATGCCGTGCCTGTCGCCGCGCCAGCTCGACGTGCTGACGCTCCTCGCCGAAGGGCACGCCAACAAGGAAATCCGCTTCCGCCTCAACATCGCCGAGCGGACGGTCCGCGCCCATCTGACCGAGTTGTTCGCGACGCTCGGCGTCCAGACCCGGGTCAACGCCATCCTCCGCGCGCGCGAAATCGGCCTGATCCATTGAGCAGCGGCGACAGCGTCCATACCGAGCTGATCGAGACGCAGTACCGGCAGGCGCGCAACAACATCATCATCGAAAATGCCTGCCTCGTCTTCATGGTTGCGACGGCGCTGCTGCGGACCGACTGGCGGATCGTTGCGGCGTGGACGGCGGTCGAGGTCGGCACCCAGGTCTACCGCCAGTTCCGCATTCTCAACCGCTATGCCGCGGGAATTCCGGCGGTCAATTTCGCCGCTTACTGGTCGCGCCATCACGCGATCTACCAGACGACGCTGGGGCTAGTCTGGGGCGCGACGATGTTCCTGTTCGCCCATCCCGGCGATCCGATATCGGTGGCGACGACGGCGTGCGTCATCATCCTGCTGACGGCGGGGGCGGTTCCCGGCCAGTCGTACAACCCGCCGGCGGTGTACGGCTACCTCGTCACGACCTACGTCCCGCTGGTCGTGCGGCTGCTGACCTTCCCCGGCATCGACTACCACCTGTTTGCGGTGCTGCTCGCCGCCTTCGCCGGGGCGCTGGCGCTGATGTGCCGCCTTCAGGCCGAAAGCTTCGCCGCCGGAGTGCGAATCCGCTACCGGAATGTCGAACTCGTCGACGCCCTGCGCGCCCAGACCGAGGACGCGGTCGCCGCCCGCGCCGCCGCCGAAGCCGCGAGCCTCGCCAAGTCGCAGTTCCTTGCCGCGGCGAGCCACGACCTGCGCCAGCCGCTGTACGCACTCGGGCTGTTCTCGGCGACGCTGGAATCGCTCGACCTGCGCCCCGATGCCCGCGAGATCGTCGGGCACGTCAAGACCAACCTTGACGCGCTCGAAAGCCTGTTCAGCGGCCTTCTCGACATCTCGCGGCTCGAGGCGGGAGTGATCGCGATCAAGCCGGAGACGATCGCGACCGATACGCTGTTCGACCGGCTCGACCACTATTTGCGCCCGATCGCGACCGAACATGGGCTCGACCTGCGCTACCGCTCGGATGGATCGATGGTCCGCAGCGACCCCGCGCTACTCGAACAGATATTGCTCAACCTCGCCTCGAACGCGCTGCGCAACACCCTGCGCGGCGGCGTGCTGATCGCCGCGCGCCGTCGCGGCGACGCGGTGCGCTTCGAGGTCTGGGACACCGGGATCGGCATCGCCGCCGCCGACCTCGACCGGATTTTTGACGACTTCATCCAGGTCGGCAATCCCGAGCGTAATCGGCGCAAGGGCATGGGCCTCGGCCTCGCCATCGCCGCCCGCTCGGCACGGCTGCTCGGCACGCGGATCGAGGTCAGGTCGCAGCCGGGACGTGGCAGCATCTTCCATCTCGCCCAGCCGCTCACCGGCGCAGTGGCGCTTCAGGCCGAACTCGCCGCCGATGCCGCCGACCCGATCGCGGGGCTCCGCGTCCTCATCATCGACGACGACCCCGAAGTCCGCGACGCCGTCGCCGTATTGTTGCGCCAATGGCGGCTCGAAGTCGACGTCGTCGCCGATGGCACCGCTGCAATCGCGCGGATCGACAGCGGCGGCGACTATGATGTCGTCCTCACCGATTACCGCCTGCCGGGCGTCCATACCGGGCTCGACCTCGTCGGGCAGCTCGAGTCGCGGGCGAAACGAGCGCTTAATTGCTGCATCGTCACCGGCGACCTCGACGCCGCGGTCATCGCCGCCGCCGCCGCACGCGGGGTCCCGTTGATCCATAAGCCGCTGCAACCGGGTCGTCTGCGCGCGTTGATCGCCCATCTTGCGACCAAGTCGGCCGATCGCGCTGGCGCCGCGCGGTTGTCATGAGGGCGTTACGACTGCTATCAGCAGTACTCTGCGGGGTAGCGCTCGACGGGCGGGGCGGGAGATGCGGGCGTGACTACGGCCAGTCGGATCGGTAAACTGCACCTTCCCGACGGGATCGGTCCGTTGACCTTGACGCGGATGACCGCGGTCGAGCGAATAAGCGAGCCATTTACTGTCGTCATCGACGCGACCAGCGCGACCGGCCCGGTGAATCTCCACCCCGCCTTGACCAAGATGGTCGGCGTCGAGTTCGACGCCAATGACTTCAACAGCCGCTGGTTCCACGGCATCCTGTGGGAATATGTCGAGCTCGGTCCGGCGGCTTCGGGCGACCAATTTTCGTACAGGCTGACGCTGCGCCCGGGGGTGCTGCTGTGGACGCAGAACCAGACGAGCATAATCCACTACAAGAAAAGCATCACCGACCTTATCACCGAAAATGCGGGGCCGTGGAAAACGGTGGCGCTTACCGGAACGTATGACACGGTCGAGTACCGGGTCCAGTACGGCGAGAGCAAATTCGATTTCCTGACGCGGAACCTCGAAAAAGAGGGGATTTATTATTACTACGTCCACGAGGACGGCAAGCATACGATCGTTTTTGCCGACGCGATAAACCATCATACTGCGATGACTCCCGCGACGGTCTTCCTCGGCGCGGCCCGCGAAAAGACCGATGAAGAAGCGGTGCTGACGTCGCTCGTCGAGCGCCGGACGATCGCCCCGACGCGCTACTCGGTCGACGACTATGATTATGACGCGCCGACGGTGGGGCTGAAGAAGGACAAGGTGCTCGAAACGCTCGGCGCGCCTCCGCCCCGCTTCAACTCGGGAACCGCGGACCTGACCGCTGCCGTGGCAGGCATCTACGAATACCCCGGGCGTTTCGATAATCCGACGATCGCCGCCGGAACCCGCTACGCCGAACGCTGGCTCGAGCGCGAGCAGCGACGCATGGCGCGGTCGTTCGCCGAGGGAACGCTGTTCGCAGCGGCAGTCGGCAAGACGATCAAGATCGACTACGGCCGGACAATCACGGCGAATGCCGGTGAGGATGCGGCCGCGAACGATGAGTTTCTCATCGTCGCAACGACGCATCGTTATACCGGCGGCGACGACCGGTCGGGCGCAGTCGACGAATCGCTGACTGTCGAACTCGAGTTGATGCCCGCCACCAAGCAGTATCGCCCGGCGCGAATGACCCCGATCCCGAAGATCTACGGTCCGCAGACTGCGATCGTCGTCGGCCCGTCGGGGGAAGAAATCTACACCGACAAATACGGCCGGGTGAAGCTCAAGTTCTTCTGGGACAAAGAAACTCCCTCGGACGATACCGGCAGTATCTGGGTCCGCGTTGGCCAGTCGGGTGCCGGCTCGGGCTTCGGTTCGTTCATGGTGCCGCGCATCGGCCACGAAGTCATCGTCGAGTTTCTCGAGGGCGATCCCGATCGTCCGATCATCACCGGCGCGGTCTATAACGGCTCGAACCTGCCGGCCTTTGGCACCGCCGCCGACAACACCATCCAGGGGATCAGGACCAACAGCTCGAAGGGTGGCGGCGGCTATAACGAGATCAAGATCGACGACAAGAAGGATAGCGAGCTCTTCTCATTGCACGCCCAGAAAGACCTGAAGTGGGTCGTCGACAAGGGCGACGAGACCCGCGACCTGCTCAACGGTAACCGCACGACCGTCATCCACAAGGGTGATGAGACCATGACGGTCACTGCCGGCAAGCGGACGACGACGATCAAGGGCGACGAGGCGACGACGATCCAGTCGGGCAATGTCACCCACGAGGTCACCGCAGGCGACGTCACGCGGACGATCAAGGCCGGCAAGCGGACCACCGAGATGATGGGCGACGACGTCAAGACGATCAAAAGCGGCGGCGAGACGACGACGATCAAGATGGGCGACCGCGAGGCGACGGTCAGCATGGGCAACGACAAGCTGACGGTGTCGATGGGCGATGTCGACATCAAGGTCTCGCTGGGCAATCACAAGACCGAGGCGCTGCAGTCGATCGAGCTCAAGTGCGGCGGCAGCTCGTTCAAGATGGACCCGATGTCGATCACGCTGAAGTCGATGATGATCAAGATCGAGGCCGACGTCATGCTCCAGACCAAGGGTTTGATGGTGCAGCAGGAAGCGAGCGCCCTGCACATCGTCAAGGGCGGCATCGTGCTGATCAACTAGCGATGCTCTGGGGGGTCGAAGCATGAGCCAAGCCGATACACTGGCCGCCGCGCGCGCATGGCGCCGGGTAAAGTGGACCCGCGCCGGGCAGGTTGCGGCAGCCCTTGACGGGCTCGTCGATCTCGCGGCTCTGCACGACCAGCCGCCGGCGCAGGCGTTCGCCGCACTGCGCAAGGTCGACCTGTCGCAGGCGGCGCGCTTTCTTGCTCAGTGCTTGCCGCGCATGGAAGCGCTCCGCTGGGTCGCGGCGTGCCTCACGACCATGCCCGCAACCAGCCAGCCCGAACGACTTGTCGCGCGGAAGGCGGTCAACCGCTGGCTCGCCGAGCCGTCCGATGCCAACCGCAGGATCGCCTACGAGGCCGGGCAGATCGTCGGCTGGGCCTCCGCCGAAGGCGCGGCATGCCTGTCGGTCTTCCTGTCGGGAGGCAGCATCGCTCCTGAAGGACAGGAACAGGGCGTTGCCCCCGCCCCCGGCGCATTCGGCCAGGCGGTCGCCGGCGCAGTGCTGATGGCGGCGTTCGGCGAAGGCGCGGCGGCGTTCGAGCAGCGGCTGGCGGCGAATATCGATCTGGGTGAAAAGGCGGCGGCAGGCGAGGCGCTCCAGGCATGACGTTGCGGTTGACGATCGAAAACGTCGCGTCACTGACTTCGGGCGACCCGACGGAAATGGTTCTCGACGAGCACGGCGTCGTCATCGGCCGCGCCGCGCATGCCGACTGGACGCTCCCCGACACGCGCAATCACATCTCGTCGCTGCACGCCGAGATCGATTACGCCGACGGCCAATATGTCCTCACCGATCGCAGCACCAACGGCGTCTTCGTCAACGGCGGCACCCGCATGACGGCGCCGCACGTGGTCCGCGACGGCGACCTGATCACGATCGGCCAGTATGAAATCCGGGCGTCGGTCGCCGGCGGCGGCGGCTCGGCGGGCGTTTCGAGCAACGTCGCGGGCAACCCGTTCGGCGGCGGTCTCGACTGGGCGACTGGGTCCGCCGGGGGGGCCAAGGCCGCCGATACGCAGAAATTCGGGCGCGAGCCGGCCAAGCCGCTGTTCCAGTCGGGCGGCGACCCGCTGATGAATGCGTTTGCGCCGCCGGCGGCCGCGTTCACGCCGCCAGCGGCAGCGTTCTCGCCAGCGCCGCAGCACAGCGCGCACGATCCGTTCGGGCTCGCCGCCCCGTCGGCACCTGCTCCATTCCCGGCAGCGCCCGGCAGTCCGTTCGGCAGCGCTGCTGCATCGAGCGATCCGTTCGGTGTGTCCGCCGCCCCCACTCCGGTCCCGCCTTCCGCGCCCAACCCGTTCGGGCTTGCCGCGCCAGTGCCGCCGCCGTCGAACCTTTTCGCGGCCCAAGCCCCCGCAGGCAATCCATTCGGCGCAAGCCCCGCCGCGGCCCCAAATCCGTTCGGGACGCCCGTCATGACCCCGCCAGCGGCTCCGGTCGCGGCTGCGACAGCCGACCCATGGGCGCAGTTGCACAAGTTCGACGCCCTCGACTTCGCGACCGCCGCGACGCCCGAAGCTCCAGTGGCGATCGCACCCGGTGCGGTCGCCGCAACGCCGCCAGCGACCGCAGCCGCCGGCCCGGCGGGCGACGCGCTGTTCGCCTGCTTCCTCGCCGCCGCCGGGCTCAAGCCGACCGATCTCGGAGAGGCGACCCCCGTCGCGGTCATCGAGTCCGCCGCGCGCCTGCTCCGCCAGACCGCCGATGGCTTGATCCGCCTGCTCGACGCGCGCGCGCGGATCCGTCACCAGTTCGGGGTCGGAGCGCAGGTCACGACCTTCCAGCGCGCGGGCAACAACCCGTTGAAATGGACGCGGTCGCCCGAGCAGGCGCTCAAGCAGCTCGTCGGCTCGCCCGATCCCGGCTTCCTCCCCGGCCCGCTCGCAGTCCAGGGCGCGTTCGAAGATCTGCAGGCGCACGAAGTGGCGATGATCGCGGCGATGCAGGAAGCCCTAGGGGCGACGGTCGAACGCTTCTCCCCCGATGCAATCAAGGCGCGCGTGACGGCAAAGGGTGGCCTGCTCCCCGGCAGTCGGGAGGCGGCGTTGTGGCGTGCATTCGAGGGCGAATACAAGACGCTGGCGCACGAAAGCGAGGCGGCGTACCTTGACTTGTTCGCCAAGAACTTCCGCAAGGCGTACGAACGCAACATCAAGAAAGCCGATACTCCTTAAGGACTTGGACAATGCCGCCGGCATCCCGCATCACCGACATGCACGTCTGCCCGATGTTCACCGGCCCGGTCCCGCACGTCGGCGGCCCGATCATCCTCGGCTGTTTTACCGTCATCACCGGGATGATGCCGCAGGCGCGGGTCACCGACATGGCGGTATGCGTCGGTCCCCCCGACATGATCGCCAAGGGATCGGCGACCGTTTTCGTCCAGAAGTTGCCTGCCGCGCGGATCGGCGACTTGACCGCGCACGGTGGCGCCATAGTGCTCGGCTTTCCGACGGTCATCATTGGCGGGTAACGTCGGGCCGGCGACGCTTCCGACCCGTTAGCGGACGATCTCGATCCACCCGCTGGTCATGGCGCAGGCCTTCCCGCACGCCGCGCCCAAGGCACCTGCGCCGGTTGCGGTGACCGGCGGCAGCGTGCCCTGCCCTGCGACGAGGACCGCGAGGTAGCGCCCGGGCTTGGGATCGAATGCCAGCGCGCCAAGGTCGAGCTTGGCGTCTGCGACATCGACCGAGACGACGCGGTCCTTCGCCGACTTGGCCTGATCGTCGATGTTGGCGATCAGCAGGTGTGGCAGGTCGGCGGGCTCGCCGACCGGCTTCAGATCGACCAGCGGCGAGCCGTCCGCTCGCTTGCGCGCCGACCCGAGCGCGACGACCTGCTCGCCCGGCATGGTGAAGCCGGTGTCGGCCCCGGCGGTCGCGGCGTCGCGAATCTTGCGGATGAGGGCGCAGGTGTCGCTCGCCGGCTGCGCAACCGTCGCCGTTGCTGACGCGTCGAGCTTCCACCCGCCCGCAGTTGCCGGAATCGTCGCCGCGGCAGGATGCCAGCCCGCGAGGCGGACCGTGCCGCCAGACGGCGTCCCGCTGATGCGCAGGTCGCTGCAGGTCGCGGCGTTGAGTGCGGTCAGGACGGCAGGACGCGCGGTTGCCCAGTCGGGGACGGCGGCCGCGGTCGTCACGGCAGCGGCACCCGGCGAAACTTCTGCAGGCGCAGCTGTCGATGTCGCGACGTCGGGAGCGGGCGCGCTCTTGCCGCCAAGCAAGGCATACCCCCCGCCCGCGGCGACGAGTATCGCGGCGGCGATCCCGCCATATAGCGGCAGGCTGCTGCGCTTCGCCGGCTCGGCCATCGCCGCCGGAGCCGCGGTCGTCGCACGGACGAACGCCGGTGCTTCGGTCGTCGCCCTCGGCATCGGCGGCGTCGCCTCACCGAACGGCGACGCGGGGGCGGCAAAGGTCCCCGGCGGCGCATCGATCGCGGCGACGACTTCGTCCATCGAGCGGAAGCGCTCGGCGGGGTCAGGCGCGAGCATTTTGGCAAATATCGCCTGCATGTCGGGGGCGATCGACGACAGGTCGGGGACGGTGTCGCGCGCCTCGAGCGCATCGACGATCGTCACCCCCATGTCGAGCGGCGCGCCGCGGGCGTAGGCGATCATCACCAGCGCGAGGCTGTAGACGTCGGTCCACGGCCCGACCTGGCGCTTGAACTTGCCGAAGATTTCCGGCGCGGCATAGCCGAACTTGCCCGCGAAGGCCTCGCCGACGACGCTCTTCTCGCCCGGGTTGGTGTCCTTGGCGATGCCGAAATCGATGATCTTGCAGCGGTCGACGTTGCCGTCAGGAAGCAGGAGGTTGTCGGGCGAGAGGTCGCGGTGAATGACCCCCGCCTCGTGCGCCGCGCCGAGCCCGGTGGCGAGCCGCTTGAGCACGCGCCGAACGCTCGCCGGGTCGGCCGGGTCGCCGGTCAGGATATCCGCCATCGACGGCCCGCTGACATATTCGATCGCGAGGTAGTTGATCCGGTTGGTCCGGTCGAACGCCAGCGTGCGGTACTTGACCAGCGAGTCGTGGCCGATGCGTTCGAGCGCGCTGGCTTCGCGGCGGAACAGCGCCATGAACGATTCGTCGGCGGCGTATTGCGGCAGGATGACCTTGATCGCGACCTTCTCGCCGCTGGCGAGGTTGCGGCCCTCATAGACCTCGCCCATGCCGCCTTGCGCGATGAAGCGGACGATCTCGAACAAGTCGTTGAGGTGCATCCCGACGAGCCCGCCGGGCGTACCGTGGACGAACGCGCCGCCCGGCGCCGACGCGGCGAAGGGGGGAGCCGACGGCGGTGGCACGAACGCCGGCGGCGCAGCGAACACTGGCGGCTGGCTGACCGCGCCAGACGGGTCAGCGAACGGATCGGCGCTCGGAGCCGACGGCGCGTCACCGTGGAGCGCGGCGAGCTCGGCCGCCGAGACCATCACTGTCCGCTCGCCGCCGCGCCGCGCGGCGGGCACGTCGTCTTCGGGATCGCTCACGATGCGATCGACACTTCGGTCGCCTCCTCCACCGAGATCAGGACCACCGTAACATTATCCGGCGCGCCGTTCGCCAGCGTTTCGGCGATCATGCGGTCGGCGGCGGCGTTGACGCTCGGCAGCCGGAGCAAACGGCCGATCGCCTCCTCGGGGACGACCTTGGTCAGTCCGTCGCTGCAGATCAGGTAATGGTCGCCCGGCAGCGCGGTATCGGTGATCCCCTCGGGACGGCATTCGGCCTCTGCCCCGACCGCGCGCGACAGGACATGCGCCATCGGGTGCGTCTCGGCGTCTTCGGCGGCGAGGCTGCCGCGGTCGACGAGCTCCTGGACGACGCTGTGGTCGCGGCTGAGCTGGGTCAGCCCGCCGCGGCGGAAGCGGTAGGCGCGGCTGTCGCCGACCCACAGGCACATCAAATTGGTGCCGTCGAGGTGGATGAGTACCGCAGTCGTGCCCATCGACTGGCCCGCCGCCTTCGCCGCCTCGACGATCGCGGTATTGCCTGCCTGCATCGCGCCGACCATCGCCGCCCCGCGCGCCTCGGCGCTGCCGGTCATGTCGATCGTGGCGAACTGGGCGACGAGGGTTTGCGACGCCCATTGACCGTTGGCGTGGCCGCCCATGCCGTCGGCGACGACCCACAAGGCGACGTCGTCGCGGGCGAGGACCGAGTCCTCGTTGACCGCGCGAACCAGCCCGGGATGGGTCCGGACCGCAGTCCGATAGCGGAGCTTCATGCCGTTCCCCCGACGAGCCGTTGCAGCAAGGCAGCGTCGACGGTCGCCGCGCGCAGTCCGATCGCGTCGCCTTCGGCCGGGTCGGCGACCCACCACGCGCTCGACGGCGGCAGCGAGACGCCGGCGAGAAACTCGCCGCGGGCATCGGGCGCGGGCGTCACGCCGGCGATCGCAGCGGCGTAGGTGTCGGCGTCGAGGTTGCCGCCGAGCGCTTCGTACGTCGCCGCCTCGACCGCATCGGCGAAGCCGGGCGACTGGCTGGCGACCGCCCAGACCCGCTCGGCCGCCCCGGCGACACCCCCGGCGATGAAGAAATAGCGCCCGGCCGAGTCGATCGACGGTGCCAGCGCGAGATGCATCGCCGCCGCCCCGCACGCGCCGGGTGGGATATAGCCGCGCCACAGCGGAGCAGCGGTCAGCCGTGCCGCGAAGGCTTCATCGTCGAGCCCGTCGCGGATCGCCGCCAGCCCGCTCGTCAGCCACGCGTCGAGCGCGGCGACCTGCGGAGCGTCCCAGCCGCGCGCGACGAAATCGCCGTGCGCAGGCAGCTTGCCGTAGAGCCCCGGTGTCACAGTTTCGCCGGGCAGCGGAGCGCAAATGGGCCGGTCGGAGCGAACGGATCGGGGCCACCCGCGACCTCGACGTCGAGCGCGCTGTCGGGGGTGAAGGCGAAGCGGTACTTGCCCGGCCCGAGCTGGGTCTTCTTGGCGTGGCCGAGGACGCGGAACAGCGCCCATGGCCCCTCCTCGCGCAGCGGCGGCGCGGCGGTGGTCCCGGCGGGCAGCCCGGTCTGGGCGTATTCGGCGACCTGGCTGCCACCGCTCGACCAACTGAACCGCTCCGACGGCGATTGCGGCATCAGGTCCATCGGCACCCCGGCGGCGCGGAGCCGCAGCCCGCCCTTGTTGGTCGGCGCGGCGGCGAGGCGGAGGACGAGGTTGCCCCCCATCAGCGCCTCGGTATCGGCGGCGCGCTGGAACGCTGCCGCCGACCCCGGCTGGAAGCCCTTGACGGTCGGCTCGCTGGTCCACGTCCAGCCCTTCTTCGGGTCGCCGTCCTTCTTGAGATACGGCTGCAGGCTGTCGCGCCCGAAGCCTGCAACGAGCCCAGCGACGCGGGTGACGTCGGCGGGGGCGAGGTCGGCGCCGTCTCCAAACGGATAGCCGGCGCCGAAGATTCGGCCGCAGTCGGGCAGGATCTTCTGGGCATATTCGTCGCGAAGCTCGGTCGTCCGCTGAGTCTCGGCGGCCTTGCTCGACCCGCCGGCGACATGCGCAACGAAGTCCGACAACGCCGGAACCGCTGCCCCGGCGTTCGCCGCCGCGACCGACAGCTCGGCTGCGGCCGCCGCGATCGCACCCGAACCGCCACCACCAGCGGCACCACCGCCGCCGCCTCCGCTGCCACCCCCGCCGCCGCCAGCGACCTTGGCCTGCGCCAGCGCCAACTGATACTTGCCGAGTGCGCCGAGCAGTTGCTTCAACGGCGCCGCGTCGCCCGCGGTATATTCCTTCATGCCGGTGAAATTGGCCTCGATCGTCGTCGCCGCGATCTGCGACGCCGAGCCTTTCATCTCCTTGCCCGCGAGATCACCCGCAAGCTTGCCGAGCGCTCCGCCGGGAAGAGCCGGCGCCTTGTTGTTGGGCAACAGCGCAGTCGTGTTCGCCACGATCGCATCGGTCAGCTTCTTGAGCGGCGATGCCGCCGGGTTCGCCAGCCGCGCTAGCGCCATCGGATCGCGCGCATAATCACCCGGCTGCGGCGCGGCGAGAACCCCAGTCCAGCGCTTGGTATATTCGGCGGCGTAAAGCTGGCCGAGTTCGCTGGTATCGAGCGGAGCCTGCGCCGCCGCGCTCGCGCCGAGCATCCAGCGGTCGGCGTCGAGCGCCCGGCCGATCCCGGCGACGTTGGGGATGAAGCCGGCGATGAACCCCTTCTTGGTGAACAGATACGGCACCTTGATCGCCGCGAGTTCGCCCGGATTCGCGAAGGCATCGGCTTCCCCCTTGAGGATGCCGTCGCCGACCAGCCGCCAGTCGTCGCCCGAAACCTGCTGCTTCATCAGCGCCAGTGCGCGTTCGGCGGGCGACATCGCCGCCATCGTCGCCTGACCGCGTTCGACCAGCGACGCATCGAGCAATGGCCCGGTCAGCTGCCGCCCGAAGCTCCCTTGGTCAGCGAGCAGCGCCTTGGCGTGGCCGATGATCCGCGCCCGCGTCGGCGCATTCTCCTCGCCCGGGAGTGCGCGCGCGTTGAGGTCATCCTCGAGCCAGCGCAGGATATACGCGTTGTCGCGCTTCGCTCCGGCACGGTTGCCGAGCATCAGATAGACCTTGAGCGGCTCGTAGACCGCGACCGGATCGGTCCCCGCAGCGGTCAGCGCCGCCTCCGCCGTCGTGATCAGCCGCGGCAGGAGATAGCGCTGGAGGCCGTCATAATACGCCCGGCTCGACTCGTCGGCGAGGCTCGACCGGTACAATGGCCGCTCGCCGAACGGCTTGTGGTCAACGGCGGTCGCCCCGTACGGCAGCTTGTCGCGCAGCGCATCGAGCAGGTCGAGCGGCTCGGCCGCCGACGCGCCGAGCGAAACCTTGTCGCCGGCGTCGAGACCCTTGCTGCCCTCGCCGAGCGACGTTGCGGTCGCCAGCGTCTCGTCCTGCCCCTTCGAGTTGGCCAGGTAGCTCCAGATCAGCAAGATGAGGAGAAGCAATGCGATCAGCCCGCCAACGATCGCGACGCCGAGCTTGAGCATCCGGTCGCGCCGCCGCCGCGCCGCATTGGGTCCGGCCAGTCCCGCCTCGGCGATGACGACGTCGGACAGCAACTTGTTGACGAAGAAGGCGCGAGGGCTCGATGGCCGCGCACGCGTGCCGGTGCCGAGCGTGCCCGCGAGGTCGCCGAGCAGCCGGTCGAACGGCGTCCCCTGCTGGACTCCGCTGGTGAAATAGAAGCCGCGCAGCCGCGCGCCATTCGCTCCGGCAGTCGCGCCCGCCTGTGCTGCACCCGCGCCGAAGACACCGTCGAGCAGGCGGATGATCCGCGCGCGAAGGTCGATGAAGCGTGCCGGGAAGGTCAGCGCCGCGCCGCGCCGGACCGGGTCGGTCTCGGCCTGAAGCCGCGCCGGCAAGCGGTCGGCGAGCGCCTGGACGACGTCGTCGTACCCGCCCGCGAGTTCGGCGACGCTGGGCCGCGTCGCGACGAGCGGCAGCGTGTGGCCAACTACCGAGCGCCGTCCCTCGACCGACAGATCGTCGAAGAATTCGACGAAGCCGGCGACGAGATCGGCTTTGGTGAACAGGACATAGACCGGGAGTTCGAGACCGAGTTCGCGGCCGAGTTCGGCGATGCGCCCGCGAATTGCGACGATGTGCTTGTCGAGCGCGTCGGCCGAGACGCGAGCGATCTCGTCGAGCCCCATCGCGACGATGATGCCGTTCAACGGCTGCATCGGACGCGCTTTCTTGAGCGAGCCGAGGAAGTTGGTCCATCCTTGGGCGTCGGCGTCGGCGCTCGAATCCTGGCTGGTGTAGCGCCCGGCGGTGTCGATCAGGACCGCCTCGTCGGCGAACCACCAGTCGCAGTTGCGTGTCCCGCCGACGCCCGCGGCGGCTTCGTCGTTGAGCAGCCGCAGCCCCGATTTCTGGATCAGCGTCGTCTTGCCCGCGCCCGGCGGGCCGATGATGACGTACCACGGCGAGGCGTAGAGCGAGCCCTTGCCGCCGGCCTTGGCACGGTCGAGCGCCGCCTTCATCTTGCCCGACACGACCTCGCCTTCGAGGTCGGCGGGACCCGCCATCGCTTCGGCGAGCGCCTTCTCAGCGGCGCGCTTGCGGAACCAGCGCACCCCGGCGACGACGGCGAAGACCAGCCAGACGAGCCCGATCGCCCACCAGCGCGCGGGGAGCAGGACCCCGACAAGCGGCCCGCAGAGGAAGAACAGGATCAGCGTGACGAGCAGCGTCGCGCCGATCGCGAGGGTCCACCAGTTGGTGAAGAAGCGTTTGACGGCGGCCATTATTCGCTCCGCGGCAAGATGAGTTCGACGCGGCGATTCTTGGCCTTGGCCTCGGCGGTATCGCCGCGGTCGACCGGCTCGCGGTCGCCCCGGCCCTGCGCCGAAAGCCGCGAGCCATCGACGGTCGACACCAGCACGCCCTCGACCGACTTCGCGCGCGCCTGCGACAGCGCCATATTGTCGGCGTAGGTCGCCGCAAGCGCGCCCTTGATCGGGTCGGAATCGGTGTGCGCGACCACTGCGATCGCCCCCGGCTCGGGCTTCAGCGCAGCCCCTGCTTCGGCGATCAGCGGCGCATAGGCACCGGCGACGTCGGCCGCGCCCTTGTCGAACATGCTCGGCGGCAGCCCCGGGCACGCCGAGATGACGAGGCGGATCGTGGCGCCGTCGTCCTTCGCCTCGATGCACTTGCTCGTCAGCCGGGCGCGAACGCGTTCGAGCTGCCCCGACGGCTTGACGATATCGCCGCCGACGCGGTCGATCGCCGCCGGATTGACCGGCGGCAGCTGGCGCAGCGCGAGCCACGCCGGGTGATCGCGGCTGTCGAGCAGCAGCTTGCCGCCGAGGAAGACGAGGAGGAGGACCGCGAGGACCGCCGCCGCGACGATCGCGGCGCGAACGAGCCAGCCGAGCCGCGGCATCGGCGTCGGCACGCCGTGCCACATCGGCGACAGGTCGGTCTCGGGCCGCGGGCGAATGTCGCCGAGCGTGTTGTAGATCGCCCCCATCCGGCTGCTGACCTGCGAATTGGCGTCGGGCAGCGTCCGCAGCCGCCCCTGGAAACCGACCGCGAGGCAGGCGTGATACAGCTCGAGCATTTCGACATGCGCCGCGGGGCGCGCGAGCATCGTGTCGAGGATGGTGAAGAACTGGTCGCCACCGAACGCCTGGCCAAAGCTGACGACGACGAGGCTGCGCCGCGGCCAGTCGCTGTTGGCGCCGCCGGGGAGGTTCTGGACGATGTCGTCGACCGTCGCCAGCACGGCATAGCGCGCGCGGGCATTGTCCTCCGCCGACAGGCCGAGGCCGCTCAGCGTCTTCTCGAATGCCTTCGCCTCGCCGTCGGCGCGGGTCCGCAGCCGCGCGACATCGGCGACCTGCCGGTCGGCCTGGACCGCCGCCGCCAGCGCGAGGAGCCGCGCCGACGCCGCCATCAGCGGGTTGCGTACCCGCATCGGCGCATCGATCGGCGGGACGTCGTCGTCGCTGAAGCCGCGCGCCGCCATGCCGGCATGGACCGGCGGCGGCGGTGACGCGGCATTTTGCGCGGCGAACGGCTGGAAAGTCGTGCGTTCGGCGGAGCCCCCCGGTGACGGCGGCGTTTGGCCGTGCGCGGCTATGGGTGCGACTTGTGCGGGTGCTGGTGCGCCTTGCGCAGCGGCCAGCGGCGACGGCCGGAAGACCGTTTTCTGCCCCGGAACCGGCGGTTTCCCGTCGCTCATCGCGATTGCCTCCTGACGCACCACAGTTCGAGCGCCAAGTCTGGCCAGTCACCGGCAATATACAGGCCGAGCGCAGGCGCAGTGGCGAAGTCGCGCCAGTCGGGATGCGACCGGTCGAGCTCGAAATAGACGTAATTGGGCATTGTCCTGATTTGCGACGGCGGCGATACTATTGCCGCGAGCGGGACGCCGGGCAATGCCGCCTGCACAAGTTGCTGCATCTTGGCGACCGAACCGATCTTGACCACCGACGGCATTGAACGCCGTACTTCGTCGCCGGGCTTGCGCGTTGAAACTGCAAGATAAAACCGGCCCTGATCGTAGAGCGAACGATCGGTGATCGTCGAAACATATGCCCCCGGCTGGATCATCTTGAGCTCGAGCTGGACCGCCGAGCGGCTGAATTCGGTCGACAACCCGGCGCGCAACGCCTCGATCACCGGCCGAAAGGTCATCTCGAGGTCTTCGTGATCATAGTCGGGGAAGCGTTCGGGCCGCCGGTCGGCGCGGGTGAAGGTCGCCAACTCCCCCGCCATCGCGATGAAATCGCTGAACAATCGCTCGGGGTGAACGCGCTCAAGCCGCTGCAGGTGGCGCAGCAACGGCTGCCAGCGGTTGAGCAGCTGGAGAAGGAGATACGCCGCGAAGGTCTCGGTCCCGCCCTCGGTCCCCTCGACCGCGCGCAACGACAACTCCTCCTGCCGGCTCTCGAGACGCCCAAGGATATCAACGAGAAAGCCTGCCATCGTCGGCGACGCCCGGATATCGAGCAGCGGCGGAATATACGCATCGTCCCAGATCACGCGCTTCGAACTCAGCTCGCGAATCCGCGCCAGCCCGAGCTTGGTCCGCCCGGCAAGATCGGCTTCCTCGATCCCGAACCGCAGGTTGGGCAGTGCGATTTCAATGGTTTCGGTCGCGCGATCAGCGTCGGCGATGTCGACCGCCTCCGTCTCGCCGATAAGATAGCGCGCGATGCTCGCGTCGCGCGACTGCGGATAGGCATAGGCAACCGCTCCCGCGGCGCGCGCCGGGAGCGTCAGATAGACGATCTCGCCCCGCACCTGGTCGTCGACGTCGAACGCCAGTGGCGGCGCGAGACCGCCGGGAATTTCAACGACTTCGCCATCGGGCATGACCGCGACGAGCCGCTTGACCCCGACCTTCGCGCCGCTCGCCGCGTCCTCGTCGAGCTGCAACTCGACCAGCCCCCAAGGATACGCGGTCGCCCCGCCGAGCCGCGCATGCAACGCCGCCGTCTGCGCAAGCCCCTCCGCCTGCAGATGTTGCGGACGGAGGAACAGGCCTTCGGACCAGACGGGATTCACCATCTGTCAATCCCAGAACAATTAATATCAGATTTAATCCCGTTACTCATTTAACGTGCTTCAAAATGTCATCACCGGTTTCGGTCATTAAAAAAGCCATTGTTATTACATCTTCGCTAACTGGCCCAATAACTTTAAAACCCGTTGAAGAACTCCTTAGAGCACTCCCTGCGATTGATGGCAGGCCGGAAACAGTTGCAGTTGAACCTAATTTTGCTGAAAGCGAACCAACTATTGTGGGAGCGTTTGATGAAACATACCCTGTACCGAGCGTCCACACTATAGCATTTATTATTCCGGGTCGATCGCCCCAGTGATCGGCAATGTCAATTATGACGCCATACGACGCTGCAAGAAGCCTAATATACGCTGTTGCTGACCAGGCAGCAACACTTCCTCCTGAAGCAACCGTCACGGACGCGACTATGCTTACCAATGCGAACACGATACAGGCGGCTAACTCCACGCCAAATATTCCACGAGACAACAAATCAAGATCGTGATGAATTTCAATATTAGTTGTCCGCGCAATTTCAGTCTGGTCATGTATCTGAGATAAGGCAACGATCTTCTTATTGGCTAAGCTCCATAAAAACTCATAGAGAGTTGCACCACCAGACAAAGCTGCAAGGAATTTGTCATTGTATAAAGTCGCTAGAGATTTTATTAATTCTTGCTGCCTGTGATCATCGATTACGATACCTATTGTTCCGGGATAGAACCAGTTTTCGCCAACTTGCTTAACTGAAATTGTGGCCGCTGTTGCTACTGCTATCGCCGTGTTATGAATCTCGGCTTGGATCGAAGGCAAGCTTAAGCACGCCGCCAAAAGTGTCTTGGGTCGAATAGAGGCGGACTGGATGGCCACAACTATTCCGCTGCAACCCCCTCCGGTACCTGGTCAACATTAACCGGCAGCGCATCGTCGTTCGCCGGCTCAACAAACTCATACGCCAATTCATCGCCCGCCGCCGTGATATTGATTGCGGCGACCGCGCGTCCCTCGGCCATGCGCCCGAGCAATTCGGTCGACAGCGTCGGCAGCATCGCGTTGGTCAGGATGTTGTCGATCATGCGTCCGCCGCTCGCCAGTTCGGTGCAGCGGCTGACGACATGGTCGATGACCGACTGGTCGTAGCTCAGCACGATCTTGTGGTTTTCGGCGACGCGCTTGACGATGCGGTTGAGCTGGAGCTTGACGATCCCGCCGAGCATTTCGGGCGACAGCGGGAAATACGGCAGGACGATCAGCCGCCCCAGCAGCGCTGGCGGAAAGACTTTGAGCAGGTCGGGACGCAGCGCGCTCGCCAGTGCCTCGGGGTCGGGGGCGGTCTCGGGGTCCGACCCGAGTTCAGTGATCAACTCGGTTCCGGCGTTCGACGTCAACAATATCAGGCAGTTCTTGAAGTCGATGTAGCGCCCTTCGCTGTCGTCCATGTAGCCCTTGTCGAACACCTGGAAGAACATCTCGTGGACGTCGGGGTGCGCCTTCTCGACCTCGTCGAGCAGGACGATCGAGTAGGGCCGCCGCCGCACCGCCTCGGTCAGGACGCCCCCTTGGCCGTAGCCGACATAGCCCGCAGGCGCGCCCTTGAGCGTCGAGACGGTGTGCGCCTCCTGGAATTCGCTCATGTTGATGACGATCATCGAATCGTCGCCCGCATAAAGCAGCTCGGCGAGCGCGTGCGCGGTCTCGGTCTTGCCGACGCCCGACGGGCCGCACAGCATGAACACCCCGACCGGCTTGTTCGGATTGTCGAGCTTGGCGCGGCTGGTCTGCATGCGCTTGGCGATCGCCTCCATCGCATGGTCCTGCCCGATCACGCGCTTCTTGAGGTTGGTCGCGATCTGGAGGACGCCGGCGATCTCGTCCTTGACCATCCTTCCGACCGGCACGCCGGTCCAGTCGCCGACGACGCTGGCGACGGCATTGGCGTCAACCTGCGCGAAGACCATCGGGTTGTCCCCCTGCGCCGAATGGAGGTCGTCCATCGCGGTGCGGAGCTGGGCGTCGAGCTCGGTCGTGTCGCCGCCGCCTTCGCTTGCTTCCGAACGCGCGGCGCGGGTCGTGATCACCGCCGCGACCGCAGCCTTCTCGGCGTCCCACTTGAGCCGGACGCCTTCGAGAGCGGCGCGGGCAACCTCGAGCTGCCCGTCGACTTCGGCGGTCCGCTTCGGGTCGCCCATCGCCGACGCCGCCTCGCGGACCGAGATTTCGCGTTCGACTTCAAGCAGTTCGACGCGACGCACGCGGCCCTCGACCGGTGCCGGCGTGGCGTGCTGGCTGACCGCAACGCGGGCGCAGGCGGTGTCGAGCAGGCTGACCGCCTTGTCGGGAAGCTGGCGCGCCGGGATGTAGCGCTGGCTGAGCTTGACCGCCGCCTCGAGCGCCTCGTCGAGGACGATGACCTTGTGGTGCTTGACCATCGCGTCGGCGACCGAGCGCAGCATCGCGATTGCCTTGTCGGTCTCGGGCTCGCCGACGTTGACCGTCTGGAAGCGCCGGGTCAGCGCCGGATCCTTCTCGAAATACTGGCGATATTCGGCCCATGTCGTCGCCGCGATCGTCCGCAGCTTGCCGCGCGCGAGCGCCGGCTTGAGCAGGTTCGCCGCGTCGCCGGTGCCCGCCGCGCCGCCGGCGCCGATCAGCGTGTGCGCCTCGTCGATGAACAGGATAACCGGCTTCGGCGATGCCTCGACCTCGTCGATCACTGCGCGCAGGCGCTTTTCGAACTCGCCCTTGACGCTCGCGCCGGCCGACAACAGGCCGATGTCGAGCGAGCGCAGCGTGACGTCGCGCAGGACCGGGGGCACGTCGCCGTCGGCGATCCGCCGGGCAAAGCCTTCGACCACCGCGGTCTTGCCGACGCCGGCCTCGCCGGTCAGGATCGGGTTGTTCTGGCGGCGGCGCAGCAGGATGTCGATGCACTGGCGGATCTCGGCGTCGCGCCCGACGATCTTGTCGATCTCGCCCGATCGCGCCTTGGCGGTCAGGTCGACCGAGAAGCGCGCGAGTGCGCTGTCGCCGCTCGGCTCACCGTCGCCCTCGGCCTCAGCGCCGCCGCCGCCAGCGGCACTCCCCGAGCCGAGACGTCCGCTTTCGGTCGCCTCGCTCGACGCGCCGAGGATCGCCGCGAAGCCGTCGCCGAGCTTGTCGGCGTCGATCTTGCGATACTCCTTCGACACGCCGAACAGGACGTTCTTGAGATTGGGCGTCTTGAGGATGCCGTAGAGCAGGTGGCCGCTGCGGACCTTGTTGGCGCTGAACATCAGTGAGCCGTAAAGCCAGCCCTTTTCAACCGCTTCCTCGACCTGGACCGACAGGTCGACCGAACTAGCGCCACGCGGAAGGCCGTCGAGCGCCGCGACTGTGTCGCGCCCGAGCGCGCCGTCATCGAGGTTGAAGTGGCGCTTGATCGCCGCAAAGTCGCCGTTGGCGTCGGCGTTGAGCGTGTGCAGCCAGTGAACCAGCTCGACGTACGGGTTCCCTCGCAGCTTGGTGAAGCCGAATGCGGTCTCGATGCTCTTGAGCGCCGACGGTGCCAGCCGCCCAAACAACGCACTTCTGCTGATCTCGGCCATGTCGTGTCCCCCTATGCCGCGCGCGTCGCGGCGTTGTCTCTCAATGCCAAATCGCGACGAATCCGGGCAGTCCCGCGCGGCGCGACCCAGCTCGTCCAGCCCAGCCGGGTCTTGCCCAGCCGCGCAGGCTCGATCGCGGGCTCGGCAATCGTTACTCGAGCTCGCCAATCGAGATGCTTCGGCAACGCCGTCCGCGCCGCCTCGCCGAGCAGGCGGTTGGCATGCCCACCCGGGAGCATGTCCTCAAGCCCTGCCATCGTCGTCACCCCGATCTCGAACGCGACATCGAACTCGACGGCGTAAAAGCGCCCGCCGAGCGTCGCCCCGCGGCCCAGCCCGGCGTGTGCCTTGCCGATCATCGTTCGCGCGTCGCTGGGGATGGTTCGCCACCGCCCGACTGCTTCGACGACCTTGACCGGTCGTTCGAGCAAATGGCTCAACAGGTCGCCGACTGCCGCCGCCGATCGCAGGCCAGCGAGGTGCCCCGCGTACGGCAGCCGCCGCCAGCCGTCGAAGGCGTCCCCCGTCTCGTCGGGCGCCGGGCGCATCGCGGCGTCGACGAAACTGAGGTCGGCGGCACCGCTCGTCGCGCCGATGTAGCCGGCGAAGCGATCATCGGCCGGCCGGTCGGCCTGCGCGCAGCGGTCCGCCTCGGCCCAGGCGCGGTAGAAACGCTGGAGCGCGCGGGCCGAAATCAGGTCGAGAAAGTCGGCGAACGGGGTTTCCCCCTTCTTGCGCCGCTCGAAGATCGCCAACTCGGTCAGGTGCGTCGGCAGCGCTCCCATCGGTCCGGTCAGGCCAAGGTGCTGCGATCGCACGGTCGGCCGCCGCTTGCCGGGAACGAAGGCGGCGAGCGTCGTCCGGGGAAAATCCTGCGACGGCTGCTGGGCGAGATCGACCACCTCACGCGCCGGGTCGAGTGCCTCACCGATCCGCGGATTGTCCGGGGACGACGCGTCGATGCCACGCCAAAAGGCGAACGCCCCCCAGCGCGTCGGATCGGCCTCGACCTCGGCAAGCAAGGCGGTCAGATGGTCGGTCGGCGTCCTTGCCATGCCCCCCACCCCCATGTCAGCCCGTTGTCGGCGTGGACCTCGCACTCCGCGAAGCTGTTGATCGTGGCGAATTCCGCGAGGAATCGCGCGACGACGCTGGTGAAAAGATACGCGCTCGCCGCCTCGTAGCTCCCCATCGCGACCTGCAGCGTGAGCTTCTGCCCGCGCTGGAACGCGACGCGCATGTCGCCCGAGACCCGGCGCGTGACGTTGGCCGCAGTCAGCCCGACAATGCCTTGGATTTCCCGGCGCAATGCCGGAGCCTCGTCGCGAACATAGAGCGACAGGTGATCGGCGAGCAGGTCGGGCGCGCCGTCTTCGCGGACGAAGCCGTCATGGCCGGGGGCGAGATGGCTGACGATCCGCCAGCCGCCGTCGACCATGCCCATCGGCGGCTGCGGCCGCGTCGGACCGCGCAGGATGGCGATCCCCGCGACGCCCTTGCTATCGGTAAGCGAAAGATCGAGCGAACCCGCGCCTGGGCGCAGCCGCGTCGACAGCGCCCGGTTGGAAACGAGACCACGCAAGCCGAGTTCGGTAACGCTCGCTGCCAGTGCCGGCTCCCCTGGCGACGACAGGCTGATCCACGTCTCAGAACCTATATAGTCATTCTCGCGCCGCTTCCGTGTTTCGGCCTCGGACAAGCGGCGCAACTTGCGCCGCAGCGAGTAAAATAATGGCCGCACCCCGCGTTGCGCGCGACGGGCATAAAGCGGCAGCGCCGGGATGCCGACCGCGTCGCCCTTGGCGAAGGCGGTCACGCTGTCGAGCCGGTAAACCTCATAGTCGAGCGCGGCGGCGCGATCGGGCAGGATGATGTGTTCGTGCGTCCGCTTGTCGACGATCGCGCGGTCGAAGCGCTTTTCGAACAGGTTGATGACCGGCGTCGCGAACAGCACGACAGTATCGTTCGACACCGCCGACGCGAGCGCCGGGATCGCCCGCCGGAACAGAACGACGATATCGACCGCTTTTTCGGCGCGCGCCATCCCCGCCTTGAGCCCGGTCAGCCGGGCAAAACGGAATTTCTCCGGCAGCGCGAAATATTCGGCGAGCAAGCGATAGCCGCGGAACGACCGCGCCTCGTTCGGCAGCAGCGCTTCGTCCTCACCAAAGCCCATCGCCTCGGGCAGCCCGGCCGCCTCGATCCACGCCGAACGACGCCCGCGCTCGGGCGCGACGACACGGACGCCGATGCACTCGCTCAACACTTGCTGGTGGACAAGGTTCGGCGTGTCGCCGCCACCGTCGAAAAACAACGGGAGCGCGTCGATGCCCATCTCGGCGATCGTCGCCGCCGAGGTTGCATCGAGCCTCAGACGGAGTCCCGCATCACCGGGCGCGCCGTCGGTCGCGGCCGCCACCGCCGCTCGTGTCGGCAAATACTCGACCCCGCCGAGCTTGATCGGCCAAAGAGTTACGTCGAAACCGGTGCGGAATTGCACTGGCAAGGTCGTATCGCCGGTGAGCGACGCCACCAGCGCCGATCCGCGCGCATGGAGCGCCCCGCCCTTGATCCCGGGGTCGTCCTTCGGCGTGATCGCGACGATCCCCATCGCCGGGGTCGTCGCGAGATAATGCGGATACAGCGAGTCGAGCAGATATTGGGTGAAGACCGGAAACTGCTCGTCCATCTTCAAGCGAACGCGCGCGTTGAGGTATGCCACCCCTTCCATCAACCGCTCGACGTGCGGGTCGGGATCGGTCGGAGCGTCGAGCCCGAGTAGACCCGCGACTTGTCGATGATCCTCGGCAAACTCGCCCGCCCGCCGCCTCAGATAGCTCAGCTCTCGATTATAATGCCCGAGCAGACGCGGATCGATCGCACTCATGACGACACCACGACTTCGCCGGTTTCTAGCGCGACCGAGGTTTTGAACTCGATGTAGCGGTCATCGAGCGCGCCCTTCAGCTCGCCCTGGATAGTGAATTTTAATTTGTTGTCGTCATCGGTCGTCGCGCTGTCGAAAGAAACATTGACCGATTGTGAGACCAGCCGCGGCTCGAAAATGCGAACCGCATCCGTCAGGTCGCGTGCGCGCTGTTCGAAGGTCGTGCGGTTAACTGTCATCGAGGTCAAATCGGGCACGCCCTGGTTGAGGACCGAACTGCGCACCTCAGGAAAGTCATCGAGCGGGATCGCGGCGGCGAAGTGGATATCGTTCAGAATCCACGAAATATCGCGCATGACGCAGCTGCGCAGCTCGGCCTCGTTGAACCGGTCGAGCGCGGCAATGTAACAGGGAGCGATGTCGCGGGAGCCATCGCCCTTTGTCCTCGCCAGTCCGCCGATCAGCTTGTCGAGGACCGACGGCTTGAGGGGTCGCGATTCCCGCGCCATCTCAATCCAGTCGAAGGTCGCGCAGCGCCAGGAATTCGACCTCGGGGCCATCGGTGGTGAAAATGCGCTGGCCTACACCGATCTCGCCGCCGCCATCGTCGATCCATTCCGTAGCGCGGGCGAGATTGAGCTGCGGCTTGTTGTGCTTATGCGTTCCCGGATAGACGACGGGGATCATTGCCATCGACGTCTGGCCTGATTTGAGTTCGATCTCGACCGCATGCAGGACGAAATCGCGCAGATCGACCGGCTCGATGGCCTTAAGCCGCGTCACCGCGGCAAAGGGTACGAAGCCATAAGCGTCGCCGACGATCACTTCGAGCATCGGACCGAAGCGCGTATCGGCGTCGGCGATCCACTCGAACCGCTCGCCGTTGAGGGTGCCTGGCGTCGCCGGAGCTTCCGCGAGAGCGGCTTCGCTCCGAGCTGCGGCGTCGGGGGCGACGACCGTGTATGCATTAAGCGCGTCGAGGAGCCCCACGACCCATGGCTCCTGGCCGACGAGCGAGACCGGCTTCTCCTTGCCGGCGAAGACCGCGTCACGCGTCTTCATCGCACCGAGCGCCTGGCCATAGACGTTGGCCATCATCATCGCCTTGGGATCGGCGGCGGCAAGCGCGCGGATCTGCGTCGATGCCTTATCCCAGTCACCGGCAACGGCGATCAGCTGCCAGAAAAACTGGCGCGCGCGCGAATCGCCCGGAGTTCGCCGAAGCTCCTCCGCCAACATCGCGCGCGCGCCCGGCAGGTCGCCGGAACGGAGCAGTTCTTGTGCGTCCATGCTCCGTCCCCCAACAGCCGGATTAACCGGCAACGTTCTCCGCGATCTTCCACGTGTACGGCACGACAGTATCGGCACTGCCGTCGGGCTTCTGCGGCGTGTATTCGAACTTCACTGTTGCGAAGTTGATCGTCACATTTTCCGTTAGGCGGTCCTCGCCGCCCGAACCGCCGGTGCTGACTGCCGTGATGATGAAGTCGGTGAAGGTGATCTTGACGTAAGGGACCGGCACTTCGCCCGCCTTCTGGACGGTCAGGACGGCATCGCCGAGCGTGTTCTTGCCGTTGAGGCAAAGCAACATCAGTTTCGGCGACGCCTTGTCGACATACTTGGTGAACGAGATATCCTGAACATTTGCCTTACCCGAACCGCCGCCCTTGGCGACGTGCATCGAGCCGCTCTGGCTCATGCCCCACGACCAGGCAAGAACGTCGATCGAATTAGTGTGCCCATGGCCGATGGACTCGCCATCTGCGCCCAAGATCTTCATGAAGATATCAACGGCCATAAGTCTTCTCCTGTTGGGGAAATTAAACGATGATCATTGCGCCGAGATCATCCCCCTGCCTGGCGCAGCGACGAAGTCATACTCAACGAAATGTCCATGCCTTCCATTTGGAAGTGCGGCACGAACTGGAAACTGGCACGATAATAGCCAGGGTTCTCCTCGTCCTCGGACAGGTCGATTTGCGCCGCCTTAAGCGGCTGACGAGCCTTTTGGGCTTCGCTCGACATATCGGGCATGCCATCGACGTAGAGCTGAACCCAGTCCTGCAACCGCCGCTGGAGCTGTGTGACCGTCGGCGTTCCGCCAACCCAGTCGCGAACCATGCACTTCAAGTAATGCGCGAAACGGGCGCTGGTGAACAGATACGGCAGCCGTGCCGACAGGCGTGCGTTCGCGGTAGCACCCTTGTCGGCGTATTCCTTCGGCATGTGCAGCGTCTGGCCGCCGATGAAGGTCGCCTGGTCGGTGTTCTTGCGGTGAATCAGACCGATCAACCCCGCCGCCGACAACTCACCCTCGCGTCGATCGCTGATCGCGACCTCGGTGGGGCACTTGACCGCGGTGTCGCCGTCGTCGGTCGGGAACATCGCCGTCGGCAACCCCTCGACCGTGCCGCCCGATTGAACGCCGCGGATGCGCGTGCACCAGCCGAACTCCTTGTGCGCGGCGGTGATGCGGACCGCCATCGCGTGGGCAGCGTTCATCCAGTTGTACTTGTCGTGATCGCCGCCAGTATCTTCCTCGAAGGCGAATTGTTCGACCGGCTCCGACGTCGCGCCGTAAGGCTTGCGAGCGAGGACACGCGGCATCGTCAGCGCGATGTAGCGCGAGTCGTCCTTTGCCCGCAGCGAACGCCATGCAGCATATTCGGGAGTGTCGAAGATCTTTGCGAGATCGCGCGGCTTGGTCAGATCCTGCCAGCTGTCCATGCCGAACAGTGCGGGCGAGGTTCCCGAGATGAACGGCGCGTGCGATGCACTCGACACCTTGGCCATGCCCTCGAGGACTTCGACGTCGGTCGGGCTCTGGCTGAAGTAGTAATCGCCGACAAGGCAGCCATACGGCTGACCACCAAGCTGGCCGAATTCCTGCTCATAGACCTTCTTGAACAACGGGCTCTGGTCCCAAGACGCGCCGCGATAGCTGCTGAACATCTTGCGCAGCTCGTCCTTGGAGACGTTCATCACCTTGATCTTGAGATCGGTCGAGGTCTCGGTGTTGAAGACAGTGTACTGCAGCCCGCGCCAAGCCGACTCGAGTGCCTGGAACTCTTCATTGTGGATGATGACGTTGACCTGCTCGGTCAGGGTCCGGTCGAGCGCCGAAATCATGCTTTCGATCGTGCCGATGACATCGCCAGGCATCACGTTCGAGCCGGCCAGCGCCTGCTCGGCGAGCGTCCGCACCGCCATCTCGACGCGGCTCTTGGCCTCGTCGGTCCGCGGCTTGAACTCCTTCTGGAGCAGCGCCGAAAAATCGTCGGTCGTGATTTCGGCGGCGGCTGGCGCGCCAGATTGCGCCAACGTTGCTGGATCAGTCGCCATATATACCCCCTTGAGACTTAAGCGTCGGCCGACGAACGGCCCTTGGATTCGGCTGCGAGCGTCGACAGCAATTCCGGATTTTTGAGCAACTGGTCGATGACGCCCTCGGCCTTGTCCTTCCCATCCATATAGGCGAGCAGGTCGGACAACTGGCGGCGCGCCTCAAGCAGTTTGGCGGTTGCAGGAACCTGTTCGGCGACACGGCCCGGCGTAAAATCGTCCATCGTGTTAAAAGTCAAGTCGACCGCAAGTTTACCTTCACCTGTCAACTTGTTCTCGACAAAAAAGGCCGCGCGCGGCGCGATCGATTTCTGGAACTCACCGAAATTATCCATGTCGACGTTGGAAAAATCACGCTCCGCCATCGTCTTCTTCTCTTTTTCGGACTTACCCGAAAGATCGGACATGATCCCCATGACAAAAGGCAGCGAAACCTTTTCGACCGAGCCGTAGGTCGCAACTTCATACTCGATGTGGACCCGCGGTGCACGGTTGCGCTTGATGAATTTTTGACCGTCCTGCGCCATGTCGACATCCCCCTGCTTGTACGCGTCAGCTAGACCCACGGGAGTCGCGCCGTCGATTCAACTCTGCTCTACTCGGCCTTGATTGCCAATAGACGAGTGACCTCATCAGCGCCATTTGGCGCGATTTCTCGAATTAGTTCCATGAAATCCTTATTAACCCATGAATTTATTCGTTTCAGCATCAAGGGCACCGGACTGGTCGGCTCGTTTTCGACATAATAGCGGCAGATTGCGTCGATCGCGGCGACGACGTCGGCCCGCGTCCGCGGCATGTCGGCAGAGAAGGCGCGAGCCTTCGCGGCGACGGCAGGTCCATCGGCTATCACGGCACCCTCCCCTTGCATCTCATCGGCCGCAGCCTCGACGACGACGTTCGGGTCGTGGAAAGCCGACAGAAAGCCCTCTATTGCGGCGTCCATCGACTTGAGCTGGGCGATAACAGGACCGAAGCTCGGCGAATCGACTGAATGCCCGTCGTACACCGCCATGATGTCGTAAAGCATATCGGACATCGCCTTCAGCGGCGGTGCAGCAGCGACGATTTGCGCGCGCAGCGCCAGTGCGATTGCTGCCGCCTGCGCGCTGTCGACCCCCTCGACCGTGCTGCTTACGCCCGCAGCAGCTTCAGCGGCGGCATCGGCGGCTGCGGCTTCGGGCGCGATCGAGCGCATGATCACGCGCAGGAGCCGGCCGCCCTCGTGTGTCGACTTGGTTGTCTTCGCGGCGACGCTGCTCATCGCGCCGCTCGTGATCTTCGCAGCTATCGCCGTATCGTCGGCCTTGGTCCATTCGAGGACGGTGTCGGACGCCTGAACGAGCATCGCCGAGGTGAATTCGACTGTCGAGGGTGCGGGCATTCGCGCAATGCCGGCACGCTGGAGTGGTAGGATCAGGGCCGCCGGGCGTGACAACGCCGATAGCTCGTTAACCCGGCCAATCGCCATTTCTTCGGCGGGTCCAGGATGAAAATCCTCCCAATACTCCTCGCCGAAGCTCTTGATCAGCTGGAGGGCGGCATTGGCGACGCCGAAGTCGCCGGCCCGGGCCGACGCCTGGACCGCAACGATCGCCGGCATCTGGTCCTTGGTCTTTTCGAGGAATTCGACACAGCGATTGACCACCTTGCGAAGATCACCGGCGGTTTGGTTGGCAAATTCGCCGGGTGCGTCCTCGATATCGCGGAACGCCGGGTCGTCGCGGAGGTCCGGGCCGCACGGCGCGTCGTCGCTGATCGGGGCGCTGAGCTTGTTGAAATCGAAGGCCACTTGTTTCTCTTTCGTTCAGGATGCGCGAGCAAGCATTGATCGGGCGCCGTCGCCGACGAGAGCGAAGGCGCCCCAATAATAGGGATGCGAGGTGTCGGGATTACGGATCATCTGCGACTGGGCAGTCCGAAGTGAGTCGCCGATCGATTGGCTTGCCCCGGTCTTGAACAGCGTCTCGACGAGCTGGGTCGACGCCGCCACCTGACGCCCGTCGCGCGTCTTGAAGCCGTCGGGGATCGCCCAGTGCGTCGTCAGCACGGCGCGGCTGCCGGCGACGAGAAAGGCGCGAACGAGGCCGTTCAGGGTCTGTGCCTGCCCCTGCCGAACGCGAATACCTGAACCGCTGGCGCGCGAGGCTGTCGTTTCTGCAGCGGTATTGCACGCGGACAGCACGACCAGGTTTGCGTCGAGGCCAAGGTTGGCGATCTCCTCGAAGCTCAGCAGGCCGTCCGAAGTCGGTGAGTCGGAGATCGATGTTACCAGCGCCGGCGGGCTGTCGCAGTCGAGCTCGCCCTCTTTGAGGCCGTGCGTCGCGAAGTGGATCACCGCGTAATCGCGGTACGCCTTGGTCTCGGCATTGTTCGCGGTGAGTGCGGAGTCGGAGAAAGCCGCACCCTCGACGAGCTTGCTGCCCGGCCCCATCACTGCCGCCGCTGCCGCGAGTTCCTTTGAACCGATTGGGCGGAGCGATGCGAAACCCTGCCGCAGCGCGTCGGCCCGCGCTGCGCAACGCCCCGCGAACGATCCACGATTGGGCACCGCGGCGAGTTCGGCCGTATCAGGCACCGCGTGAAAACCGAAGCCGAGATACGGCAGTTTGGCGCGCGACGCCTTTTGCGTTCGCGCCACGAGGAACGATCGCGGCGAGACCGTCGTGTCGAGGTCGACGGTGCTCGCGAGGAACCTGACCTGGCTGTAGTCGCGCGAGTTCTTCATCACCGACACCGCGAAGGCATCGACGCTCGCCTTGTCGGCGACGAGCACGCCGAACGGCAGCTGCGTCATTGCCCCGGTCGGCTCGGTGATCAGCGTCGTGACACCGGCGAGCAGGTCGGCTCCAGGCGCGAACAGCGCTTGGTACAGGTTGAACGCCCCCGGAATATCGAAAACCAGTGGGATGACCCGGCCGTCGGCGGCGATGTTGCCGTCGATGGAAGACCGGACATCGACCGCCAGCTTGGTCAGTTCGGCGGTGGGCAATCCGGCCGGATAGACCGCCGACGCGCCGTGCGTCGCGACGATGACATAGGTCGTCGCGGGCAATGTCAGGAGCTTGACGTACGCCTCGCCTGGCTTGAGCGCCGCCTGAAGTTCGGCGAGCGTGGCGATCGTATCGCTCGCCTGCTGATATTGCTGGTCACCGGCAAGTTCGGTCCTGACCTGGACCGCGCGTGCCTCGGCGACGTCGAGATCGGCGCGCACCGCGGCCCGGTCCTTGGTCGCGGTGTCGGGCAGGCTGGCGAGGCGCGTCGCGAGGACCCGCGATTCGCGGTCGAGATCCTGCAGCGCCTTGGCGCGGACCGCGGCGTCGCTCGATCCGCTCTCGAAGATCTTCTCGATTTGGGCGATCTGCGCCGCCACCGCCGGGGGCGCGATAAACTGCGACGCGAGGAAGAACTGCGCGCGCGCCGCCTCTGCGCCAGCTCCGCCCGCGGCGATATCGGCGGCGAGGACACCAAAATAGCCCTCGAGCCCCGACACGCCCGACGATGTCGACGGTCCGGCGCGCTTGAGGACGTCGAGCGCGCGCTCGTACTGGACGCGCGCCTCCTTGCGATCACCCTGCCGCGCGAGGAAACCGGCATAGTCCAGCCGCCGCTGCGCGACGAGCGGCGTGTCGGTGTAGATCGTCGAGCGATCGAGGCGATCGGTCGATTCGGCGTACGCCTTGCGTGCAGTCGCGAAGTCGCCGAGGCGCGATGCGATCCGCCCGCGCTCGGCCGCAACCGCGCTGCGCAGCCACAACAGGTTCGACGTCTCGAGGTTGGCGTTATCGAAGCGCCCCAGCAGCGTCTCATCCTGCGCGAGGACGACGGAGGCCTCGGCAAACGCTCCCGTCGCGCTCAATGCCGCTGCGCGGACGTAAAGCGCTTCGGCCTGGAGAACGACGGGTCCGACCCAGCCCAGATCGCGCGACCCGAGCCCGCGTGAGCCACCGTTGGTGTTGAGCTGACGCAGGATCGCCGGATCGCGCAGCGGCGCGTTATCGAGCGACGCGAGCCGGACCGGGTCATGGTCCTCAGCAAGCGCCGACTGTGACAGCGTCGCCGCGGCCGCATAGTCGCGGCGGTTGAGCGCGTCGATCGCGCGATAGACCTGCAACTTGCTGCGCAGCCGATCGCCCGACAGTCCACGCGGAGCATCGCCGGCGTCGAGCAGCGCCGCGGCCTGATCGAGATAGACCTTGGCGACGTCGCGATAGCCGAGGTTCGACTCCGAAAGCGCGGCATCGAGCGTGAGGTCGATCCGGTCCGCCTTCGACGCCTCGCTCGGGAGCTTGGCGAGATAGCGCGTGACGATCTCGCGCGCCTCGCCGTGCTGCCCGCGGATGGAATAGTCGAGCACCTCGGTCCGCTGGTCGCCGAGCGCGGATTCGTCGGCGACCACCGGCGCCAGCGCAGTGTCCGCCGGCGGCGGTGCGGCGTTGGCGGGAACGAGCGCCGCCCCCTTGGCGCCGTCTTTCCCGCTGGCCTTCACCCCACCGACCGACCGCAAGCCGGTTGCGAGGTTGTCGGCGAAACGCTTGAGGCCATCGACGGCGTAGATCTTGCCGCCGTGCGCGACTTGGACGGCGATCGCTTCATACCCCGCCTCACGCGCGACGCAGCGCCGCGCGGTTCCGGCCCCGAGTCCGGCGACGTTGACCGCGACGGCGGCGCCGCACGCCAGCCGCGCATCGCGTGACTTGTCGAGCAACGCGGCCGCATCGGCGGTCGCGGCGACGATATGATAGCGCCCGACCGAGGCGGTTTCGGTCCAGCCGCGGCAGCGGACGTTGAAACTGGTGTCGAACAGGCCCGGCGCGGCGGGATCGCTCCACGTCCGTTCGGCGCGGCAAAGCTCGCCCTGCGGTCCGCGTCCCAGATCGATCGTGTCGGGGAGCGTCGCCGCGGCCGGGGCTGCAACTGCCAGGACGACGGCGAACCACGCCGCCGAAACGCGCGTTCCGGAGAAGCGCATCGTCGACCGCACCAATGAAAACCGCGTCATGGCCGGCTCTCCCGTTGCGGACTATTCTGCGCCGGCGTCGCCGCGCAGCGATCCTTGCCCGGCGCACAATCGTCATCGTCCTCGCGCCACAGCGCCTCGTTGGTCGCTCCGGTGATCAATTCGACCGAAAGCGCGAGGTCGGGAGCGCTCGAGATCAGCAATGTCCGCCCCGGATCGGCAAGGTTGATCAGCGGGATCGACACCGCCGACTGGATGCAGCCCGAAGTCGACAGCGCGACGCAGCCGTTGACGCGGATGTTGTTCGGGCTGATCCCGTCGAGGTTGCCGGCGCTGACGCTGATCGCCGAGGCGATGCCGGTCTTGCCCGCGATCGAGCCGAACACCGCAATGACCGGGTCGGCCGCAGCGGCTCCACCGACTCGGTTGAACTTGAGCGTCCCCGCCTCGATCCCGCCACCGGGGGTCGTTGTCGGCCCGGTGTTCTGGATCAGCGCCCATTGTCCGGGCGCGAGGACGAGCGTTCCCGCCTTGACCAGCGCCTGCGGTGTCAGCGTCTGCTTTGAATACGGCGGCGTCGCCAGATACAGCGACGACGTCGAGTTGTTGACGAATTGGGTCCGTGCCTCGGCGGTCGTCAGCGGTCCTCCGGTCGGCAACAGCGCATCGATGAACGGCCGTCCGGCAGCCGGCGACGGGGCTTCGCCGAGCGCGATGTAGGTCGCACGAAGCTGGACGGTCGACCCTGCCGCGTTGATCTGGCCGCCAGTGCCGGTGACCGAATTGTCGAGACCCGCCACCGCGAGAACCTTTATCGCGTTCGCCGTCGTCGTCGTCTTGTCGAGATCGGCACCACCGGCGGCACCGCCGAGCGTCAGGACCCGGGGGGTCGTCGCGGTCGCCGCGCTGGTGAAGGTCAGCCGGTCGGCAACGCGAATGTCGCCGGTCGTGCGAACCCCGAAGGCGCTGGTGATCCCGGCAAATCCGCCGCTCACCGCCGCGACGCCGTCGAGGTCGACCTCGCCGATATCGACCGGACGCGCGACGGCGGCGATCTCGAGCATCGGGGTCTGGAATTTGCGGAGGTCGGCCTTCGACAGGGCGTACTTGGTCGATCCCGCCGCGGCGCCGGCACCGTCGCCGAGCGAGATGCCGGCGGCGTTGCCGGTGACGTCGAGCTGAATCCGCTTCGCCGCAACGAGGGTGGTCCCGGCGCCGATCGTCAACCGCTGCGAATCGAGCGTCATCGTCCCGCTGCTCGCCTGCGTCGCTCCGGCAAGCGCGATCGTGCCGTTGTTCGCCTTGACGGTGTAGTTCGCCGTCGTGACCGCGCCGCCGATCGTCGCCGATCCGTGCGTCGCGGTGATCGCCGTGTCGCCGGTCGTCGTGACGGCGCCAGAAATCGTCGCATCGGTCGCGGCGGTGAGGGTCAGCTTGGCGGTCCGGCTGACCGACGCGAGCGTCGCGCTACCGCCAGTCGCGGCGACGAGCGTGTCGCCACCTGCGCTGATATTGCCGGTCAAGATCGGCCCCGCGTCGGCGGTGATCGTCGCCGCGCCGCCCGCCGTCGAGGCGCCCGCAACCGCAACCCCGGTCGCGCCGCGGAGGGTCAGCGTCGTCGCCGCCTGCGTCGAGCCGAGGCTCAGGGCACCGGCGCTCGACAGGGCATCGAGCGCGCCGCCCGACTTCGCCAGCCCGGCGACGGTCAGCGCCGTCCTCGCCCGCAGCGTCGCCGCGCCCCCGGCGGCGATCGAGCCGAACTTGAGACTGCCGTTGGCGGCGGTCGCGGTGAGCGCGCCAGTACTCGTCGCGGCACCGGTGACCTCGATCGACTGACCCGCGACGAGTGTCGCCGCGCCGGCCGTGCCGAGGCTGGCGAGGACGATCGCGCCATTGCTTGCGTTGCTCGCGGTGATCGTTGCCGGGCCGCCGGTCGTTACTGCGCCGGTGCGGATGCCGGCGGTGTCCGATGTCGCCGTCAGCGCGCCGCCCGTGACCGTCGCGCCCGTCACCGTGATCAGACCCGTGGCGTGAAGTGTCGCGTCGAGCGCGGTCGAGATCGATCCGAACGCGAGGCTTCCGCCGGTTGCGGTCAACGCTCCGGTCGAGGTCGCCGCACCGGTGATCGTGGCCGCATTCGCCGCGGCTATTGTGATGCCGTTACCCGACACGTTCGGCGCGGTGATCGACCCGGCGGCACTGGCGAGGGTCATCGCTCCGCCGGCAGCCGCGTCGGCGGTCAGGATCAGATTGGCCTGGGTCGCCAGCGACGTCGTCCCGCCCGATGCCGTCCCTGCAAAGGTTGCGGCGCCCCCCGCCGTCGCCGACAGCCCCGCTCCCGCGCTGGTACGCTGTGCGACGACGATGTCACGCCCGCTGGTCAGGGTGGCGTTGCCGATGGTGTCGAGGGCGTCGCCGGTCGCGGTCGCGCCGAGGCTGATGTCGCGGACCGCGGTCAGCGTCGCGTTCCCGCCCGCCGATGACAGCCCGCCGACGACGATGTCGTTGGCACTGTTAAGGACCAAGTCGCGCGCCGCGACGACGGTCGCGATCGAGATGTCGCTGCCGGTCGAAACGATGGTGGCGTCGCGTCCGGCGGTCACCGTTCCGGCGACGACGCCGAAGCCCGTCAGGAAGACGTCACCCCCGGTGATCGTCGTCACCATCGTCGTGCCGTTGAGCGAGGCGAGCCGAACGAGGCCCGGCGCGCTCGCGGTCGTGACGGTCAAATTGCCGCTCGCCAGCGCGACGACGTTGCCGCCGGTCAGGCCGCCGACGGCACCGCCCGCCACCGGATCGGCGATCGGTGAGCCATCGGCGCGGAAGATCGTCGCGATCGCATCGCCCGCATTGGCGCCGGTGGCGGTCAGTATCCCAGCGGTGAGCGTTCCCGCCGTTGCCACCGCGACGATGTCGTCGCCCGCCGTCAGCGTCCCGATCGACACCGTCGGTCCGACGACGATGGCATCGCGTCCGGCGTTGCCGGTGGTCAGCGTCGCGCTGCCGAGCGTTGCGTCGACGATGATGTCGCCGCTGGCGTTGAGGGTGGTTCCGGTCGCAGCGCCGTTACGCGTCGCGACAATGACACGCGCCGGCAGACCCGCGCCGCCGGTGTTGACCAGATTGAGCGTTGCCGGTCCCGCGGCAGTCGTGACGCGGACGTCGCCGAGTCCGCCGGTCGCCGCGGTCGTCACGGTGCCGAGGCTCGCCCCGGTCGCGCCCGAGACGACGATGTTACGCCCGGCGAGACCGGTGATCGTCGCGCCGCCGAGGTGATACGGATCGGCCAGCGCCACGCCGTTGGCGTCGGTCGCCGCGACGGTCGCGACCCCGGCCTCGGAATCCGAGGCGGCGCCGACGAAGCTCAGGCTGTTCGCGCTTGCTGCTCCGGTGGCGGAGGCGACGACGATATCGTCGCGCGCGCCTGCCGAGCCGGTAATGCTCGCAGCACCCCCGCTCGTCGCGACGGTGATGTCGCGGATCCGGTTCGCCGCCGCGGCGAGGGTGCCGAGAGTGGCTCCGGTCGCGCCGCTGAGCTTGAGGTCGATCGCAGCGACCTGCGCCGGGGTCATCGACGGCGTGCCGGTCCCGACGGTCAGCGTGCCGAGCGACACCGCCCCCGCCTTCGATGCGAGCGTCAGTCCGGCGTCGACCGTCGCGTTTTCGATCATAACATCGTTGAGTGCGCGCAGATCGGCGCGGGCGCTGTCGAGCGTCGCGATCGTGATCGACTTGACCCCGTCGGCGACGACCGGCTGGACCTCGACCGTCGCCTGGTCCGCCAGCAGCGCGACGGGCGTCCGCAGCGCCCGGAGCGTCGCTCCGCCGGCGTTGAGATCGCCGTTGCCGAGGCGGACGACGAGCGAGTCGGCAATATAGCCTCCCCCCGATGCGATTTCGACGCCGTCGCTGTTCGCCGTCAGCACCATGTTGTTCGCCAGCGCGATCGACGCCGGGAGCGGAGCCGCGCCGATCGACGCCTCGAGCAAGATGTCGCGCGCCGCGCCCTGCGAAGTTCCGGGCGCACTCGCCGCCGCGGTCCCGAGCGCGATGCCGCCGCGGCCGTAAACACTGTAGCGCCCGGCGCTGGCGACATTCGCCGACACCGTCGACAGGCCGGTCGCGGCGACGAGGATGCTCGCGCCGTCGGTACGCCCGAGCGTGGCTTCACCGGGGAGCGCGATGCCATTGCCGGCGAGGTCGGTCAGGGCGGCGTTGTTTGCGCTCGCGCCGGTGGTCGTCAGGACGCCGTCGAGCGTCGCCGCGCCGCTGCGAGCGATGGCGACGATGTCGTCCCCGGCGGTCAGCGCGAACGGCGCGGCGACGGTGGTACCGACAAGCACGATGCTGCCGCTCGTGGTGATCGACTGTGCGGCGGTGACCGCGGCGGCCGAGAAGGCGTGGAGCGAAGACGGTGCGGCGCCCGCAGTCTGGACGAGGCCGAGCTGGATTATCCCGCCCGCTGCCAGCGCGATATTGCTCCCGCCGAGCGCGGACAACGCGCCGCCGCCCGCCGCATTCGTCAGCAGCGAGCCGTCGGCGCGGCGCGCGTCGGGAAGGTCGCTCGATGCGCCAACGGTACGCAAAGTCGCGCCGCGAACGTCGATCGCGCCGGTCGAGACGAGGACGAGGTCGTCGCCCGCCGTCTGCGTGCCGGTTGGCGTGAAGCCGCCGTTGCTCGCGACCACGAGGCCGCGTGCGGCGGTCGTATCGGCGAGGGCGACTGTGCCGTTCGATTCGATGTGGATGTCGCGCCCGAGCCCGGAGGCCGCGCTCAACGTCGCCGCGGCGAAGTCGATGTTGCCGTCGGCGGTCGCGACGATGTTCGCACCGGCGAGCGCGGTCAGCGCGCCGCCCGTCGTGGCATCGGTTCCCGTGGCGACGACGTCGGTGATGACGGTGTGACCCGCGCCGTAGCCGGTTCCCGCGGCTGCTCCGGTCGTGACGATGCCGATCCCCAGGCTATCGTTGCCCGCCTGCAGGTCGGCGCTGCCGGTCGTCGTGACCGTCGCGTCGGTTGCGGTGATCGCGCCGAGGCTGGTCAGGACGACGTCGTCACCAGCGACCGCGCTCCGCGTGACGACGACGCTCGTTCCCGAAACCGCGAGCGTCCCGCCGGTCGCCGTACCGTCGCCGAGGAGAGCCGTTCCGCCGCTGAGGTTGATCGAGCGCCGCGCCACCGCGGTCTCGCCCGCTCCGGCGGCGAGTGACGCCGAGTTCGTCGCGGCGATCGATATGTCGCCCGACCCGTCGGCGACGGTGCCCGCGACGACGACGGTGCCGAGCGTCACGCTCGGGCCGGTCGCGAGGATCGACCCAGTCGCAAGCAGCGGCCCGGTGGCGAGGACGCTCGACCCCGCCTGCCGCCCGCGCAGGACGATCGTCTGTGCGGCAACGGTGTTGAGATTGGCGATGCTTGCCGCGCCGCCTGCCGGGTTGAGGATGCCCGCGACGCCGGTCTGCGACTCGACGAGGATCGAGGTGATCTTCGTCGGATCGGACGGAGCCGAGCGGAGCGTCGCCGCGCCGCTGTCGCTGAGGATCTGGAGCGCCCCGACCTGCCCGCCATGGGCGACGCCGAGCGAGACGATCTCGGCCCCCGCTCCGCCGGCGGCGGTGACATCAACCGGGGCATAGCCGCTGTTGAGTCCGTCGATCGTGATCGCCACCGGGCTGATCGTCGCGGTGTCGTTGCCGCTCGTCGCGACGCCGGTCAGCGACACATTGCCGGTCGCGGTGATTGTCGGGATCGCGATCGTCGCGGGGGCGGTGACCGTCACCGCGCCGCCGGTCAGCGACGCGAAACGGATCGACCCGCCCCCGCCCGCTGCTGCAGCGAGAACGATCCCCGGCTGGCGTGCCTGTGTGTCGAAGCCGATACCGAGGGTCTTGGCGTTGGCGATAAGGGTCGTCGTCGCGCCGTCGATACTGGTCGCCGCCCCAATCGACAGGCCACCGCCCGCGGTCGACACGTCAGCGAGCGCGTTTGCGGTCCGCAGACCGCCGACGTTCGACTGCAACGTGCCGCTGCTTCCAGCGAAGGTCACGCCCCCGCCGGTCGCGACGATGGCGACGCGCCCGGCGGCGTGCTGGTCGAATGCGGTTGATACGGTGCCGAGCGTGACCGACGCTGCGCCGACGTCATAGTTCGCGGTCTTCGCTGCATTCGCCTGCGCGATCGAGACGACGCCGCCGATCGTTGCGCTGGTCGCGGCGCGGATGATCGCGTTCGATCCGCCAAGTCCTGTCAGCGCGCCGGTCAGCAGGGCTCCGCTCGCGTCGGTCGCGGCTGTGTCGGTGCCAAGCCCGGTGACCGTCAGCGTCGTCGCGCTGACCGCGCCGGTGGTCGCCGAGGCGATGATATCGTCGCCCGCGGTCGCCGTGCCGATCGTCACGCTGCCGCCGGTCGCGACGACCGATGTCCCCGCGATGCCGGTCGAGATCGTCGCGAGCCCGCCGCCGGTCGCCGTCGCGCGAACGTTGCCGAGCGTCGCGGTGCCGGAGGTAATCGTCGCGTCGGTGCTCGCGAGCGCGTCGACGTTGCCATTATCGGCGATCGCTAAATCGACGACTGCCGTTCCGCCGCTCGCGAGCGCGCGGACGCTGCCGGTCGCGTGGCCCGACGCGATGTGCGCCGTCGCCCCCGACGCGATGACATCGCCGGCAGCAGCGCCCGTCGTAATGTCGGCAAGTCCCCCCGCCGTCGCGGTGACGTTGCCGCTCGCGGTCGCGGCGGCGATAGTCGCGTTGCCGCTGCCCGACTGCGTTGCCGCGATGTTGCCGCCGTTCGCGGTAGCGGTGCCGATCGAGGCGAGGTTGCCGCCGGTGTGGACCGTCGCAGTGATATCGCCCGACACCAAAGACTGGCCGCTGACGATGCTCGCCGGGCCGAACTGCGCATCGGCGGTGATGTTACGGGCGTCGGCCAGCGTGATCGTCGCGCTGCCGCCGGTCGTCGAGCGGCTCGTCGCGCTGATGTCGGCCGCGACCGACACGCCGTCGCTGACCAGCGCCGCGCCGAACGCATCGGCGACGACCGAGCCGCGTGCCCGCCCGGTGGTGATGGTCGCGTTGCCCGAAAGGCTGTGCGCGGTGACGTCGCCGGTCGACACTGCGCCGAGCGTCGTTCCGCTGGTGATCGTCGCGCTGGCGTCGCCGTCGGCGAGGACGTTGCCGAGCGTCGCGGTTGCAGTGCCGATGTTCGCGGTGCCACCCGCCGCCGTCGCCAGCGCCTTGATGTCGCCGAGCGTCGTCGTGCCTGAGGCGATCGTCGCTGTCCGGCCGGCAGCGAGCGTCTGCGCGGTGATCGCGCCGCCGCCGACGCTATTCGTTCCGGCGGTCGCGACGGTGATCGTCGCATCGCCGGCATGACTGGTGACGCCGATGTTGCGCGTCGCACTGCCGTTGGCGAGTGTCGCGGTGTCGCGTGCGTCGAGCACGAGATCGGCGAGCGGGGTGATCGTGCTGGCATCGCCGGCGGTGAGCAGCCCGGTCGCCGAAATTCCACCCGACACACCGCCGGTGCCCGCAGTCAGCGTCGTCGAGCCGGTTGAGCTCCCGCCATTGACGCTGATCGATCCCGCCACCGTCGCCAGCGTGATCCCCGCATCGGGCGCGGTCGCCGCGCCGCCGAACCCGGCGAGGTCGGCGTCGATATGATTGCGCCTTGTGGCGATGCTCGTCGCGTTGAGCCCGGCGAGGGTGATCGCGCCGATCGTCGCGACGTCGATCGCGCCGTTCGCCTGGATGCTGTCGCCGGCCAGCGACGCCGCGTTGCTTCCCGCCGCGAGTCCGCGAGCGGTGACCGCGCCACCGCTGCGCAGCGCGGTCAGGGTCATCGCGCCGGGCGTCTCGAGCAAGATGTCGCCGAGCGCCGCCTGTCCCGCGACCCCGCCGCCGAGCGCGATGCTGCTGCCCGCGACGGTGTAGGTGCCATGACCGGCAGCCGTCGCGCCATCGCCCGCCGCGATGATCCCGGTAACGGTGACCGCACCGGAGCCCATGATCGTCAGGTTGCCGGTTGTTGCCGCGTCGGCGATTGTCACAGTGCCGCCGGTCGAGGTGAGCGTTGCATCCGCATCGGCTGCGGTCGTCGCGCCGGTGAAGGTCCGCAGCGTCGGGTCGAACAGTGCGCGCTCGGTCGAGGTTTTTACCGCGCCGGTCCCGGTGAGCGAGATCGCCCCGCTCGTCAGGACCGTAACCGCGCCATTGGCCTGGAGCACGGTGCCGGTGAGCGAGCCTGCGGCGCTTCCCAACGTCAGGCCGCTGACGGTGATCGTCTTGCCTGCCCGGACCGTACCAACGGTGACTGCGCCGGGTGAGGCCAGTGCGACGGCTCCGGTCGCGCTCTGGACGATACCGGTTCCGCCGAGGGTGATGCTCCCGGCGGTGACCGAATAATTGCCGCTGCCGCCTGCGGTGAAGGCGTCGCCTGCGGTCACGGTGCCGGTGACGCCGACTGCGCCCGAGCCGGTGAGCGACAGGTTGCCGGTCGACCCCGCGTCGGCGACGGTCACGGTGCTTCCGGTCAGCGTGACGTCGGCATCGGCGACGTTCGCCCCCGCAAAGCCGCTCGCGATGGTGAACGCTCCGCGCCGGGTCGCAGTCGCCTGCGCGCCGGTTCCGGTCAGCGAGATCGCGCCGGTCGTCGTTGCGGTGATCGCGCCGTTCGCGGCGAGGCCGACACCGCTCAAAGAACTCGCACTCGAACCGACCGCCAGGCCGCGTGCGGTGATTGTCCCGCCCGCTCTGGCGGATCCGATCGCGATCGACCCGGGCGAGGCGAGGAGCACGTTGCCGGTCGCCGCGATCGTGTTCGCGGTCGACGCCGTCGCGATCGCGGTGCCGCCCGTCAGCGTCGCATCGCCCGCCGACGCGGTCACGTCGGCGACGGTCAGGAGACCCTGCGCCGGGTCGACGCCCACCGGGGTAAAGTCGGCGTGGAGGTTGACTCCCGTCGCGGCAATGACCGGCCCCGACGCGGCGACCGCGCCCGCCGCCGAGCGGACCTCGACGCTGCCGGTGGTGCTGGTATCGCCACCGATGACGACGTCGCGCTGCCCGACCGCGGTCCCGGTCGAGCCGATGATGTTCGACGCGACGGTCGACACTGCGCCGAGCGACACCGCGCCGGCAGTTTCGAAGCGACCGGCGACGATCGGCGTATAGCTCGCGACCGACGTCGCGGCGCCGGGATTGGCGAGCGACAGGCTGAGCCCGTCGATGCTGCCCAGCGAGACCGGCTTCGTTGTGTCGCCGAGCGTAATCAGGATCGCCGAGCGGTTCGTCGTCGTCGGGCCGACCCCTGCCCCCGCGGTCAGGTTCGCCCCGCCGCCGATCGCCGCGGCGCTGTCGAGGACGAGGCGCTGGCCGCCGAAGCCGTTATCGTCGGCGATGATCGTCCCCGCGGCGAAGATTCCTCCGACGCCAGCGCGAATCCAGACATTGCCGGTCGCCTTCTGCGTCGTCCCCGCGCCACCGAGCGATACCGTCGCTCCCTTGACGCCATAGTCGCCGCTGCCGCCGCCGAAGCCCGCCTCGGCATTGCCCGACACCGTCGCGGTCGTTGCCGCATTGAGCAGGATGCTGCCGGTCGCGGCGATCGCGCCGATCGTTACCGCGCCGCCGGTCGAGGTCAGCGCGATATCGGCGTTGCCGACGTTGGCGCCATTGAAGCCGCCGAGGTTGGCATCGATCGCCTGGCGCGGCGTCGCAACGGTGAGGCCCGCGCCGATCAGGTTGATCGTCCCCGTCGTCGAGATCGTGACGCCGACGTTTGCGGCGATGCTGGTCCCCGTCAGCGAAGCGGCGCTGCTCCCAGTGGTCAGGCCGCGCACCGTTGCTGTGCCTCCGGCGCGAACCGCGTCGACCGTCACCGCGCCCGGCGAGGCGAGCACGACATCGCCCAGGGCGGCGATCGCATGCACGCCAGGCGTCTTAGCGATCGCCCTCGCGCCGGTCAGCGTCGCGTTGCCGCCGAACGCGCTAATATTGCCTAAGGTCAGCGTCGCGGCATCGGCATGAAGCATGGCGAAGGTCGCTGCCGAGACCGGGCCGTTCAGGGTCACGGCACCGCTGGTCGCCGACACCTCGACGCTGCCGGCCCTGCTCGTTACGCCGGCGAGCGAGACGTCGCGCTGGCTAGCAATGCTCCCGGTCGAACCGATGATGATCGATTGGACCGTGTTGATCGCGCCGGTGCTCGAGATCGCGCCGCTTGTGATCAGCGTCGGGATCAACGTAAACGCTTGGATCGCCGGGTCGTAGTCGGCGACGGTCAGCGGTCCGGCGGCGTGGGTCGCGTTGCTGAAGACGTCGGCATCGACCGAGCCGAGCGCGAGGTTGGTGCCGCTGCCGAGGCTGAGCAGGATGTCCGACCGGTTCGCCGCGGTCGCCGTCGCGCCTGAGCCGGCCGTCAGGCTGACGGGACCAGCGCCCGCGTTGAACAGTCCGCCCATCGCGTCGAGAACGAGGCGCTTGGCGCCTGCACCCGCGCTGTCGGCAACGAGCGTTCCGCTGGCGAAGATATTGCCCGACGACTGGATGAGGATGTTGCCCACCGCCGACTGCGGCGCTCCCGCGGTCGCCAACGTGATGCCATTCGCGACGACCGTATAGTCGCCGGCGGACGACACCGCGCCGGTCACGTCGGCCGAGGTTGCGGCGCTGACGGTGACCGCTCCGGCGCCGCCCGAGATGGCGCCGCCGAGGACGACCGCGCCGTGCGCTGAGTCGACCGTAACGGCGTTGCGCGCCGCGACGACGCCGGCGCTGATCGAATCGGTCGCCGCCGCGCCATTCGCGGTCAAGGCGACGTTGCCTGTGCCGACCAGCGGCAGCAGCGTCGTGACGAGGGCGATGTCGCCGACGAGGACGTTCGCTCCGGTGATCGTCAGCGTATCGTCGTGGGTGACGTTCGCCCCGACCCCCGCCGAGCGCTGGAGCGCGACCGCGCCGCCGCCGGCAACTGCATAATCCCCGAGGACGGTGATCGCCGCCGGGCCGAGATTGGTCGCGGTCAGCGTCACCGCGCCAACGGCGGCGAGCGAATGCGTCGCGCTCGCGGTGCCGAGGGTGAAGGCCGCTGCGCTGCCGGTGATGTTTGCGGTCGAGGCGACATCGTTGAGCGTTATCGCGCCGCCGCTCGTCAGCGTGACGTCGGCCGCAGCGACCGCGGCGCCGGTGAAGGTCGTGAGCGTGGTGTCGAGCGCCTTGCCCGTCGACTGGGCCGACTTTGCATTGATGCCGGCGAGCGAGATTGTGCCGGCGGTGACCGTGACCGCGCCGCCGCCGCGCAAGCTATCGCTCGTAAGCGATGTCGCGCTGGCACCAGTCGACCCTCCCGCGGTGATCGCCGCACCCGCGCGGACGGCGTCGACCGCGATCGCGCCGTCCGACTTGAGCGCGACGTTGCCCGATGCGGCGATGACATGCGCGCCGCTCGCCTTGGCGATCGCGGTCGTGCCGGTCAGCGTCGCGTTACCGCCGAATGCCTTGACGTCACCGATCGTCAGTGTGCCGAGGTCGGCGTGGAGCGACGCGGCCCCGGCTGCCGAGACTGCGCCGATCAGCAGCACGTCGCCGGTCATCGCCGACAATCCGACGCCCCCGGCCGTGCTCGTGTCGCCGCCGATCGTGACGTCGCGGTGGCCCGCCAGCGTGCCCGTCGAGCCGATCGCATTGGCGTGCGTCGTCGACACCGCTCCCAGCGAGATGGCGCCGGCGGTCGACAGCGTGTCGGCGGTCGTCGCGGTGTAGACGCTCGCTGACCCCGGGTTGGTGATCGATGCCGCGCTTGCGAGCGACCGCGCGCCGATGGTGCCGAGCGTGGTGTCGCCCGCGACCGCGATCAGAATGTCCGACTGGCGCGCCGGTCCGCCCGCGAGGCTGCCGCCACCGCTGATCGCCGCGGCACTGTCGAGCACGAGGACGTGCCCGCCCGCACCGCCGCTGTCGGCGGTGAGCGACCCCGTCGTGGCGATATCGCCGGTCGTCGACTTGACGAGGACGTCGCCCGCTGCCGCCTGCGTGCCGCCGAGCGAGACGCTGCCGCCGTTGACGGTGTAATTCCCGGTCGAGGCTACCGCGCCCGATACCGTCGCGGCGCCCCCGGCGGTGACGGTGACGGCGTGCCCGGTCGCGCTGGCACTGCCCGAGGTTGCACCGCCGAGCGTGACTGCTCCGGCGGCTGACGATGCCGTTACGGCGCCCTGGGCGACGACGGTTCCCGCGTTGAGCGCGCTTGTCGCGGTGAGGACGACGTCGCCGGTCCCGACGAGAGTGGCGGCGGGGTTGCTGGCGATGTTGCCGACGAAGATCGTCGACCCGGTGATCGCCAGCGAGCCGTCCTGGCTGAAGTTCGCCGCAATGCCCGGCGATGTTTCGAGGGTGACCGCGCCGCTGCCCGAGATAGTATAGTCGCCGAGCGCGGTGATCGCGCCGCCGCTGGCGGTCAGGCCGACCGCTGCGCCGGTCGACACGAAGCTGTGGGCCGCGCCGTCGACGCCGAGGACGATGCTCGTCCCCGCCCCCGTCAGGCCGCCGCCCGCGGAAATGTTGCCGGTGAAAGCCAGCGCGCCGCCCGATACGAAGCTTGCACCTCCGGTCGCCGCGACCACGGCGATGCTCGTCGCGCCGCTGACCGCGGTGTCGATCCGGGCGCTGCTCGTCAGCGCCCCAGTTACGGCGAGACCCCCGACGAACTGCGCGCCCGCGATGACCGGCGGTCCAGCGCCTGCCGGGGTGAAGGTGATCGCGTTCGTGGCGTCGATCGGTGCGTTGCGGCCGATGGCGATGACGATGCCCTGGTTGGTCGCGGTCGCGGTCGTCGCGGTGAGGTCGCCGGTGACGTTGAGCAGGGCACCGACGAGATCGGCCGAGGTCGCCGCCGCGACGAGGACGCGCTTGCCGCCGATCGTCCCGGCGAGCGTCTGCGCGGTCGACACCGTCGCTCCGGCGTCGATCTTGATCGAGATGATGCTCGTCGAATTGAGCGCGACCGTGGCGTCGCTGGCGAGGACGAGCGCTGCGTCGCCCCCCGCCGCCGACAGCGCACCGCCCTGGATATCGAGCTTGGGGGCCACCAGCAGCAGCACGCTGTCGGGGGCGATCGTTGCCTTGATCACACCCGCGTCGGCCGCGACCGATACGGAATTGGCCCCTGTGCCGGTGAACTGTGTCGTTCCACTCGCGAATTTGGCGAACTCGGCGTCGGTGACGCCGAGCGAGCTTGCGACGAAGCCGGTGAGGTTGGTCACCGTCGCCGAGTTGGCGAACGAGACGCCGGCCTCGTTGACGACGAAGATCGTTCCGCGATTACCCGGGGCCGCTGAGACATTTCCCTGGAGCGTCCCCGCGATCGTCGTCGGGTTCGCAGCATTGGTAACCCGGTTGAGCACCGAGAAGGCGAGATCGCCGGCGCCCTTGAAGGTGACGGCATTGTTGGTTCCAGCGGTCGAGCCGATGCTGAAGCTGTCCCAGTTGACGACTGCGCTCTGCCCTGCGGCACCCGCCCCCGCGCCGACCGTCAGGTTGAGCGCGCCGTTGTTCGCCACTCCGGTGACGACGATCGGCGTCGCGCCCGCGCCGAAGGTGCCGCCGCCAACGACCGTCGCGTTGGTCCCGCTCGCCACGACCGTACCGGCGGCGATTGTGCCGAGGTTCGGCAGGACCGGTGCCGCCTGCGCCGTGGTCGGCAGCAGCGCCAACGCGGCGACGGCGGTGCCGTGGAACAGGCGGCTGCGCAGGCTGGTCATGCCAAGCTCCTCAGCGCCACGGGAGCGCGCGGATGGTCAGCGACACCAGCACGCGCGCGGGCGGCTTGACCGTGTCGATCGCCAGCCCCTTGTCGAGTGGCTTGGCGTACAACACGTCGATCCGGCCGTGGCTGCCCCATGTCGCGCAGACCCCGCCGCCGACGCTGTGGAGCGTCCGGCTCGCCTCGAACTGGTTCGAATCGAGGTTGCGGATGTGGATGACGTCATAGAAGCCGATCGCTTCATAGGCGAAATCGGTGCGCGACAACGGCTGCGGCTTGCCGATGCGGATTTCGGTCGCGGCGCCATAAGCGCGGTCGCCCGACGTCGCGCCGGGGTCGTAGCCGCGCCCGATGGTCAGGTTGCCGACCGCCAGTTCGTCGAACGCGAGCAAGGGGTGATCGGCATATTGTCCGCGCGCGTCGACCGACACCGTCGCGGCGTACGGCGACTGCGGGCCGAAGCGGATGCGTCCCTCGATCACCGCGTTGGCGCGGGCAATGAACGCCTGCGGGTCGCCTTCGAAGCGCGTCGGGATCGCCCCGCCCGACGACTGGCCGAGCCGCGTCGCGCCGAAGACGTCGATGTCCTTGCGTGCCTCGATGCCGCCCGCGATGCGCCATAGCGGGGCGAGGCCACCGCTCGTCCGCGCGGTCGCATCGCCGTTGGCCTGAATGTAGAGTTCGCGCAACTTGTCGCTGTTGATCGGGCTGCCGTTCGACCGCGTCCGCTGCTCGATGAAGTCGAAGCCGCCGTCGAGGCGCAGGTTGTGGCTGGCGCGGCGGATCAGCGGATACGACGCCGACAGCGTCCCCAGCAGCGAGCGCGACTCGAGGTTGAGCCCGACGCCGGCGGTCGCGAGCGTCGGCTTGGTCCAGGCATAGGTGAACTGGCCGCCGATCCGCAGCGGCGACCGGGCGAACGGCTCGAAGTCGTGGCCGAACTGGACGACCTGCTGTTCCTTGAAGTCGCCCGTGGTGAAGACGCCGAGGAAGGTGCGGTCGGCGAGGCCGGTCAGCCCATAGAGCTCACCGCGGAGCAGCCCCGAGTAGCGCCCGATCTGCGTCGAGCCGTAGTTTTGTGCATTGAAGAACAGCGCCGCTGGGACGCGTTCGACCGCCACCTCGCCGACGACTTCACCGAGCTTGCCCGAAGGCGCCGGGCGGAGTTCGAGGGTGACCGCGACGCCCGGGATGTCGCCCGCGAGAAGGAGGATGCGCTCGGCGTCGACCTCGTTGAGCGGGTCGAGCTTCTGCAGCCGTTCGAGCAGCGTGGCGATGCGCTTCGACGACCGACCCGGGTCGCCGCGAACGCGCAGGGCGACGATCTTCGCGGTGATGACCTCGAGATGGAGGTGCCCGGCGATGGTCTGTTCGGGGACACGGATCGTCGCGACGTAATGCGCGCGGGCGAGCGCTGCGTTGGCGGCGTCGCGGATATCGCAGATCGCGCGAATCGGTCGCGAGGTACCGTCGAGGCCGCCGCCAACCCCGGCGAGTGCGGCGCGGACACCGTGGTCGAGTTCGGCACCGTTCGGTCCGGTGAAATCGATCGCGGCGAGCGGTGCCAACAGTTCCGAGGTCGCAATCGCGGCGGGGCACGGGCCGGCAGCTACGGCACCACGCGCACGCACGGTGACCGACGCGGCAGCAGGTGGCGGGGTTTCAGGCTGGCGGCGGACTTCCTGGGAGGTCGGCAGGCCGCCGTTGATCAGACCGGGGGCGGGCATCGCGCCGCCCGGACCGATGGCCTGGGCAGACAGCGGCAGAGTCGGGATCAGCGGCGACACCAGCATCGCCCCGGCCACGATGGCCGACAGCGAGCCTCGCCCGCGACGCTGTACGCCCGCCCGCATTCGCAACTACCCCCCCGCTGGCTGCATCCCACAGCCGACTTGTCCCTACGCAGTCTGATGTCCGATCCCGCGGTTTTGACGCCGCAGTAACGACTTAGGCTAGGAAGCGCTGACCTCGACGCGGCGGTTCGCGGCGTCTTCGGGCGTGTGGCCCTTGAGCGTCTTGTCGGGACCGAAGCCCTTCGCGGTCATGCGACCCTTGTCGACGCCGTTGCTCGATAGATAATTGACGACCGCCTGCGCGCGCGCCTGGCTCAGCGACATGTTGATGTCGCGCGGGCCGCTGCTGTCGGTGTGACCCTCGACGGTGAACGGACGGTAGCTGCCGACCGCGACGAGGCTCTTGGCGAAGCGGCCGAGCGTCGCCTTGGCGGCGGCGGTAAGATCGGCCGAGCCTTTGACAAATGTCATGCTGATGTCGGCGCGAATCGCCCGCGAGACGCTGCTCGCCGCATTCGACACCGCCGCGCCGGCCGACGCTGCGCCGGGAAGGCGCATCTGGCGGGTTTCGACCGTATCGGGACACGAGCCATCGGGGAGCTTTTTCGGGCAGCTCGGCTCTTCGGGTTTAGGCTTGGCGGCGAGGCTCTTGGCCAGCCCTTCGACGTCCTGCGCGTGCACCGAAACCGCGCCGATGCCCATCAGGCCGACAGCGGCGAATGCGAGAATCGTCCGCACGATCTATCCTAACAAGATTGCCCCACGCGAATTTCGCGCGTTAGCCAGATAGATTTTTACAAGTGTTTCGTCAATTAAATTATGATGCCGACTCGTTGCGCTCAAGAACCGCCAAGCAAAACCGAGACGACATTTCGTTACTGGTTAAAAATGCTTCTGCCGCCCGGCCGCCGCCGGGAGCCGGTCAGCCGATCAAAGGCATGACCTGGCGGCCGCCGTCGACGATCATCGATCCAGCGACATAGACGATCACCGCCAGCCCGGCGTAGGCGATCCAGTGGTAGCGCTCGATGATCCGCGCGATGTAGCTCGCCGCGACCGCCATCAGGGTCACTGACAGGGCGAGGCCGAAGAACAGCACTGCCGGATGGTTGCGTGCCGCCCCGGCGACCGCAAGGACGTTG
>NZ_JANYGL010000068.1 GCF_025362435.1 Polymorphobacter sp.
AATTCGCCGACGGTGATGGCCTTGATGACACCATCGGGCATCACCGAGACGTTCGACTTGGCGCGCTCGACGATGTTCGAGGTGGGGATCTGCGACTCCTTGCCGTCGACGTCGCGGATGGTGACGAGGTCGGCGGCTTCCTTGGTGACGAAGCCGGTGAGGGTCCGGCCGTCTTCGAGCGCGAAGACGTTGGTGGCGAAGCCTTGCGCGATCGTCTTGCTCGGCTGAAGGATTGCCTCAGCCAGCTCTCGACGCTTGTAGGTCGTCGCGATCGTGCCGAGATATGGGCCCTTCGGCGGGTCGGACTGGCGGACGGTGTGGCAGTTGACGCAGCTCAGACGTGTGAACAAGCGTTCGCCTGAGGCGATATCGCCCTTGGCCTTCACGACCTGGGCGAGAACCCTGTCGACCGCAAGTGACTCGATCTTCGGTCCGGTCGGGCGAACGGTGTCGGCGGTCGGGTCGAGCTTCAATTCGCGAGCGGCATCGCGGGCGGCGGAGGCGATGGACTCGTTGGGGTCATTGAGCGCGGCGAGCACGCGAACGGCCGAGGGCTGGTGGCCGGCGAGGGCGATGGCGCGGAGAACCTGGGCGCGACGGGAGGGGTCAGACCAGGCGGCTTCGATCGCGCGGGTGGCCTGGGTCCGCGACTCGGCCGAACCTTTCTTCTCTGCCGAGACGACGAGGAGCGCGGCAATGGCCCACTCGGAGGCGGGGTTGCTGCCGTTGGTGGCGAGGGTCTCGAAGAGGCGGCGATGCGACCCGAGTTTGGTCGAGCCGAAGAAAGCGGCACGCGCCCGAGCGACCTCGGGATCAACCCGGCCCGAACGACCGAAGTCGACGAGCGCCGCGATCGCCGCGCGGGCGGATTCTTCGCTATCCATGTTGATAAGCGCGATCGTCGCGTCCGACCGGAGGCCAAGCGGGCGACCCTTCGCCGGGGCTGCGGCGCTGGCGAGGAAGGGGACGGCCGACGAGGGAATGTCGCGGGTCCGAGTCAGGTGTTCGACGGCCGCCTTGACCATCGACTGGTCGTGCGTGGCACGGGCGAGGATCGCCTCGGTCTGGCTCTTGGACTGAACCTTGTTGCGATCAAGCTCGCGGAGGATCGCGGCAAAGTCGTCGCCGCTCGACGGCTCAAGTGCCCGTTTCAAGGCCGCCTCGATCCGGGGCGAAGCGTCCCAGGCCTCGGGCTGATAATAGGGGCCAGAGGTGTCGGGCCGGGTGCCCCAGCTATCGCCCCGCCAGAAGCCCTCGCGGTGGTCGAGCCGAGCGAGCGCGGCGATGAGGCCGAGCCGACGGACAGGATGAGTCTCAGTTTCCAATCGACGGATCAAACTGTCGGCGACTTTGGGATCGTGCAACGATTGGAGCACGCGGAGCGCCCCGGTTCGGGCCTGCGGCGCGGCGTCGGGGCGGTCAACGACGGCGAAGCACGCATCGGCGGCTTTGAGCGCGATCAGGGCTTCAACGGCGGTGTGCGCGACGGTGAGGTCGGAGTCTCCGAGCAATCCCGCAAGCGTCTCGCAACGTTCGACCTTGCCGAGTCGGGCGAGGCTAACGGCGGCCTGGCGACGAATACGGGGGTCGGCGTCAGCCAGCACGGCGACCATGGAAGAGTCGGAAACGTCTTTCAATTCGTCGATACGATCGGTGAGCGCCCGCAGGGCGAATTCGCGGATCGACGGGTCGGAGATGAGCTGAACGATCGGCGCGGTTGATCGGAGGCCGAGGGCCTGCTTGAGCGTGAAGAGGGCGGCCACGCGGCTTGGCAGTGGCTTGTGGCCGTCGGCGGCGAGGGCAAGCACGGCGTCGGAGGTCCGGTCGTCGAACCGTCGCGAGAGCAGCTCACGCTGGGCGGCGAGGCGTCGGCGATCGCTCGGGGATTCGAGGGCCTTCACCAAGGCGGCGTTGTCGAGCTTGGTGAAGTCGGGCAGAGGCTCGGCCTTATAACCCTTTGGGGTGACGCGGAGGAGGAAGCCGACGTCTTCACCGGTGAATGTGAACGTCGCGCCCTTCCAGCTTGAGACGTAGAGATGTCCATTGGCGTCAACATCAAGATCGGTGACGCGGGGGACAGTCAAAAACTCTGCCTGATCGGCGGTAAAGGTCGCGCCTTTGGGCGTCATCTTGTGGCGAAAGATGCGGTCACGGCCCCAGTCGGCGGTATAGAGGGCGTCTCCGTCTCCGTTGGGGAATCCGGGCTCGCTGAGGTAGAGGCCGCCGCAGCCTGATCCGCCGCCGTAGTCAGCGAGGGGGGCAATGGTCTCGTCGGTGAAGTTTTTGAAGAGGCGGGGATAGCCGTGGTTTTCCATGCCGGTGAAGTGGTGGAGCCGGATATCCCAGCCGCCGCCGTCGTTGGTGTTGTCGCGTGCGAATGTGTTCAGGAGAGGGTCTACCGACGCTTCGAGGATGTTTCTCGTGCCGCGCGCATAGAGTTCGAGGCCGGTGCCGTCGGGTCGAACGCGGACGACCCCGCCGCCTCGAAGTTGAAGTTTGCGGCCGTCGGTGCCCTCAGCCTGGAGGAAGCCGAAGTCGCCGATCGCGAGATAGAGCCAGCCGTCGATGCCGAGCGTCACGCCGTTTGAGGTGTGGTCAGCGGATCGATCTTTGAAGCCGAAGGCGATGTTTTTGACGAGGACCTTCTGCTCGTCGGCGATGCCGTCGCCGTCTTTGTCGATGAAGGCGCTGAGGTGGGGCGGGTGCATGAGATAGACGCGGTCGCGGTCGAAGACGAGGCCGCGAGGCGCGTCGACATCGGGGACGAACCGCTTGACCTCATCAGCGCGGCCGTCGCCATCGATGTCGCGGAGGCGATAGACCGTGCCGCGATATGTCTCGCGGTCGAGCGAGCCGTTGCGGTCGGCGGAGACGTAGAGGTCTCCATTCGGCGCGGCGGAGACGAAGACGGGGTAGTTGATCGCGGGGGGGGCGGCGAAGACGGTCGCTTCATAACCTGCTGGAATCGTCACGCCGGTCAAGTACGATGCGTCTCGCTTGACGGCGGCGGCTTTGGGGTCGATGGTCTCTGTCTTGTCACCGTAAAGCTCGAACTCGTTGAGACTGCCCCAGCCGCTGCCGCCGAGGAAGGTGACGCGGACGTATCGCGGCTGGCTCGGCCCGAACGTGAGGCTGTTCGGGCTGGGTTTCTCGTTGTTCGAACCGTCGCTCAGGGTCGTCCAGGTGCGTCCGTTGGGCGAGCCTTCGAGCTTGAAGCGATAGGGTGCGGACGTCTCCCAGTCAAGCCGGGCGGCGTTGACCTTGGTAGGCTTACCGAGGTCAACCTGAAGCCATTCGTTCCTGGCGTCGCTCGATGCGCACCAACGGGTGCTGGGGTTGCCGTCGAAGGCGTTGGCGATGAGGTTGCCGTTGCTGGTCTGCTCGCTCGAAGCGAGGGCGGGGCGGCCCTTCGCGAGGTTGACGGGGACGAGGTTCGGGCCGCTGAGGCCGGCGGTTTTGAGGTAGCGCGGTTCGAGCTTGTCTGCGGCCCAGAGAACGCCACGCGTG
>NZ_JANYGL010000101.1 GCF_025362435.1 Polymorphobacter sp.
CAGCGTCGTCGCGATCTTGGTGACGTCGGCCGGCTTCATGTCGCCGTCCTCCATCGCGTTGATCTTGCCCTTCATCCGGCGGAGGTTGAAGAACAGCTTCTTCTGGTTGGCGGTGGTGCCGATCTTGACGAGGCTCCACGAGCGCAGGATGAATTCCTGGATCGAGGCGCGGATCCACCACATCGCATAGGTCGCGAGGCGGAAGCCGCGTTCGGCGTCGAACTTCTTGACGCCCTGCATCAGCCCGATGTTGCCTTCGGAGATCAGCTCGGCGACCGGCAGGCCATAGCCGCGGTAGCCCATTGCGATCTTGGCAACGAGACGCAGGTGGCTCGTAACCAGCTTGGCGGCGGCCTCGGGGTCCTGATGCTCGGCCCAGCGCTTGGCGAGCATATATTCCTGCTCGGGGGCGAGCAGCGGAAACTTACGGATTTCGGACAGATAGCGATTGAGTCCGGCCTCGCCTCCCATCGTCGGGATCGAGGTCTTGGCGGGAAGATTCTTCGTCGTGGCCATAAGGCTCCCTTGCCGGTCGTGTCACAATGAAAGACGACCGATTAAGTCTACTATATCGCGCGGCAGTGCGGAATGGAACGAAAGTTTTTCTTGGGTGACAGGATGAACGAATCCTAGCGTCGCCGCGTGGAGCGCCTGGCGGGTGAAACCAAGCTCCGCCAGAACGGCCCGATGCGGCTTGAGGGTCCGTCCGTACGCCGGGTCGCCGACCAGCGGATGCCCGATCGATGCCATGTGAACCCTGATCTGATGCGTCCTTCCGGTCTCTAGCCGACACTCGATCTTCGCTGCGTCGGCCAATGGCGTTACAGTGCGATAATGTGTCACGGCATGCTTGCCGCGACCTTCAGCGACGATCGCCATCTTCTGCCGATTGGCCGAAGAACGCGCGAGCGAGCCGGTGATCGTGCCGTCGGCGGGGACCGGCTGGCCGCTGACTATTGCGGTGTAGCGGCGCTCGACGGTATGCGCGGCGAACTGCCGCGACAGTGCTTCGTGCGCCGGGTCGGTCTTGGCGACGACCAGCAACCCCGACGTGTCCTTGTCGATACGGTGGACGATGCCCGGGCGCGCGACCCCGCCGATCCCCGACAGCCGCCCGGCGCAGTGGTGGAGCAGCGCGTTGACCATCGTCCCGTCGAGGTTGCCCGCCGCCGGGTGAACGACGAGCCCGGCGGGCTTGTCGACGACGAGCAGATGATCGTCCTCGAAGACGATCGTCAGCGGGATGTCCTGCGCGATCGCGTCGGGCGTGGTGGCGGGCGGAACGACGACGGTCAGCGCGTCGCCGGGCGCGACCTTGCGCGCTGGGTCGCGCTGGTGGGCGCCGTTCGCGCCGGTGACCTGCCCTGCCCCAATCAGCGCCTTCAGCCGCTCGCGCGACATCGTCGGGATCAGCACGGCAAGCGCGCGGTCGATCCGCCATCCCGCCATTTCCGGCGTGACGGTCACCGCCACTGCTGTCGACATTTCTTCCCCCATCGCCTAGCCGATGTCGGGATGAAGATGGCGATTGCAAGCTCCGCGCTGGTTTCGATCCTCGACCATGCTCGCCGCGCCACACCTGCCGAAGCATGCGGCATCGTCTTCGGCGACGCGATGATCGACGACGCCGAGGCCGCGATCAACATCGCCGAGCGCCCCGAACGCGCCTTCGAGATCGATCCGGCGGCGCTGCTGCGGGCACATCGCAGCGCCCGGGCGCAGGGCCGCAAAGTGCTCGGCTGGTATCATTCGCACCCCAACGGCTCGACCGAGCCTTCGGTCACCGACGCCGCGCGCGCGGTCGAGGACGGCAAATTGTGGCTGATCGCGGCGGGCGGCACCGTAACGGCGTGGCGCGTTGTTCCCGGCGGCCCGGTGCATGGACGCTTCGTCCCGGTCGATCTGGTTGCCGGCTGAGTGGCGACCGGTGAGGTCAAATGGTTCGACCCGCGCAAGGGGTTCGGCTTCATCCGCCCCGACGCCGGGCCGCGCGACGTCTTCGTCCATTTGTCGGCGGTCGCGAACTCACCGTTCGGAATGCTCGAGGCCGGGCAGCGGATCGAGTTCGAACTGACCCAGACCGCCGACGGCCGCCTGATCGCGCTCGGGCTGCGCGCGATCGAGACACAGTGAGTCCCGGTCCGATGAGACTCGCCCGGTGAGGCACGCCCTATGAGCATGTTGTCGACGCTGTATTTCCCGATGGGGGCCTTGATCGGCATTGCCTCCGCCGCCCCGGTCGGCCCGGTCAACCTGCTCGTCATCCAGCGGACGGTGACCGCGCATACCCCGGGGGCGTTGCTCCTCGGCGGCGGCGGCGCGGTCGGGGATTCGCTGTTCGCGGCGGCAGCGGCGTTCGGAGTCAGCGCGGTGACGCAGCTGCTCGCCGACCATGCACTCGCGATCCGGCTCGGCGGCGGCCTGATCATGCTCGTCTTCGCGGTCTTCATCTGGCGGTCGGCACCCAAGCTGCGCGGCGACGAAGACCAGGTGTCGGCGCTGCGGATGGCGCTGGCCGCGTTGACGCTGACGCTGACCAACCCGGCGACGATCCTGTTCTTCATCGGCGCGTTCGGCGCGGTTGGGTTCACCGATATCGGCCACGACTCGCCCGAGCATTTGATCAATGCGGCGATGGTCGTCGCGGGTACGTTCAGCGGTTCGATGCTGTGGTGGCTGGCGGTGACGACTGTCGCACGGCGCTTGCGCGGACGGCTCAACGATGGGCACCTCAAGAAGCTCAACAAGGGCACCGCGATCGCCCTCGGCGCGTTCGCCGTGGCAGCAGTAGTGACCGGAGTAATCCAGCGATGACGACGCTTGCAGCGCTGGTGGCGATGCGCCTGACGCACGATCTTGCCGGGCCGATCGGCGCGATCTCGACCGGGATCGACCTGCTCGACGACGGCGACCCCGAGCTGCGCGGGCTGATCGCCGACGGCGCGGCAAGTGCGGTGGCGTCGCTCCGCCTCCACCGCTTCGTCCTCGCCCCGCCAGAGGAAGCATCGCCGGCGCGCGGCCTGCTCGCGGCGTGGCTCAAGACGCGTGAGGCGACGACGCTCGACTGGACCGCCGACCCGCGTGACGCCGCGCATGCCGCGATCCTGCTCGGCTTGGCGATGTGCGCCGCCGAGGCAGCCCCGGGTGGCGGTCGGATCGCGATCGACGACGACGGCGTGACGTTGAGCGGGGCGAAGGTCCGGCTCGACCCGGGGGTGGCAGCGGCGCTGGCGGGGGGAGAGGTCACGGTTTCGCGCGCCGCGCTTGCCGGGGTCATCGTCTCCGTCGCAGGGCCGATCGGCTGCACACCGAGCGCCGACGGACTACGCCTCGCCTACAGCCCGAAGGCGTAACTGCGCCTCAAGCTGCGCGCTTGAGCGCCGCCGCGCCGACATCGGCCACCGCATACGGCCCAGCGATCATCCGGCCCGCGGCAGCTCGAACGGCGTCGAGGTCGACCGCCTCGATCCGCGCAACGATGTCGGCGGGGGTCTTGACGTAGCCGTGCGCGAGCAACTGCCGCGCCAGATATTCGGCCCAGCCGCCCGGCGATTCGAGGCTCATCAGCACCCCGGCGCGGACCTGCGCCTTCGCCCGGGCAAGCTCGTCGGGACGCAGCGCCGCGGCGGTGTCGGCGAGGACCTTGACCGCGAGGTCCATCGCCACCGCCGCGTCCTTCTTCGCCGTCGCGAGGTAGACCGAGAACAGCCCGGCGTCGGCGTAAGGCGTCGTCGAGGCATAGACCGAATAAGCGAGGCCCCGCTCCTCACGCAGTTCCTGGAACAGCCGCGACGACGCCCCGCCGCCCGCCGCGGTGACGAACAGCGCGATCGCGTCAAAATCGGGGTCGTGCAGCCCCGGTGCGGGCAGGCCTAGCGTGAGGTGCGCCTGTTCGAACTTGCGCCGGTCGTGGATCACCCCGGGGGCGAAGACGGCGGGGGCGGTGTCGGGCCGGACGCCGGGAGCCAGGTCGCCGAACAGCGCCTCGCTCAGCGTCACCAACGCGTCATGGTCGACCTTGCCCGCCGCCGCGACGATGCACGACCCGCCGCGATACTGGACGTCGAGCCAGTTGCGGAGGTCGCTCGACGTCAGCGCGGCGATGCTCGCCTCCGACCCGAGGATCGACCGCCCGATCGACTGGTTCGGGAAAGCGGCGGCCTGGAGGTGGTCGAAGACGATGTCGTCCGGGGTGTCGCGTGCCTCGCCGAGCTCCTGCAGCACGACCGCCTTCTCGCGCTCGAGCTCGTCCTCGTCGAAGCGTGGCGCGCGGACGAGGTCGGCGATCATCTCCATGCCGAGCCGGGTGTCGCCGCTGAGCAGCCGCGCATGGAACACCGTCATGTCGCGCGCGGTATAGGCGTTGAGCGAGCCGCCGACGTCCTCGATCTCCTCGGCGATCCGGCGTGCCGACCGCGTCGCGGTGCCCTTGAACACCATGTGCTCGAGCAAATGCGCGACGCCGTTGGTCGCCTCGGTCTCCGACCGCGCGCCGGTGTCGACGTGAAGGCCGAGCGCGACGGTCTCGACGTGCGGCATCGACCGGGTGACGACGCGAACGCCGTTCGCAAGGGTGGTGAGCTGGGTGGTCATGCCGGGGTCGCCCTCTCGCCGATATAGGCCTCGACTGCGCCAAGTTCAGCCGGGAGCGTCGCATAACGCTCCTCGCGGTCGAACAGCCCGGCTGCGCGCATCGGCAGCGTCGGTCGCTGGCCCGAGGCGCGTTCGACCGCGTCGCGGAACTTCGCCGGGTGCGCCGTCGCCAGCGTCACGATCGGGCCCTCGACCTCGCCCGCCAGCTCCCACGCCGCCGCCAGCCCGATCGCGGTGTGCGGATCGACGAGCTCGTTGCACTCCGACGCGGTCCGCCGCAGCGCCTCCGCCATGCCGTCGGCATCGACCCGCGCGCTGACCAGCAGCGCCGCCGCCTCGGCGCGCATCGCCGGCGGCAGGTCGAGCCGCTTGCTCGCTTCGAACCCGGTCATCGCCGCCGCCGTCGCCGCGCCGTCGCGTCCGTACAGGTCGAACAGCAGGCGCTCGAAGTTCGAGCTGACCTGGATATCCATCGACGGCGCAGCGGTCGCCTCGACCCCGCCGACCGAATAGTCGCCAAGGCTCAGCGCGCGGTGGAGGATGTCGTTGACGTTGGTCGCGACGATCAGCTTGCCGATCGGCAGACCCATCCGCGCCGCGACATAGCCGGCGAAGACGTCGCCGAAATTGCCAGTCGGCACGCTGAAGCTGACCCGGCGCCCGGGGGCGCCGAGGCGGACGGCGGCGTAGAAATAATAGACGATCTGGAGCATCAGCCGCGCCCAATTGATCGAGTTGACCGCCGCCAGCCGGTACTTGCCGGCAAACGCCGGATCGTTGAACATCGCCTTGACCAGCGCCTGCGCGTCGTCGAAATTCCCCTCGACCGCGATGTTGAAGACGTTCGGCGACTGGACCGTCGTCATCTGCCGCCGCTGGACGTCGGTGACGCGCCCGAGCGGATGGAGCATGAAGACGTCGAGGTGCGCGCGGCCGGCGAGCGCGTGGATCGCCGCCGAGCCGGTGTCGCCGCTTGTCGCGCCGATGATCGTCAGATGCTCGGTCCGCCGCCCGAGGAAGGTCTCGAACAACAACCCGAGCGCCTGCATCGCGACGTCCTTGAACGCCAGCGTCGGGCCGTGGAACAGTTCGAGCAGCCAGTGGCGCTCGTCGAGCTGCTTGAGCGGGGCGACCGCGGCGTGGCTGAAGCCGGCATAGGCGCTCGCCAGCAGGCGGCGAAGTTCGTCCTCGCTCAGCGCGTCGCCGACGAAGGGAGTGCAGACCCGGACTGCGGTCTCGACATAACTCAGCCCGGCGAGCCCGGCGATCTCGTCGCGCGACAGCGTCGGCCACGCGGCGGGAAGGTACAAGCCGCCGTCGGGAGCAAGCCCGGCGAGCGTCACCGCTTCGAAGTCGAGGGAAGGCGCGGCCCCGCGCGTGCTGACATAGTCCATGGGGTCGCCGGTCTAGCGGCGGCGCGTGGCGGGAGCAAGGCGGGCGGCGCGGGGGGATCGGCCGCTTTACCAAGGTTCTGCCCCATCCCCCGAAGGTGTCATCCCGGCGCAGGCCGGGACCCATGATCACTGACTGCTGAGATCATGGCTCCCGGCCTTCGCCGGGATGACACTTTGAAATGAGGCACTTGGCGTCGGGTCCATCGCCATCACGACGCTATGGGGCGGAAACTGAAGCGTGAAAGGTCACACGAAGTTCAGGGTTTTGTACATGCAAATTCGCAGTCACGCGCCTCGCACTCGTAACGAAAGGCGAGAGCGCGACACTCCTCGCGCGCCTGCCAAAATATGCGGTCTCTGCAACGGCAGGACCAGCTGCAGAATTGTCGTCACCAGAAATGAGAAAGAGCACCCGGTCGCCCGGAGACGACGAACTTAGCCCTCGACCCTGACACATGTCGTAGGCTGTAGGACAGCCTCGATGTCGGTCAATATCCGCGAACCAACAGAACGAGTCGTTCGCTCTCCCCTAGACGTGCATCAGCCCTGCCGCCGCCACTGCCGGACATACACCGCGTAGATCACGCCCAGCGTCGCCGCAAAGGCGAACCACTGGAGCGCATAGCTCAGGTGGTTGTCGGGCAGATCGTCGGGCACCGGCACCCGCGACGGCAGCAACCCCGGCGCGGCGGTCGTCGGGATCAGCATGAACTGCGGGCGTCCCGGCTCTTTGCCATACGGCCGGTCGATCAGCGTACCGCTGAAATGCGTGTCGAGGTCGAGCTGCTTGATCGTGTCGGGGCGGAGCGTCCACCCGGCGACGACGACAAGGTCGGGCTTGGCGTGCCGCGCCGGATCGTTGCAGTCGACGAGGACGAGGAAACCGCCCTGCCCGCCCTCATCTCCGCCGGCGCTCGTCCCGCCCTTGACGTCGTACGGCGCGACCTTGCCGGGGCGGCAGTCGACCTCGGCATGGCGGTATTGAAGGTCGGCGACGCCGACCATCGCGCGGTAATAGTCGTGCGGCGTCACCGGGGGCAGCGTTTTTGCCGCTTCGAGCCGGGCGATAAGCTGGTGCTTCCACTCGCGCCGCTGGAGCTGCCAGATGCCGAGGCCGATCAGGATCGGCACCATCAGCAGCGTCAGCAGCGTCGCGCCGACGGGCAGCCGTCTCGCCGTCGCCATCTACTCCGAACGTCCCAGCCGGGCATCGTTCTTATACTCGAGGGCGAGCAGGATGCCCTTGGCCACGCGCAGCAAAGCCATCGTCAGGCCGATCGTCAGCGGCACCCAGATGACGACATGGACCCACCACGGCGGCGAGCGGCTGAGCTCGAGCCAGATCGCGCCGACGACGACGACCGCGCCGACGATGAAGATCAGGAACGGCGCAGCGGCATCGCCGACGTCGAAAGCGGTATAGTCGAGACCGCATTTCGGACATGCGGTGGCAAAGCTGGCGATCGCCTTGAACATTCCCGGCGCGCCGCAGCGGGGGCAGAGTCCGAGGATCGCCCCCTGCAGCGCGGGCTGCGCCAGCGGGCGGGTCACGTTGCCGTCACGCCGCCGCGGTCACCAGCGCGCCGAACTTGCTGCCCCAGCAATAGATCGCGATGAACAGGAACAGCCAGACGACGTCGACGAAGTGCCAGTACCACGCCGCTGCTTCGAAACCGAAGTGGTGCGTCGGCGTGAAGTCGCCGCGGTGCGCGCGGACGAGGCAGACGATGAGGAAGATGGTGCCGACGAAGACATGGAAGCCGTGGAACCCGGTCGCCATGTAGAAGGTCGCGCCGTAGATGTTGCCGGCAAAGCCGAACGCGGCGTGGCTGTACTCGAACGCCTGGATGCAGCTGAAGGTCGCGCCGAGGATGATCGTGAACCACAGGCCCTTCTTGAGCCCGTCGCGGTCGCCGTGGATCAGTGCATGGTGCGCCCAGGTCACGGTCGTCCCCGACAGCAGCAGGATCATCGTGTTGAGCAGCGGAAAGGCGAACGGGTCGAGGACTTCGATCCCCTTCGGCGGCCAGACGCCGCCGATCGCTGCCGCCGTGCTCGGGTAGAGCGACGAGCTGAAATACGCCCAGAACCACGCGACGAAGAACATCACCTCCGACGCGATGAACAGGATCATCCCGTAGCGGTGGCTGAGCTGGACGACGGGGGTGTGGTCGCCGGTGTTCGCCTCGTGGATGACGTCGGACCACCAGAAGAAGAAGGTCGCGAGCACCGCCGCGACGCCGACGCCGAAGGCCCACGGCCCCCACGCCATCTTGTGCATCCAGCCGATCGCCCCGGCGGCGAGGATCAGCGCCGAGAACGAGCCGAGGATCGGCTTCGAGCTCGGGTTGACCAGATGATAGTCGTGATTATGCGTCTTGGCGCCGGCCATGGTCTATCCTTGCGTTCGTACGGTCGGGCTTACAGGATCGGTCGCAGGCTGGTCCACCTTTCCCGCGTCGACCGGGAAGAAAGTGTACGACAGCGTAATCTCGTCGATCTTGCGTGCCTGCGGATCATTGAGGATCGCCGGGTCGATGAAATAGGTCACCGGCATGTCGACCGTCTCCCCCGCCTTGAGCGTCTGCTGGGTAAAGCAGAAGCAGGCGATCTTCTTGAAATACTTGCCGGCGAGGTCGGGCGAGACATTGTAGGTCGCGCGGCCCGTGGTCGTCGCGCCGCTGATATTGGTCGCCCGGAAGAAGGCCATCCGCCGCCCGCCGATCGGGATCGTCGTTTCGACCGTCACCGGCTTGAACAGCCACGGCATCCCCGGGGACGCATTGCCATCGAAGCGAACCTTGACCGTCTCGCCGACCACAGGAGCCGCCGGGGCTGCCGCGGCCCGACTCGTTGTCCCGGCAAATCCCGTTACCGAGCAGAATGCCCGATAGAGCGGGACGCTGGCGTACGCCAACCCGCCCATGGCGACGGCACCTGCCGCTGCCCACAGCGCCGTCGTCCGATTTGCACTCGCGCTGGTCACGGCACCATCTTCACGATGCTGATGCCGAAGAACAGGACCACGAGGACGCCGAGCACGATGCCAAGCGCGAGGTTGCGCGCGCGGCGGCGGCGGTAGAACTCGGCGGTCTGCTCGGGGGTCCAGTCGACGTTCACGCGACGATCCAGTGATCGGCAACCAGCGCGGCAAAGACGAGGAACAGGTGGAGCAGCGAGTATTTGAACAGGCGCTTTTCGGGGCCCATCTCGGCAGCGACCGTCGCAGTGTTGCGATAGACGGCGACTGCGCGGGCGATGAAGATCGCGCCGGTGGCGACGGCGACGCTGCCGTAGACCCAACCGGTGAGGCCGAGCGCCCACGGCAGGATCGTCACCGGCACGAGGACCAGCGTATAGAGGAGAATCTGCCGCCGTGTCGCGGTCTCGCCGGCGACGACCGGCAGCATCGGCACGCCCGCCTTGGCGTAATCGGCCTCCATGAACAGCGCGAGACTCCAGAAGTGCGGCGGGGTCCACAGGAAGATGATCGCGAACATCAGCCACGGCAGCGCGGTGACGTCGCCGGTAACCGCTGCCCAGCCGATCAGCGGCGGGAACGCCCCGGCAGCACCGCCAATGACGATGTTCTGCGGCGTCCGGCGCTTGAGCCAGACGGTGTAGACGACCGAGTAGAACAGGATCGATCCGGCGAGGATGCCCGCCGCGAGCCAATTGACCGCGAGGCCCATTACCGCCACCGAGCCGACCGCGAGCGCGACGCCGAACGCCAGAGCCTCTTCGGGAGCGACGCGGCCCGCCGGCAGGGGCCGGTTTGCGGTACGCTTCATCAGCGCATCGATGTCGGCTTCATACCATTGGTTGAGCGCGCCCGAAGCCCCGGCACCGATCGCGACGCAGAGGATCGCGACGCAGCCGATGAACGGCTGGACGTGTCCCGGCGCGGTCAGCAGCGCACACGCCGCGCTGAAGACCACGAGCGACATCACCCGTGGCTTCAGCAGCGCGAGATAGTCGCGCCAATCGGCGAAGCTGACCCCTTCGGGCGCAGCGACGATGAGCCCTTCGGGCACGGGGACCGCGGCGCCACTCATCGCCGTTACTTGATGACCGGCAGTGTCTCGAACTGATGGAACGGCGGCGGTGACGACAGCGTCCACTCGAGCGTCGTCGCGCCCTCGCCCCAGTAATTGTCACCGACCTTGGGCCCGGCGAAGAGCGAGTAGATAACGTTGACGAAGAAGAACACCATCCCGACCGCCATGATCCCATAGCCGATGCTAGAGACGTAGTTGTAGTGCTCGAACTGCGCCGGATAGTCGGGGATGCGGCGCGGCATGCCCTGCTGCCCAAGGAAGTGCTGGGGCATGAAGAGGACGTTGACGCCGATGAAGAAGATCCAGAAGTGGAGTTTGCCCAGCGTCTCGTTGTACTGGCGCCCCGACATCTTGCCGAACCAGTAATAGAAGCCGGCGAAGATCGCGAACACCGCGCCGAGCGACAGCACGTAGTGGAAGTGCGCGACGACGTAATAGGTGTTGTGCATGTAGGTATCGATGCCGGCGTTCGACAGGATGACCCCGGTGACGCCACCGACGGTGAACATGATGATGAACCCGATCGCCCACAGCATCGGCGTCGGGAAGCTCAGCGAGCCACCCCACATCGTCGCGATCCAGCTGAAGATCTTGATGCCGGTCGGCACCGCGATGATCATCGTTGCGGCGGTGAAGTACATCTTGGTGTTCACGTCGAGCCCCGACGTGAACATGTGGTGGGCCCAGACGATGAAGCCGATCAGGCCGATCGCGACCATCGCGTACGCCATGCCGAGGTAACCGAACACCGGCTTCTTAGAGAAGGTCGAGATGATCTGGCTGATCATGCCGAAGCCTGGGAGGATGAGGATGTAGACCTCGGGGTGGCCGAAGAACCAGAACAGGTGCTGGTACAGAATCGGGTCGCCACCACCGGCGGGATCGAAGAAGGTCGTCCCGAAGTTGCGGTCGGTCAGTAGCATCGTGATCGCGCCGGCCAGAACCGGCAGCGAGAGCAAAAGCAGGAACGCCGTCACCAGCACCGACCAGACGAACAGCGGCATCTTGTGGAGCGTCATGCCGGGAGCGCGCATGTTGAAGATCGTCGTGATGAAGTTGATCGCGCCAAGGATGGACGACGCACCCGCGAGGTGGAGCGACAGGATCGCCATGTCGACCGCAGGCCCGGGATGGCCCGACGTGCTGAGCGGTGCGTAGAGCGTCCAGCCGGTGCCGACGCCGTTGAACCCGGCGGGACCCTCGACGAACATCGACCCGAGCAGCAGCAGGAACGACGGCACGAGCAGCCAGAACGAGACGTTGTTCATCCGCGGGAACGCCATGTCGGGCGCGCCGATCATCAGCGGCACGAACCAGTTGCCGAAGCCGCCGATCATCGCCGGCATGACGGTGAAGAACACCATGATCAGGCCGTGCGCCGTGATGAAGACGTTCCACAGATGGTATGACGCATCGAGATTGCCGTGGGTGAACCACGTCAGATACTGGATGCCCGGATGCGCGAGTTCGGCGCGCATAATGCCCGAGATCGCCCCGCCCAGTGTCCCCGCGAAGATCGCGAAGATCAGGTAGAGCGTGCCGATGTCCTTGTGATTGGTCGAGAACAGCCAGCGCTGGGCGAACGACAGTTCGACGTGGTGGCTGTGATCGTCGTGCGCGAAACCCGCGTCGAAGGCAGATGTGGCCATTGGTGGAAGCCCTTACTTGGTCGGCGCCGGCGCGACGGGCGCGGCGGGAGCGGTCTCGGTCGGCACGGCAGGCGTGACGGCGGTGGCGGCCTCGGCGGGCGCGTTGGCGGCGGACGTGGTCGCGGCGGGAGCGCCCGGCGTCAGTGCTGCGGTCTTGGGTCCCGGCGCGGTGATGCCGTTTTCCTTTTGCTTCGCTGCGACCCACTGGGCGAAGCGCTCCTTCGAGACGACCTCGACCGCAATCGGCATGAAGGCGTGCTTGGTGCCGCACAGCTGGAAGCACTGGCCGTAATAGACGCCGGGGCGATCGACCTTGAACCACGTCTCGTTGATCCGGCCCGGCACCGCGTCCATCTGGACCCAGAACGACGGCATCGCCCAGGCGTGGATGACGTCGGCGGCGGTCGTCAGGACGCGGACGGTGGTGCCGACCGGAACGACGACGCGGTTGTCGACGCCGAGCTTGGCGGGGTCGCCCTTCTTGATCGCGTCGGCATCCGACAAGATGATCGAGTCGAAGCTGAAGCCGCCCTGGTCGGGGTATTCATACTCCCAATACCACTGGTGGCCGGTCGCCTTGATCGTCAGCCCGGCCTTGGGCGGCTCGTACTGGTTGGCGAGCAGGCGGAATGACGGCACCGCAATCCAGACAAGGATCAGTACCGGGACGACGGTCCAGATCACCTCGACGACGGTGTTGTGCGAGGTCCGCGACGCGACCGGGTTGCGCGTGGCGCGGTAGCGGAACAGCGTGTAGAACAGCAATGCAAAAACCACGATGCAGACGCCAAGCATCAGCGGATCGAGGATCCCGGTCGCCATGCGATAGGCTTCGTGGCCGATCGGGGTAAACTGATCCTGGAGGTTCCAGTTACCGCTCGGCTGGCCGAACCCGGCGGTCCCGAGCACCGGCGCGACAGTCGCTGCGGCGGGCATCGCGGTCGTCGTCACCGGAACAACGGGAGCCGCCGCGACGGCACTATCCTGGGCACGGGCGGCCAGCGGGAGCAGCCCGGTCATCGCCAATGCCAACTTTACGGTCGCGCGCATCGTGCCCCTTCGCAAGACTTGGTCTAATCGCGCATGGCTTGTGGGCCTGCGCGGACTGCCACGCTCTATATGCCTAGGGGTCTCGACCGGCAAGCGCGCAACTGCCGCACTGCGGCATGCATCTCAACCGAGCAGGTCGGCGAACACCGGCGCCGTCCGGGCAGCCTGCGCGGTCATCGCGGCGCGAAGGTCGTCGCCCTGAAGCATCCCGGCGTTCCACGTCGCGACATAATCGAGCCCCTGCGCGATCGTCGCGTCGCGACCATGGTTGAGGACCGCCTTGATCCCGGTGATCGCCAGCGGCGACTTTGCCGCGATTTCGGCGGCCAGCGCGTGCGCCGATGCCAGCGCGGCGGCGTGGTCGGGCTCGACCCGGTTGAGGAAGCCCCAGTGCTTCGCCTCCGCCGCGCCGAAGCGCCGCCCGGTGTAGGCCAGCTCGCGGACCAGCCCCTGCGGCAGCAGATGCGGGATCCGCTGGAGCGTGCCGACGTCGGCGACGATGGCGATGTTGATCTCCTGCACGGTGAAGAAGCAGTCCGCCGTCCCGACGCGGAGGTCGCATGCGGTGACGAAGTCGACCCCGCCGCCGATGCACCCGCCCTGGACGCAGGCGATGACGGGCACGCGGCAGCGGTCGACTGCGCTGAAGGTCTCCTGGAGGTGGTGGACGTGGCGGCGGAACGCCTCGCGTGCGCGTCCAGCGTCGGCCTCGCCGCCGGCCAGCGACTGCCCCGCCCAGTTGAGGTCGAGCCCGGCGGTAAAGTGCTTGCCGGTCGAGGCGACGACGACCGCGCGGACGCTCGGATCGGCGTCGATTGCGGCGAAGGCGGCGGGGACGTCGGTCCAGAACGCCTCCGTCATCGTATTGAGCTGCGCGCCCCGCGTCAGCGTCACGGTCGCGATCCCGGCGTCGACCGCCAGCGCCAAAGTCTCCAGTTCCACGACTTCTCTCCCCAGAGTATAGCCGGGGCATGACCAAGTTCACCGTCAACGGCAACCCCGTCCATTACCTGCTCGCCCCGGACACGCCGCTGCTGTGGGCGCTGCGCGACGCGTCGAACCTGACCGGGACCAAGTTCGGCTGCGGCGCCGGGCTGTGCGGGGCGTGCACCGTCCACATCGACGGGGTCGCCAAGCGGTCGTGCCAGACGACGATCGGCGAGATCGAGGGCAGCTTCGTCACGACGATCGAGGGGCTGTCGGCCGACCGCAGCCACATCGTCCAGGCGGCGTGGATCGCGGGGCAAGTCCCCCAGTGCGGCTATTGCCAGTCGGGGATGATCATGGCGGTCGCGGCGCTGCTCAAGGCGACGCCGCATCCGACCGACGAGCAGATCGACGCCGGGATCACCAACATCTGCCGCTGCGGGACGTATCCGCGCATCCGCAAGGCGATCCACGCCGCCGCCGCCGGGGTGATCGACGCCGGCATTGCCCCGCCGGGGACGACGCCGAGCGAGGCGGCGCGGCGGGCGCCGTCGATGGTCGCGGAGCCGAAGCGGGTCGCCTGACGCGCGCCTTACCCCCGACCCAGCCGCGCGATCACCGTCTCCGCCTCCGCCATCGTCCGCGCGACGATCTCCGCGCACGACAATATCGCGGTGATTCCACCCCCGCCCTGCCCCGCCGCGAGGCACTGCGTCGCCGGGTTGACGTCGTCGACCACCCCGGCGATCGGGCCGAGAAGGTTGAGCCGCGCCGAGTTCGCCACCTGCGCCATGAACGGCAGCGGCTCGCGCCCGGCCCAGTCGCGGGTCGTGTCGTTGGCGATTGCGCGCAGCGTCTTGCCGGTGAAGGCGCGGCTGATGACGGTGTCGCTCTCGGTCATCGCGACGATCGCGTCCTTGTACGCGGTGGCGGCGTGCGCCTCGGTCGAGGCGATGAAGCGCGTTCCCATCCACACGCCCTCACAGCCGAACGCCAGCGCCGCCGCCAGCCCGCGCCCGTCGAACAGCCCGCCCGCCGCGATCACCGGCACGTCGACCGCGTCGACCACCTGCGGCCACAGCGCGACGCTCGCGACCGACCCGGTATGCCCGCCCGCCTCGGTCCCCTGCGCGATGACGACGTCGCAACCCGCCTCGACCGCCTTGACCGCGTGACGGACCGACCCGGCCATGCACATGACGACGATGCCGGCCTGCTTGAGCTGGTCGATGATCGCGATGGGGACGCCGAGCCCGGCGATAAACGCCTTGGCGCCTTCCTCGATGATGACGTCGACCGACGCGGTCAGCGTCTCGGGCTGGGCGGTGAGCAGGTCGACCCCGAACGGCTTGCCGGTCAGCTCGCGGACGCGGCGCATCTGGGAGCGGATCGCGGACGGCGGGAGGCCTGCCATGCCGAGCGAGCCGAACCCGCCGGCTTCGGACACCGCGGCGCAGACCTCGGCATAGGACACGCCGCCCATGCCGGCGAGGAGGATGGGGTGCTCGACCCCGAGGAGGGCGGTGATGGCGGTGGGAATCATCTGCGATTTCCTTGCTTCCCTCTCCCCTTGAGGGAGAG